>JBBQFZ010000012.1:0-46136 GCA_038322455.1 Gemmatimonadales bacterium | reverse complement strand
CCATCAACGACAGACATCACTACAGCTCGCGCTCGAACGAGAGCGGCTCGTTGCCGCTCAGGCCGTTGCCAAGGTCGGAAGCTGGGAGACCGACTTTTCAACTGGGTCAGTGCTCTGGTCGCAAGAAACCCACAGAATCTTTGAGACCGACAGCAAAACGTTTCATCCGACCCATGAGCGCTTCCTGGAGGCTGTTCAACAGGAAGACAGAGAGCGGGTTGACTGCGCGTTCGCGCGCTCGGCGACGGTGCTAAGTCTTCAGTCGGTAGAGCATCGGGTGGTAATGCGCGACGGTCGGATCAAGTTCGTCGAGGAGCGCTGGCACACTCATGCGGACGCGGAGGGGGGCTCGTTACGGGCGATCGGCACCTGCCAGGACATAACGGAGAGCAAACTCACCGAGAACGCGTTGCGCCAGAGCAACGACAGGTTTCTCCAGGTCGCCGAGAATATCACGGACGTTTTCTGGATACACTCCGCCGACACGTCTGAGTTGCAGTACGTCAGCCCTGCTTTCGAGCAGATTTGGGGCGTTCCGGTGGAGACTCTCTACGCCAATCCCGACATATGGAATACGTCGATACTCGCTGAAGACCGCGAGCGCGTAAAAAATGAGCTCGCGGAATTGACGAAATCCACATCGTCCGTGGAGCTGGAGTATTCGATCGTGCGTCCTGATGGCGAAGTCCGCGTGGTGCGGAGCCGAGGATTCCAGGTTCGAGACGCGGACGACAAAGTGATCCGTGTCATTGGAGTTGCGACGGACATCACCGCCCAGCGGCGTACTTCGGATGCACTAAAGGCCAGCCTGGGTGAATTCCGTGCGTTGACCGAGGCGATGCCGCAGATGGTCTGGACCACCCGGGCCGATGGGTGGTGTGTCTACTTCAACCAGCAGTGGGCGGACTACACCGGACTTACGTTGGATGAGAGCTACGGTAATGGGTGGATCAAGCCCTTCCATCCGGATGATAGAGAGAGGACGGGCGAAGCCTGGCAAAAGGCGAGAGACACCGTCGGCACCTTTTCGATCGAATGTCGTTTGCGTCGCGCCGACGGATCTTACCGGTGGTGGCTGATTCGTGGCGTGCCGGTCAAAGACGATCACGGAACGGCTCTGAAGTGGTTTGGCACATGCACCGACATCCACGACCTCAAGCTCGCGCAGCTGGAAATCGCCAGAACCAATCGTGCGTTGAAGATGTTGAGCGCGTGCAGCGAGGCGATTGTGCGCGCGGAGAACGAGAGTCAGCTGTTGAACGAGGTCTGCCGCATAGCGGTGGAGAATGGCGGCTACCGGATGGCGTGGGTCGGATTCGCACAGGATGACGAGGCACGGTCGATCACGCCGATGGCCCACGCCGGGGTGGAGGATGGTTATCTCACAGCTGTCGCCTGCACCTGGAATGAAAACGATCCATTGGGGCAGGGCCCTGCCGGTGAGGTGATTCGCACAGGGCAGTCGAATGTCAGTGACGACTTCGCCAAAGACTCCTCGTTGGCGGCATGGCTCGAGCCCGCGCTGCAGCGCGGCTACCGTGGAGTGATTCGCCTTCCATTGCGCGATGCCAGCGGCACGTTCGGCTTACTGGGATTGTACTCCGCCGAAACAAATCAGGCGAGCGCTGAAGAAGTGAAGCTTCTACAGGAAATGGCTGACAATACGTCGTTCGGGATCACCAGTCTGCGCGCCGAGTCGGAGCGCCGGCGGATGCAGTTGGCAGTAGAAGAACAGGCGGCCCTGCTCGACATCGCCCGGGAAGCGATTCAGGTGAAAGAGCTCGACGGCAGGATCCTCTACTGGAACAAGGGCGCTGAGAAACTCTACGGTTGGACCGCTGCCGAGGTCATGGGCGGTATTTCCATCGAAGCGCGCTTCAAGGACCCTTCATGCTTCGATGACGCCACGCGGGAGCTGCTGGTCAAGGGAGAGTGGGAAGGCGAGATGATCAAGCGCACCAAGGATGGCCGCGACATCACCGTTGAAGAACGCTGGACTCTGGTTCGAGACGCTCAGGGACAGCCAAAAAGCATTCTCACAATCAACACCGACGTAACCGAGAAGAAAAAGCTCGAGTCGCAGCTGATGGTCAGCGATCGCATGGCTTCGGTAGGAACACTCGCCGCTGGCGTGGCGCACGAGATCAACAATCCGTTGGCCGCCGTGATGGCGAATCTGGACTACATCGCGGAAAGCCTGGCTCCCGCCGTTGGAGCAAACGGCGATGGAATGAAGAACGGATTGCGGAGAGTTGATGCCGGGACCCTCGAAGAAATAAAGGGACCCCTTGATGATGCGCGGGAAGCCGCAAAACGCGTGCGTTCGATCGTGAGAGATCTGAAAATATTTTCGCGGACCCCGAGCGAGGATGGACCCGGTCCGGTCGATGTCAAAGCGGTGATGGAATCCTCGCTCGGAATGGCGTGGAACGAGATTCGGCATCGGGCCCGGCTGGTGAAGAACTACGGCGACGTCCCGGCGGTGGAAGCAAATGAAGGTCGGCTCGGGCAGGTGTTTCTGAACCTGCTCGTAAATGCCGCGCAGGCGACGCCGGAGGGTCGGGCTGAGCACAACGTGATTGGTGTGAAGACACGGCTCGAGGGCGGACGCGTGATTACCTCAGTCAGCGACACCGGCCCCGGCATTCCACCCGCGATCATCGGCCGGATATTCGACGCGTTCTTCACCACCAAGGCAGTGGGAGTGGGTACCGGTCTCGGTCTGGCGATTTGTCAACGCATCGTCACCGACATGGGCGGTGAGCTGACCGTTGAGAGCGAGGTCGGGAAGGGAACCACCTTTGTTGTCGCGCTGCCGGTGGCTCACACGGCGGAGAGGGCATCGGTAACAATCGTGACGAACGTGGCACTTCCAGGTCGACGCGGCCGAATTCTCGTGGTCGACGACGAAGTGATGCTGGTCACGATCGTCAAGCGGATCCTGTCGAAAGAACACGACGTCGTCAGCACGCTCGTAGCCAAGGACGCTCTGGCCCTCTGTGCGAGGGGCGAAAAATTCGATCTCATTCTGTGCGATCTGATGATGCCGGACATGACGGGCATGGACCTGCACCGGGAGCTTTCGATTGTCGCGCCCGAACAGGCGAACAGGATGATCTTTCTCACCGGAGGCGCGTTCACTGTCAAAGCACGGACGTTCCTAACCGATCCTCCGAAGGAGCACATCGAGAAGCCGTTCGATGCCGCAAACCTACGGGCGATCGTACAGCGGTATCTTCGATCGATCGCTTAATAGGGAACTGTTGTGGCTACCGCTTTGCCCCCTTCGGCAGATCCTCACATGCCACTCCATCCTTGTCTCCGTCGAGTCGATTCGTGTCGTGGCCGACACCGCCCGCCTTGTCAAAAAACCCCTGTGCATCGGGCTGCGTAGAGAAATCGGCACAGTTGTATTCGTCCGTGTACTTTGCTCCCGCCGTGCCTTCCGGAACGACGTTGCCATTCTTATCGCGCATCACCCGTGTGATGATCTGGCCGCTCGCGTCACGCCGGATATTCCCATTCTGATCGCGCAGAATCTTGGCGTCGGACGGCGAAGATCCTTTCACGATCTTTCCCAGGTCCCAGTCGTTGTTCGTCGCCTCGAGACCGAACGCGCCGGCGAGGATTGCAAGCAGCCCGATGAGAATCGGCTTGATGACCTTCTTTGTGCCTTCGGACGCGTTTGCGACCGGCTTGAATTTGGGTATCGGCATTGTCTATGACGCGGAATAGAGGAGATAGGCGACGATCAGGGCGAGAACCACTATGACTACCAACCGGACGGTCTTGCTGTCTCTTGGGTTTGCCATGTGAGATAGGGTTGAGGTGGGCGGCTCTGCCTGCTCATGCCTCCTGCTCGATCCTGACGGTGTCGAGGATCGTCATAACCATATGAGAGTCGGCTTGGGCCCGCAACGTCGATGCTGAGCGTCACAAGCGACAAATGTCAAAACGAGGGTCCTTACAGAACGGAAAAAAGGGCACTCCTTTTGGGAAGTGCCCTTTTTATGGTCGATTCAACTGCGAGTCTTACCCAGCTCCCGAGGAGGGACTCGAACCCCCGACCCGGTGATTAACAGTCACCTGCTCTACCACCTGAGCTACTCGGGAATAGCTTCGCAACTTAGCCGGTACGACGACCGGAATCAACCGAGCTACTACCCGTTGCCGCCAGTATTCCGCTGTAGTCGACTTGCGCTACTTTCAATACATGCGGGAAAAAAGAAATGGCAATCACCGCCCGACCGCTTTGGTCACCGGCGGCTCCGGCGGCATCGGCCTCGAGCTCGCCAAGGTGCTCGCGCGCAATGGATACGACCTGGTGCTGGTCGCGCGAAAGCGCGACACCCTTGAAGCCGCCGCGGGCCAGCTCGAAGGCAAGTTCGACATCAAGGCGCACGTCTTCGCCGCCGACCTCAAGCTCCCCGACACACCGCAGGCGATTTACGATTTCCTCCGCAACGAGAACATCGACGTCGAAATCCTGGTGAACAACGCCGGCTTCGGACTTGGCGGGGAATTCGCCGACACGGCGCTCCAACGCGAGCTCGAAATGATCCAGGTCAACGTCAGCGCCCTCACGGCGCTCACCAAGCTGTTCATCCCGGCGATGATCAAGCGCCGGGCGGGTCGGGTGCTCAATGTGGCGTCGACAGCGGCATTCCAACCCGGCCCGTTGATGGCAGTCTACTATGCCACCAAAGCCTACGTCCTCAGCTTCTCCGAAGCGCTCGCGGAGGAGCTTCGCAACACGGGCGTGTCGGTCACGGTCTTATGTCCGGGTCCAACCCAGACGGACTTTGCAGACACCGCGCAGATGGGTAGCTCCCGCCTGTTCAACACATTCGGAGTAGCCAACGCCGCTGATGTCGCAAAATACGGTTACGATGCCATGATTAGCGGCAAGCGTCTCGCGATTCCGGGGTTCAAGAATAAGCTCATCGCGCAAGCAAACAGAATCGCGCCGCGATCCCTGTCGGCGAAGCTCGCCCGTATCGCGCAAGAGACGCGGTGAAGGGTCGCTAAAGCGCGTCGCGAAAGCGCGTCGCTAAAGAGCTAGTTGCCTCGATATCGGCTGGGATTCAGCGACCATCAGACGCGACGAAATCTCGCTCGCTACCCGGCGTTTCAGCAGCGGAGCGAGCCACTGTCCAGTGTAGGACTCCTCCACCCTGACTATCTCTTCGGGCCTTCCCATCGCCACGACCGTTCCGCCGCCTATCCCGCCCTCGGGGCCGAGGTCGATTATCCAGTCCGCGAGCTTGATGACGTCGAGATTGTGCTCGATCAGAACGAGCGAGTGACCCTGTTCCAGCAGACGATCGAAAACCTTCGCCAGCTTTCGTATGTCCTCGAGGTGGAGTCCAGTCGTCGGCTCGTCCATGACGTACATCTTCTTTCCTGACTTCTTTCCGGCCAGCGCCAGCTCGCGCGCGATCTTGATTCTCTGCGCTTCGCCCCCGGACAGCGTAGTCGCCGGCTGACCCAGGCGGAGATAGCCGAGTCCGACCTGCTGCAGCTGCCAGAGCGCCTGTCCTAGCTTCTCCTCGCGCGGAAAAAACCGGATCGCCTGATCAACCGTGAGATTCAGAACGTCGTGGATGTTCTTTCCGCGCACGGTGACATCGAGCACTTCCGGCTTGTAGCGCTTTCCGCCGCATTCGTCGCACGGCACGAAGACGTCGGCCATGAAGACCATCTCCACCTCGAGCGCCCCCGCCCCCTCACATCCCTCGCACCGTCCGCCCTCGACGTTGAAGCTGAACGTTCCGGGCGTGTACTTCCGCTGACGCGCGAGCGGCTGATCGGCGAAAATGCTCCGGATCTCGTCGAATGCCTTGACGTACGTCACGGGATTCGATCGCGGCGATTTTCCGATTGGGCTCTGGTCTATCATCACCACGTCGTCGAGCGCGTCGAAGCCCGTGATGGTCTCGTACTCGCCGACCTTTTCGCCAAGGTGGAGCTTGGCGGAGTGCTCGCCGACGAGATGCGTCTCGAGCGCGCGATAGAGGACGTCGTGGACGAGCGTGCTCTTACCCGATCCGGAGACTCCCGTCACGACGGTGAGGGCCCCGAGCGGAATCCTGACGTCCACGTTCTGAAGATTGTGCTCACGCGCGCCGGTGAGGGTGACCCATCGCGGGCCCAGGCGGCGTCGCTCACTCGGGAGCGGAATCGTTCGAGCGCCCGTGACGTACTGGCCTGTTAGCGGACTCTCCGCGATGCGCGACATCGGTCCGGCGAAAACTATCTCTCCGCCGGCTTCGCCACTGCCAGGGCCGAGCTCCACCATGTAGTCAGCCATCTCGATCGCCGCGAGATCGTGCTCGACGACGAGCACGCTGTTGCCGGCGTCGCGGAGGCGCTGGAGAAGCTTGAGCAGTCTGTCCATGTCGCGCGAGTGCAAGCCGATCGACGGCTCGTCGAGGACGTAGAGCGTGTCGACGAGGTGGGAGCCCAGGGAGTTGGCGAGACCGATTCGCTGGGCCTCGCCGCCCGACAGCGTGCGGGTGGCGCGATTCATCGAGAGATAGCCCAGTCCGACGTCGCGCAGGAATGTCACGCGGTCGCGTGATTCCTTCAGAATCATCTCCGCCACGCGCATCTCGTATTCGGTGAGCCGCAGGTCATTGAGCCAAATCGCGAGCTCGTCAACAGGAAGCTCCGACACCTGCGCGATGTTGAGCCCACCGACGCGGACGTTGAGCGCTTCGGGCTGGAGCTTCGTTCCATGGCACCGCGGGCACTCCTGCGCCGTTTGATATCGGCGAAGGAAGACGCGGATGTACTGCTTGTAGCGCTTCTCCTCCAGGTCCCGCAGGAATGGGAAAATCCCCTTGTAGCCGCGGGTCTTCGAATGAAGCAAAAGCTGGCGGTGCGCGGACGTGAGCTGATCCCACGGCTTGTCCATCGGAATTCTCTCGCGCTTTGCAAACTCCGCCAGCGCGCGGCGCTTATTGTCGTAGCGCGGCATGGTCCACGGATCGATCGCACCGTCGCGCAGGGACCGCGAAGGGTAGGGCACTACCAGCGTCTCGTCGTACTCGAGAATCGCGCCGAAGCCGTTGCATTGGCTGCAGGCGCCGCGCGGATTGTTGAACGAAAAGAGCTGCGGCGTCGGCGCGGGAGCAACGGTGCCGTCGTCAGGACACTGGAATCGCTCGGTGAAGGCCAGCTTGCCGACCGTCAGCCCATCGAGCGGGGAGATAACCGGCTCGTTGAACACGATGATGCAATCTCCCTCGCCCTCTGCGAACGCAACGCCGACAGCGTCGCTCAGACGACCGGAAGTCTCCGCTGACGCCACCAGCCTGTCCACCACCACGAGCAGCTCCTTCGCTCGCGTGATATCCCGCGTGCTGTCGGCCAGCTCATCGAGGTGCATCACCATTCCGTCGATTGCGACGCGAAGAAAGCCCTGCGCGCGGAGGTTCTCGATGACGACGTCGTGCGTGACTTTGCTGGACAGGCGGAGAGGGAAGGTCGCGTAGAACCGCGTACCCACCGGCAGCGCAAGAATCTTGTCCGTCACGGAGGTCACGGTGTCCGGCTTGATCTCGCGCCCGCAGTTGGGACAATAGGTGCGCCCGACGCGAGCCCACAACAGTCTCAGATAATCGTAGATCTCGGTTGCCGTTCCGACCGTGGAGCGCGACGTCTTGGTGGGATTCTTCTGCTCGATCGCGACCGCGGGGGAAAGACCCTCGACGGAATCCACGTCCGGCTTTTCCATTCGCTCGAGAAACTGTCGCGCGTAGGACGAGAGCGACTCAACGTACCGGCGCTGGCCTTCGGCATAGATGGTATCGAACGCGAGCGAAGACTTCCCCGAGCCGGACGGACCCGTGATTACGGTGACAGTGCGTCGCGGGATCTCGACATCGAATCCCTTGAGATTGTGTTGTCTGGCGCCGCGGACGACGATGCTCTCTTTCACATCCGAAATCTAAACTCGGCACCGAACATGCGCCGAAGTTATGGCTGTGCGCAGAGGTGTCGGCGGAGCCGACTACAGTCGCCGGACGAGTCGGCCGAGGAGAAGAAGGACAATCGCTCCTACGGTGGCGGTGCCGATCGAGCGGAAATCGAATTCGCCCGCGGCGATGTGTCCCCACCCAAAAAATCGCGTCCCCAGCCATCCGCCTATGAACGCGCCCACGATCCCCAGAAGAATCGTGATGATGCATCCCGAGGGGTCCCGCCCTGGCACCAGAAACTTGGCCAGACTCCCCGCCACGAGGCCGAGGAGGATCCAGTAAAGCCAGAGCGGCAAACCCTTTACCTGCGAGACGCCGAAGTTGCCTTACGGGAGCGTCGTCGTGCCTCGGCCGCGCGTTGCCATCCGATAGATCCACAGAAGGATGAGCGCGCCGATTACGGCGAGGATGATGCTTTGGATCGAGAAGCCGTTTAGTGGGGTGCCGGTAATCATGTTCCCCAGGAAGCCACCGATGAATGCACCTACGATGCCGATGATAATGGTAACGATGATGCCGCCGGGATCGTTCCCCGGCATGATGGCCTTGGCGATCGCGCCCGCGATGAGGCCAAGAACGATCCATGCGAGAATGCCCATCTTCCCTCCAGTAAGGTTATACGTCAGCCGACAGGATGGAACATCGGTGCGGCCCTGAGGTGCAACCTGCGTACCATGCTGTGTCGCTGACGTAGCGTCACGCCCGCAACCCGGCTAGGATACGGCTGAATGACTGCCCCTGCCCAGCCCCACGAAGACGACATACTAGGAAAAGCCTACGACCGCAAGTTGATGCGTCGTCTGTTGGTGTACACTGGGCCGTACCGGAAGCTGATGTATGGGGCATTCGCCCTGCTGTGCGTCGAGGGCGCAATTCAGGTAGTGGGCCCGCTACTCACGCGCCGCGTGATAGATGTCGCGGTGCCGACCCACAACATGCGCATCGTTATCGTATCGACGGCGCTCTTCTTCCTGGCGCTGCTCACCGAGTTCGTTACCTCGTACGGCCAGACATGGCTCACGAGTCTGCTCGGCCAACGCGTCATGCGCGACCTCCGGATGGAGATCTTCGAGCACCTGCAGCGTCTTTCGGTCTCCTACTTCGATCGGAATCCCGCCGGGCGGCTGATCACGCGGGTGACATCGGACGTCGAGACGCTGAACGAGCTGTTTACCTCGGGCGTTGTCTCGGGACTCGGCGATCTTTTCACGCTCGCCGCGATAAGTGTCGCGATGCTAATCATGGATTGGAGGCTCGCGCTCGCATCTTTCGCGGTGATTCCGTTCGTCGTTCTGGTGTCGGGCCTCTTCCGGAAGGGCGTGCGCAACACGTACCGCGACATCCGGGTCAGGCTGGCGAGGATCAACTCGTTCCTCCAGGAGCGTCTCACCGGAATGCGGATCGTTCAGCTTTTCGGGCAGGAGCAGGGCGAAGCGCAACGCTTCGACGAGCTCAATCGATCCCACCTCGACGCGAACCTCAAGTCAATCACCGTCTACGCGCTTTATTTCCCGGCGATCGAGCTGCTCACATCCATAGCGTTGGCGATACTCATCGTGGCGGGAGCGTCGAGGGTGCACGCCAACATGCTCAGCGTCGGCACCGTCGCCGCTTTTCTCCAACTGGTGCGCAGGTTTTTCCAGCCGCTCCAGGATCTCTCCGAGAAGTACAACATTCTCCAGACGGCGATGGCGAGCTCGGAGCGAATCTTCACGCTGCTCGACACGAGGCCCACCGTCGTGGACAGCATCGATGAAGTCGGAGCCCGCGGCAGGAGGGCTGGAGTCGAGGTCGCGTTCGAGGACGTCTGGTTCGCCTACGACCTCGCGCACCTGGCGAAACAGAACCCCGGGGCGGAGCACGAAGTCAGGGAAGTCGAGTGGGTGCTCAAAGGTGTGAGCTTCACCGCGCGCGCGGGTGAGACGCTGGCGCTCGTCGGCCACACCGGCGCGGGCAAGACGACGATCGTGAATCTCCTCATGCGCTTTTACGATCCGCAGCGGGGACGCATCACCATCAACGGCATCGACATCCGGACGATGCCGCTCCAGGAGCTGCGGTCGATGATCGGATACGTCCAGCAGGACATTTTCCTTTTCGCTGGTGACATCGCGACGAACATTCGCCTTTCCAATCCGATCAGCGACGAGGACGTGGTTCGCGCCGCCGCGGAGGTCGGGGCTGACCGTATCATTCGGGGGTTTCCGAAGGGTTACGGACAGGTCCCGGGGGAGCGTGGGGCGTCGATAAGCGTGGGCGAAAGGCAGCTCTTGTCCTTCGCCCGGGCGATCGCGGCGAACGCGCCGCTTCTGCTCCTCGACGAGGCAACCAGCGCGGTAGACAGCGAGATCGAGGCGGAGATTCACGCGGCGCTCAGCGTGCTCGTCGCGGGGCGTACGACGATCGCGGTGGCGCATAGGCTGAGCACGATTGCCAACGCCGACATGATACTCGTGCTCCATCACGGAGAGGTCGTTGAGCGCGGAACACACCGGGAGCTGGTCGATCACGCCGGTCTGTACAACAACCTTTGGCGCCTCCAGGCCGGCGAGTCCGAATCGCCGCTTCAGCGTGCGGGGTGATGCTTGCCGCTCATTTCACGTATCCGTAGTTTGAGGTCAGGAGGGATGTCGTCGTTCCTCCGTCCGCTGCAATCACCTCCCGGACTCTCAACCACATGAGCTCCCACTAGTGCACCTTGCGGTCGCGGCTCGCACCGATGTCGGCCGGATTAGAAAGGGGAATGAGGATTCGCTGCATGCTTCGGCCAACGCCTTTCGCGGACTTTTCATAGTCGCGGACGGCATGGGCGGACACGCGGCGGGCGAGGTCGCGAGCGAGATGGCGGTTGAGATCGTGAGTCACGACCTGTCCGATCTCAACGACCTGGACGCCGCTGATGCGCACGAAAAGGTGGCGAGGGCTCTCCGCGACGCGAATCGCGCGGTGTTCGAGCGGACTCGCACGGAACGGGACAAGCTCGGGATGGGCAGCACCGTTTCAGCGCTTCTGCTCTCGGAGGCGAGGTACGTCGTCGGGCACGTCGGTGACTCCCGCATCTACATGGTCCGAAGCGGCGAGATGCGACAGCTGACCAAGGATCATTCCCTGGTGCAGGAGCAGGTGGACGCGGGCCTCCTCACGCCCGACCAGGCGAGGCGCCACCCCCAGAGCAACGTCATCACGCGCTGCATCGGAATGGCCGACGAAATCGAGCCCGATGTATTCGATGGAGAGGCCCGCATCGGCGATGCGTTTCTCCTCGCCAGCGACGGACTCACCGGGATGATCGATGACCGGCGGATCCAGCAGCTTCTGATGTCGCGTGCGAAGCCGGAGCGGATCGTCGACGCCTTGATTCAGGAGGCGAACATGAATGGCGGGAACGACAACATCACGGCGGTGGTAGTCCGTGTGCTGGAGGCGGAAACGCAGACTGACCACGACGTGACCCCGGTTCCGCCCGCCCGCACGCATGGATGACGAAAAAGAGTCGGTCTCGGGATTGGCGCAGCTTTATCTCGGCAACATCCTCTACGCGCTCGAGCTTGCGGCCCTGACACTGGAAGAGCAGAACAAGACCGTTGACGCCTCGTTCTACAGGGGAATTGCAAGGAAGCTGGCCGAGGCGCGGGGGCGCGAAGCCAAAGCCGGCTGACAGGAATGCGGATCTGAGTGTACCCCCGTCGAAACCGCGCGTATGTTGTTGCGTAGGACTACGAGAATCCGGAATTCCAAACCACACCAGGCGACGGTGCTTCGATGCCCCCAATCTTTTTCGGAACGTTGCGTGAGCACTACATTCTTCTTTTTGGCATCGCGGGCAGTTTAGCCGCGGTAGTTGGCTTCATCGCTGCGTGGGCGGGTGCCCAGTTCGGGGCCAAGCGTGCCGCGCGCCTTGCAGCGCAAGAGGTTCTGGCCGGCACCAATGTGGCGCTGGACCGAAATCTTGGCGCGCTGACGCAGGCGGTCGACGCGATCGCGCTCGAAGTCGAGCGCCTCTCCGAGGGACAGCGCTTCACCGCGCGACTGCTGTCCGAGCGTCCAGCCATGACGCCTCCCTCCAAGCAGGACTCCCCGCGGGTCATAACCCCGCATTGAGCGTGCACTGAGGCGTCGCTAGGACAATGGCAAAAAAACCGGCGCCGGCGAAATCCGTGAAATCCACGCGAATGGATTCCGACCCGATCCACGACTTCGCGAGCCAGAAGGAGTGGGAGAAATGGCTGCGCGCAAATCATCGCAGCTCGACCGGTATCTGGATGCGGCTCGCGAAGAAGGCATCGGGCATACCTTCGGTGACGTACGCCGAAGCAGTGGAGAGTGCCCTCTGTTACGGCTGGATAGACGGACACAAACGCTCCCATAGCGAGACCGCCTGGCTCCAGCGCTTTACGGCGAGGCGACCACGAAGCATGTGGTCGCAGATCAATCGTGATAAGGCGCTCGCCCTGATTGACGCCAAGCGGATGAAGCCGGCCGGGCTCGAGGAAATTAAAAAAGCGAAGGAGGATGGTCGGTGGGAAGCGGCTTACGGATCGCCTAGCGCCGTTACCATTGATCCCGATTTTCGGAAGGCGCTGAACGGGAGTCCCCGCGCGAAGAAGTTCTTCAAGACCATCAACGCCGCCAACAGGTACGCCATCCTCTGGCGCATTCAGACGGCCCGAAAAGCCGATACGCGCGAGCGCCGCATCAGGGAGTACGTCGCGATGCTGGAGAAAGGCGAGACCCTGCATTAGATACCGCGGCATGCCCGACATGCAGCGCATAGTCATTCGCATCAAGAAAGGGAAGGACGGCCGAACGGCACTGAGCTGCACTCGCGCCGACGACACTGTGACCTGGCAGCGACAGGAAGGCCAGCAGGCGGCTTTCTTTCCCAAACACGACCTCACCCACTGCGCGGTCGAGGCCGTGCTGGGCCTGAGCCATGGTTTCTACGGTTTGGTCGCCGCCGGCTGGGACTTTTCTGATTTCGGATCCCCGTGGCCGCGCGGAAGACTTCCTGTCGCGGCGAACATCTCCGAGATGATCGTTGGATTTTTCGATATCGAGCGCAGCACCGGTGAGATGGATGCCGCCAGCGAGATCAATCGGAAAATCGCCGAGTACTGCGCGGAACGCGGCGTTCCCGCAGTGCGTGAGCTCACCGAGGATGATCTGGCCGCGGTGAGGGATCGGCGTCGGGAACTGTTCGCGAAATGGGACGCGGTCCAGCCCGGAGAGGCCCTCGAGATTCCATTCGGGAGACGCTAGCGGACATCGGCAGAACTGATATCCCCGTTGCGGCGTCGTATTTGCTAATTTTAGAGAAGGACCGGCACTGATTCGCCCCAGGAACGTAGCTGCCGCGCGCGTGTAAACATCGGTTGTAATTTCACGAGCAGAATCCGGAGAAGTCATGGGCACTGCTACACTTACGGCACCCGAACAAGTCACCGACACCTTTCCAATCAACGGCACCGACTTCGTAGAGTTCTACGTCGGGAACGCCAAGCAGGCCGCGCAGTTCTATCGCAACGTTTTCGGTTACCAGATTCTCGCGTACCGCGGTCCCGAAACGGGCACGCGCGATCGCGCCAGCTATGTGCTGCAGCAGGACAAGGTAAGGCTGGTGCTCACCACCGCGCTCAGGCCGGACAGCGACATCGCGACTCACGTGCACAAACACGGCGATGGCGTGAAGGACATCGCGCTCTGGGTCGATGATGCGAGAAAGGCGTACGGACTCGCGATCGAGCGCGGAGCCAGGTCGGCCTATGAGCCGAAGTCTCTCGTTGACGAGCGCGGTGAAGTCGTGATCGCGGGAATCCGCACCTACGGGGAGACGATCCACAGCCTGGTGGAGCGGAAAAACTTCAAGGGCTTGTTCATGCCGGGCTTCGTTCCCTTCGCCGGCAGGGGTGACGTCGCGGGCGTCGGCCTCAAGTACATCGACCACTGCGTCGGCAACGTCGAGCTCGGCGCCATGAACAAATGGGTGAAGTACTACGCTGATGTGATGGGCTTCACCCAGCTGATCTCGTTCGACGACAAGATGATCTCCACCGAATACTCGGCGCTGATGTCCAAGGTGGTCTCCAACGGAAACGGCCGCATCAAGTTCCCGCTCAACGAGCCTGCCCAGGGGAAGAAAAAATCCCAGATCGACGAGTACCTCGAGTTCTACGAGGGTCCGGGCTGCCAGCACATCGCGATCGCTACCGACAACATCATCGACACGGTGACGAAGCTGCGCGACAATGGCGTCGAGTTTCTCCGCGTTCCCGGCACCTACTACGACACGGTGATCGAGCGCGTTGGAAAGATCGACGAAGACCTGGCCCCGCTGCGCGACCTCGGAATCCTCGTCGACCGCGACGAGGAAGGCTATCTGCTCCAGATTTTCTCCAAGCCGATGGAAGACCGGCCGACCCTCTTTTACGAGATCATTCAACGGAAGGGTGCGAAGAGTTTCGGTGCCGGAAACTTCAAGGCGCTGTTTGAAGCGCTCGAGCGCGAGCAAGACCTGCGCGGTAATCTCTAGGCCATGCCCATCTATCACACACTCGGCAAGATTCCGCGGAAGCGCCACATTGCGTTCAGGAAGCCCGGTGGTGGGCTGTACGCCGAAGAGCTCGTAGGTCACGAAGGCTTCACCGGCACGTCGGCGCTCATATATCACATCCACCCGCCCACCACGGTGAAATCGGTGCGGAGGGTGCGCGAGATAAAGTACGAGCCCGATCCCGACCAGACGCTGCATCACAGGCACTTCCTCACCTCCCGCGTGAAAAAGGGTGGTAGTCCCACGCTCGACAGAATGCCCCTCCTGTTCAATCAGGACATCGCGATGCTGTACGTCGAGCCCAACGTGAACGACGCGCACTTCTATCGTAACGCGCAGGCCGACGAGCTCGTGTACGTCAGCAAGGGGACGGGAGTTCTCGAGAGCACGTACGGCATCCTGCCGTTTCACGAGGGCGATTACCTCGTGATCCACCGCGGGATTCTTCACCGCTATCGCCTCGATCTGAGCGCCGAGCAGGTGAAGCTCGTGGTATTCGAGAGCCGGGGACACGTGCGGTGGCCCAAGCGGTATCGCAACGAATTCGGCCAGCTTATCGAGGGCGCGCCGTACTCGGAGCGCGACATCCGCCGGCCAACGTATGTCGAGCCGATCGACGAGATGGGCGATTTCCCGATTCTCGTGAAGCAGTACGACGGGATCAACGAGATAGTGCTCGATCACCATCCGCTCGATGTCGTCGGATGGGATGGGTACTTCTATCCGTGGGCATTCAACATCAACGACTTCGAGCCGATAGTCGGGCGCGTGCACCAGCCGCCCCCGGTCCACCAGACTTTCCAGGGCGCTGGATTCGTCGTCTGCTCCTTCTGCCCTCGACCGTACGACTTCCATCCGGAAGCTGTGCCCGCGCCCTACAATCACAGCAACGTCGACTCCGACGAAGTGCTGTACTACGCGTCGAGCGAATTCATGAGCCGGAAGGGAATCGAGTTTGGCAGCATCACGCACCATCCTGATGGCATTCCCCACGGTCCGCATCCGGGTCGCGCCGAAGCTAGCATCGGCGCCAAGTACACCGACGAGCTGGCAGTCATGATGGACAGCTTTCGTCCGCTCAAGGTGGCGAAGCAGGCGCTTGCCATCGAAGATCCCGAGTACCACAAGTCATGGCTGCAGGGACAGCACGCCCAGTTCAATCCTCCGACGAGTTGAGGGAGAGCTGACATGAGCGAGGCGCTCTGGACCCCTTCGCCCGAGCGCGTCATCAAGGCGAACATGACCGAATTCCTCCGCTACGTGGAGGAGCGCGGCGGTCCGAGCGTGCCCGACTATTCGGCCGACTCCTATTGGCAGCTGCACGAGTGGTCGGTGGCCAATCCGGAGCGCTTCTGGTCGCTGGCGTGGCGATTCTGCGGGCTCATCGGCCACCGCGGCACCGGCGGCGGCGCCGAGCGCGTGGGAGTCGGGCTCGGCAACATGGGTCCGCCCGACCCGGAGAAGGGGCCGCGGTGGTTTCCCGATGCGAGTCTCAACTTCGCGGAGAACCTGCTGCGCTTCAGCGACGACGAGCCGGCGCTCGCCTCGTGGAACGAGGAAGGTCACCGCGTCACGCTGTCGTATCGCGAGCTGCGCGAAGCGGTGGGCACTCTCGCACTTGCTCTGAATGCTGCCGGGATTCAGCCCGGGGACCGCATCGCGGGATGGCTGCCGAATATTCCCGAAGCCGTCATCGCGATGCTTGCCACCGCATCGATCGGCGCTATCTGGTCTTCGTGCTCGCCCGATTTCGGCGCGCAGGGCGTGATGGATCGCTTCGGCCAGATCGCGCCGAAGATCCTGTTTGCCGCCGACGGCTATCTGTACAACGGCAAGGAGATCGACCTCCTCCCGCGCCTTCGACAGATCGCATTCAGAATTCTGTCGCTCGAACACGTGGTCGTGATTCCGTACCGAAAGCAGACGCCCGATCTGGACGGCGTGCGGAAGGGCACGCTATGGTCGCGCTTCATCGCGACGCAGTGGGGAGCCGCCGCGAACAGGCAGAGTCCCGCGACTGGAATCTCCCGAATGACCCCACCAGGGGGAATTCGAATGACTCCGGTCGAGCCGGTCAAACCGGAGCCCGCCTCGCTCGAGATGCAGCTCAAGAATTTCGAGTTCGAGCGTTTTCCGTTCGATCATCCGCTCTACATCATGTACTCGTCGGGCACTACGGGATTGCCCAAGTGCATGGTGCACAGCGCCGGGGGAACTCTGCTCCAGCATCTGAAGGAGCTGGTCCTCCACACCGACCTCAAGCGCGAAGACTCGATCTTCTACTACACGACGTGCGGCTGGATGATGTGGAACTGGCTCGTCAGCTCGCTTTCCGTGGGCGTGAAGGTAGTGCTGTACGATGGCGCTCCGCTCTCGCCGACTCCCGAGATTCTGTGGGAGATGGTCGTCGCCGAAGGCGTCTCTGTCTTTGGGACGAGCGCCAAGTATCTGGCGCTGCTGGAGAAATCGGGCGTGGTGCCTAAAAAGAAGTTCGATCTCTCGAAAGTGAAGGCGATTCTTTCGACCGGGAGTCCGCTCGCGGACCACAGCTTCGACTACGTCTACACGAAGATAAAATCCGACGTGCACCTCGCCAGCATCAGCGGCGGCAGCGACATCATCTCATGCTTCGTGCTCGGCAATCCGATTCTGCCAGTCTATCGCGGGGAGATTCAGGCGCCCGGATTGGGAATGTCGGTGGACGTTCTCGACGACCGCGGCCGGCCGGTCCGGTTGATCCCGGGCGAGCTCGTGTGCACGCGGCCATTTCCGAGCATGCCGATCGGTTTCTGGGACGATCCCGACGGCGCCAAATACAAGGCCGCCTACTTCGACTATTTCCCTGGCGTATGGCGTCACGGCGATTGGGCCGAGATCACTAGACATCGCGGCTACATCATCCATGGGCGAAGTGACGCGACGCTCAACCCGGGCGGAGTGCGGATTGGAACGGCGGAGATATACAGGCAGGTGGAGCAGCTCCCCGAGGTCATAGAGAGCGTCGCGGTTGGGCAGGAGATTTCCGACGGCGCGACGGGCGATGTGCGGATCGTGCTCTTTGTCCGGCTACAGCCCGGGCTGACACTGGATGATGCGCTCTCCGAGAAAATCGCGGCGCGCCTGCGGGACAACACGACGCCGCTGCACGTCCCCAAGAAAATAATCCAGGTCGAAGACATCCCACGCACCATCAGCGGCAAGATCAGTGAGCTGGCGGTGCGCGAAGTCATCCACGGACGTCCGGTAAAAAACACGGAAGCGCTCGCGAATCCGCAGGCGCTGAGGCTTTACGAGAGGTTGGAGGCGCTGCGCGACTAGCGCGGCCGGCAGGGGCTAGTGCTGCGCGACCGTTGGTTCGCGCCGGACCGTTGAAGCGAGCGCGTTGACCATGTCTTGCAGCTTCGGACCGCGGCCTGGCTCGGGGGCGCCAAACGTCAGCGCGGTGTGATAGTACGAGACTCCGTAGTTCACGCCCGACCTGCGCTCGACTGTAATTCCCCAGTTCTCATCCTCACCTTGATCCACGGAATCGACCGTAGCGGTTGTCTGGGGAAGGGCGTGCGCCTCTACCTCGGACAGAAAAGCCTTCCAGTCCGGGCCGCCTTTCAGCTTCGCTTCGCACACTGAGCTGATCCAGCGGTCTTCGCCAAAATGCGAGTCGCGCTTCGAGATCGGGCCGCAGTCGAAGTCGGCGCGCACGAAGTTGTCGACGCGCGTGTCAGCCGACGCCGGTGTCGTCTCGTAGTACTGGTCCCACCAAAGGAGCATGCGGCCGGTGGTCGCAGGACCGTTCTGGCGAATGATGACCAGGTACTGTGGATTGCCGAAGCTCGAGTACCAGATTCTGACCTCGCGCTCGCCCTTGGCGAGGGTGCTCTTGGCGAGAGGAAAGAGTCCGGCGGTAAGCGTAGCGGCGTCCTTGCCCTCGAAGATCGCGTCCGAGACGGGGCCCGTGTCGTTCGAGGCCATGAAGACCGGCATCTGCTGCGCGAAAGATGAGCTCGGGATTGCGAGCAGGATCGAAGCTGCGAGGGTGAGGCGGCTCATGCCGGGAGGACGGTTTAAACGCGCGGAAAGTCACAATTCCCGACCTCATCCACAAAAGCTGCCTAACACGTTGGTACTATGGAGTTTACTGTGTGGAAAGGGGCTATTTTTGGGAGCTTGGATGCCCCAGGAGGGTCACAACGAACGAAAGCTGACGGCCAAAAACCTGGCAGTAATAGAGACCTCCCGCGGATGACCTCGCGATCGCGATCCCCGTCTCCGCAACATCCGTATTCAGGATGTTCGCGCGATGTCCCTTCGACGCCATCCAACCCTGGACGACAGTTTCGGCGCTCGGGTATCCAAGTGCGACGTTTTCCGCGATTCGACCAAAGGCGTAGCCGACGTTCTGTGCCCGGCTGACGAGCGTTGGCAGCTCCGCCTCCGGCAGCACGTGCGCCATTTTCTGAAAGCGGGCCATGTTCTGAGCCTGAATCTTCGCCATGCGATCCAGCTGCGGATTGTAGGTCAGCACCGTCAGGCCCTGATGCCATCGTTCTGCGTTTATGAGATCGAAGATGCGCGACTCCGCGGCTCCCGCGGGCCTCCGCGCGGAAGACGAAGTCGGGATGGGCGGCGGAGTCGGAGCCACCGCGCATCCCGCCACCACGCAGGTTGTAAGCAGGAAGACACCGGAGTTGCGCATGCAAGTTATATCGCGCTTCAGCGCGAACGTTCCAGGGCGTGCAGCAGCTTGCCCGCGTCCAGCGTCGTCCTCTTCGCGGTGAAGACGCGCAGCCACCGCGCGCTTTTGTAAAGCTCCTCGGACAGCGAGGGCAGATTGATCGTTCCAATCCATCCCTCCCCGGTGAGCCGCTCGACCTTGCCGCTGCGACGGAGCACGGGAATGTCGAGCCCCAGCATCTGGGTCTTTGCGGGATAGTCGAGAAGGAGCTCTCCAGCGCCAAGACCGAACTCCTTTGCCAGGTTGTCCTCCGTCTGGGTAACGCGCTTCCGATCCGAAGCGATCCATTCTATCGCGTCGTCGTCGAGCTCCGCGGCGGGCCACTCCGCGGCGCGCTTGTACAACTTCCGCTCCTTCAGCGCGACGAGAAGTGGGGTGGGCCAGGCGCTCTCCAGTCGGTGCATCAGTCCTTCGTCGGTATAGTGCGCCAGCGACTGGCCATCGATCACCCCAGCGTGTACCGCGTCTTCGACCAACCGCTTGTACATCGCGGTCGCGCTGCGCACCGCGTGGTGCCAGTACACGTTGGGGTAAATCTGATATTTCGCGAACAACAGCGACTCGAGCGCGGACAGCGCCTTCTCGCGCACGCCGATGACCTTGCGCCCCATCACCGGATCTTCCACCAGCACGAGCGAGTTGGTCAGCCTGTCAACGTCGATCTCACCGTAGGGGACGCCGCACATGAAGGCATCCCGTTTCAGGTATTCGATCTTGTCGAGATCGAGTGAGCCGGAGATGAGCCCCTGAAGGCCGCTCTTGCTCTGCCCACGAATGAGATCGAACACCCTTGCCGGTGCGGTGTCGCCCAGCCACGAGCTGAGAAGCGATGCGACCGGACCCTCGGTGATGAGCGGCCTCGCTACGTCCTCGTGGTGCAGCGCGCCAATCTCCTCGAGCGCGTGGGAGAAAGGATAGTGTCCGACATCGTGGAGGAGTGCAGCTGATCGGACTATCGCCTGCTCGGCCTCGTCGATCGATGCGGCATCTTCCGCTTCGCAGAGGAGCGCCAGTGTGCGCCGGGACAGGTGGTGCGTGCCGAGCGCGTGCTCGAAGCGCGAGTGCGTGGCGCCGGGATACACGAGATACGTCCATCCCAGCTGGCGGACGTATCTGAGTCGTTGAAAGACCTCGGTGTCGACGAGGCGAAGCGTTGGCTCGTCGACGCGGATGTTGTTCCAGACCGGGTCGCGCAGAATCTCGAAGCGCACGGCCCTACCGTTGATGGGCGTTATCCCTTCGGTCCGGCGCTCTTGATCGCCGTATCGACGCTGCCGAACTTGTCGAAATTCTCGCGGAACATGTTTGCGAGCTTCTTCGCCTGGGTGTCGTACGCCGCGGCGTCGGCCCAGGTCGAGCGCGCGTTCAGCACCTTGCTCGGCACTCCCTCGATCTCGAGCGGGACAGAGAGTCCGAAAACAGAGTCGGTCTCGGTTTTTGCGTTCCTCAGCTCTCCGGCGAGCGCCGCGCGCACCATCGCCCGCGTGTGCGACAACTTCATCCGCTTGCCGACGCCGTAGGGCCCGCCGCTCCATCCTGTGTTGATCAGCCAGACATTGGAATCGTGCTCCTTGAGCAGCTTCCCGAGCATCTTCGCGTATTTCGTGGGATGCCAAACGAGAAACGCGGCGCCAAAGCACGCGCTGAAAGTGGGCTGGGGCTGGACGACACCGCGCTCCGTGCCTGCCACCTTCGCGGTATAGCCGGAAAGGAAATAGTACATCGCCTGCTCGGCGCTGAGCTTCGCGATCGGCGGTAGGACTCCGAACGCGTCGGCCGTGAGGAAAACGACGTTGCGCGGGTGTCCGCCGCAGCCGCCTTCGACGTGGTTGCGAATGTAGTAGAGTGGATACGAAGCGCGTGTGTTCTCGGTAATCGACTGATCCCCGAACTTCACCTTCTTTGTCGCCGGATCGAGAACGACATTCTCGAGCACGGTGCCGAACATCTGCGTGGTCTGGTAGATGTCGGGCTCGCTCTCAGGGGATAGGTTGATCACCTTCGCGTAGCAGCCGCCCTCGAAGTTGAAGATCCCCTTCTCAGACCAGCCGTGCTCGTCGTCCCCGATAAGGCCGCGCTTGGGATCCGCGGAAAGCGTGGTCTTGCCGGTGCCGGATAGCCCGAAGAAGAGCGCCGTGTCGCCGTCCTTCCCGACATTGGCCGAGCAATGCATCGAGAGCACTCCCTGCCTGGGAAGCAGGTAGTTCATGACAGTGAACATCGATTTCTTCAGCTCGCCCGCGTAGCGGGTGCCACCGATCAGGATCGTCCGCTCGGCCAGATTGAGAACGATGAACGTCGAGCTACGCGTTCCGTGCCGGGCGGGGTCGGCCTGAAGTTCCGGCGCGTGGAGAACCGTAAAATTCGGCTCGAAGGTAGCGAGATCGCTCCGCTCTGGGCGGATGAACATGTTCCGGGCGAACGCCATGTGCCACGCGTTGGGCGAGACGTATCGGACGGAGAGTCGATAGGCCGAGTCCGCGCCGCAATAAAGGTCCTCCACGAAAAGCTCGGGCGCGCCATTGAGATAGCTGCGAACGTCCTTTTCGAGAAGCTGGTATTGCTCGGACGACATGGGCTTGTTGACCTTGCCCCAGTCGACGTCTTTTTCGGTCGCGGGCTCCTTCACGACGAACTTGTCGTTGGGAGAGCGGCCCGTATGCGGGGTCGTCACGCCGACGAAGGGCCCCATGTCCGCAAATTCGCCTTCGTCGCGACGCGCAGCGGCCTTGAATAGCTCGGGCGCAATCAAATTCCAGTGCACCTCGCCGCGCGGCGACAGGCCCTGTCTGCTCAATCCGCTTCCGCCGGCGCGCGTTACAGCAGCGCGCAGCGGCTCTATCTCTGTTGCCATTACTTGGTATTCCTCTCATTGATCCGCTGCTGAGCGTCCATCACCGCTACAGCGGCCATGTTCACAATGTCCTGGACGTCGGCGCCCTGCTCCAGCACGTGCACGGGAAGATTCATACCGACAAGGAACGGCCCGATTTTCGTTGCTCCGCCAAGGTGGTGCAGCAGCTTGTACGCGATATTCCCGGCGCTCAGGTTGGGAAATATCAGAACGTTCGCGCGCTCCTTCAGCATGCTGAAGGGATAACCCGAACGAAGAATGGTTTCGTCCATCGCGGTGTCGGCCTGCATCTCGCCGTCCACGATGAGGGTGGGATCCCTCTTTCTCAGTATTGCGACGGCCCTGGCCACCTTTTCGGCTTCGGGGTGACGCACCGACCCGAAGTTCGAGAAGGAGAGCATCGCGATTTTCGGCGTGATCCCGAAGGTGCGGACGATCCGACCGGCCGAGTAGGCGATCTGCGCAAGCTGCTCGGCGGTGGGATCGATGTTCACCGTCGTATCTCCACAGAAGATAACGTGCTTCTCGAATACAAGCATGTAGAAGCCGCTCACGATCTCGGCCTTCGGGTGCGCTCCGATCACCTGAAGCGCGGGCCGAATCGTCTCCGGGTAGTGCATGCCGACGCCGGAGAGGAGGGCGTCCGCATCGCCACAGGCGACCATCACCGAACCGAAATAGTTTCCGTTGAAGAGGAGCTGGTGCGCTTCACCGTGGCTGAGGCCCTTTCGCTGGCGGCGCTTCCAGAGGTAGTCGGCGTATTTGTCGCGCTTGTCCGACTTCGCCGGATCATCGATGACGAGGTCGCGCAGGGAGACGTGAATTTCCTCGGCGACGCGCTGAATTACGTCGCGCTGTCCAAGAAGAATCGGGAAAGCGATTCCTTCGTCGACGATCATGCGGGCGGCGCGAATGATCTTGGGATCTTCCCCTTCGGGCAGCACGATTCGCTTGGGGTCCCGGACCGCGCGATTGATGATGCCGCGCATTATTCCGCGCGCACGCCCCAGACGCTCCTCGAGCTGCTCGCGATAATTCTCAAGGTCGATCATCTCCTTGGCGACGCCGCTCGCCACTGCCGCCCACGCGACCGCGGGCGCCACCCATAGCAAAACGCGGGGATCGAAGGGGAAGGGAATCAGATACTCAGCGCCGAACTTCACCGAGCGGAGCCCGTAGAGGCGCGATACACTCTCCGGCACGTCCTCCTTGGCGAGGGCGGCGAGCGCGCGCGTCGCCGCCATCTTCATCTCCTCATTCACCTCGGTCGCCCGCGCGTCGAGCGCGCCGCGGAAGATGAATGGGAAGCCGAGGACGTTGTTAACCTGATTCGGGAAATCGCTGCGTCCGGTGGCGATGATGGCGTCGTTCCTAACCGCGCGCACCTGGTCCGGAAGGATCTCGGGCTCGGGGTTGGCGAGCGCGAAGACGATGGGCTTCTTTGCCATTTTTGCGACCATCTCGCCCGTGATGGCGCCCGCGACCGACAATCCCACGAAGACATCGGCGCCCACGAGTGCGTCGGCGATGGTCCGCGCCTTGGTTTTGTTGGCGAACTTCGCTTTGTACGGATCGAGCGCGCCCGGCCGGCCCTCGTATACCACTCCCTGCCGATCGGTGAGGAGGATGTTCTCGCGAGGCACGCCGAGCCGCACGTAGTGCTCGGCGGTGGATATCGCGGCAGCCCCTGCTCCGGAGAAGACAACTCGAACGCGCTCGATCTTCTTGCCGACGATTTCCAGCGCGTTCAGGAGCGCCGCGCCGGAGATGATCGCCGTGCCGTGCTGGTCGTCGTGGAAGACGGGGATCTTCATCGTCTTCCGCAGCGTCTCCTCGATGTAGAAGCAATCCGGAGCGCGGATGTCCTCCAGATTGATTCCGCCGACGGTGGGCTCGAGAAGCTGGCAGAACTTGATCACATCGTCCGGATTCTCCGAGCCCACCTCGAGATCGAACACGTCCAGATCGGCGAACTGCTTGAACAGATTGGCCTTCCCCTCCATTACCGGCTTGGCGGCAAGCGGGCCTATGTTACCGAGTCCGAGCACGGCGCTGCCGTTGGTGACGACGGCGACCAGATTCCCCTTCGCGGTGTACTTGTAGATGTCGTCGGCGCGCGCGGCGATCTCCAGGCACGGGACGGCGACACCCGGGGAATACGCGAGCGCCAGATCGCGCTGGTTGTTGAGGGGCTTGGTCGGGACTACCGCGATTTTTCCGGGGCGGCCGGACGCGTGGTACTCTAGGGCATCTTCACGTTTCATTGAACGTGGAAAATGGGCAGGGGCCGGGTTAAGTGCTACCCTCCGACCAAGAGAGCACGGTTAGTTTTTACATTTTGCCGGCTGAACGCGTACTTTAGATGTCGATGAAACGTCCCTCTTCACCGTTCTCTTCGCTCATTCGCCAGTTGCGGGCGGGCGCAGTCGTACTGGCCGTGTTCGGCCAGGTCGGCCTGGCGAGCACATCTCTGACGCTGGCGAAAGACGAGAGCAGCGCGATCTCGCATACGGAAAGAAGCGGCATTGACCTTCATCACTCGCACAACGAAGCCACCTGTGTGGCTTGCATCGCGCTTTCCCTTGGGGCCACGCCTGGCCTTCCAGCCCGCGGATCGATCACCCGACCTCTGAACGAACCGGTCGACGCGCTCGAGTCGGGGCATCATGGCACTCCGCTCCTTCTCTCCGGCTTCTCCAGAGCTCCGCCAGGAATTCTCTAAACCTGTTCGTTAGCGGTTTAGTCACAATTTCATGGGGAGTTCATGCACGCTATTCGGTCGATCACCGTTCTGGCGGTTGCAGCCAGTGCGGTTTCTGCCCAACAACCAAGCCCGCCATCTCGCGCCGATTCCATCTCTGCGCGAGTCGTTGGCATTCCTTCCGACTCGATCCGGCTGTCGCGCCGCGAGGCCGTTGTCCTGGCTCTCGCGAACAACCCACAGCTGGAGGTCGCGCGCGCACAAATCGGTGAAGCCCGAGCCCGGAAAGTAGAAGCCATCTCGATTCCCGATCCCGCGCTGACGGCTTCACTCGATCAGCAGCGGAGGCCTTTCCAGTCGGGCAGTACGGGTCAGAAGAACGTGACGATCGGCATGCTGATCCCCTTTCCCAACAAGCTGCGGCTTCAGGGGAAGGTGGCGCAGGCCGACGTCGTCTCCGCGGATTATTCCTACGCGCTGCAGCGGCAACTGATCGCGGCGCAAACCGCGGAAGCGTACGACTCGCTTCTCGTGGCACTGAAGCATCGCGCCGACCTGACGGAGGCCGAAGCGCTCGCGCGTAATTTTCTGGCGAAGACGGAGGCTCGGTTCAACGCGGGCACGGCGGCCAAGCTCGATGTCATCAGAGCGCAAGTGACGCTTGCCCAGTCTTCCAACGATCTTCTGGCGAATGCGCTCGATGTCCAAACCACAGGTTCCGCGCTCGATCGACTGATCGGTCGCAACCTCGGCGAGGCGGTGATTCCGACCGATTCGCTCGAAGTTCCGGAGAGTCTTCCGACGCTCGAAAGAGTGATAGCTGTCGGACTCGCGTCACGACCCGAGCTGGGGTCGATTCGCGCACAGCGGCAGGGCGCGCGAGCGGCGACTTCGCTGGCGAAGCAGTTCTGGCTCCCCGATCTGGTGCTGGGCGTATCGCGCGACTACAACGTGTCGGACCCAGCGCTTTTTTCCACCGGATTGTCGTTCTCGTTGCCGATCTTTTTCTGGCAGCACTCTCGGGGTCAGGTCGCGGAGGCCGGGTTCAGAGAACGGGAGCTGAGCGGGACCGAGCGCGACCTGACGGCGGCGGTCACGCAGGACCTCCGCGACGCCTATGCCAACGCGCGCATCGCTCTTCAGCGAGCGGTATTCATCCGCGACCAGCTTCTTCCATCAGCGCGGGCGGCGTACCGGGCTGCATCGGCCAGCTACACGCTGGGCGGGTCCTCGGCTCTCGACGTGCTCGATGCGCGGCGCTCTCTGCTCGACGCGGAAACCCAGTACGCCGACGCGCTCGCCGCTGTGAACATTTCGCTCTCAGAGCTGGAGCGGGCAGTCGCCGTTCCGCTCGCGTCCATCAACTCGGTGCCACTCGATGCAAAGTAAGATCGGATTTCGCGTGGGAATTGCGCTGCTTGTGGGCGGAATCGGAATCCCGCTGACGGGGTGCTCGCGCGACGATGGCAAAACAACCGATAGCGTGTCGGTCAAATCGGCGGGGTTTGTCATTCCGGACGCGCAGCGCGCGCGGATACACGTCATCACGCTGACGCCTGCCGTCTTCAGGCCGACCGTTTCAACGACCGGCAGCGTGGCGTTCAACGGAGACCGGTCGACTCAGGTTCTGTCACCTGTCTCCGGTCCGGTCTCGCGGATTCTTGTTCCGCTTGGCGCGCACGTCGGGCAAGGGTCGGCGCTCGCGACCGTGTCGTCGCCCGATTTCGCCAGCGCGGTAGCTGCTTTTCGAAAGGCTGAATCCTCGTATCGGCAGTTCGCCAGAGTCGCGGCTCTCGACGAGGAGCTGTTCAAGACAGATGCGATCGCCCATCGCGACGTCGAGCAGGCTCAGACCGATGCGGCGGCTGCGGCAGCCGATCGGGATGCCGCTGTCCAGCAGATGCGCTCGCTTGGCGTGGACCAGGCGACGATCGCAGCAATTCAGGGGGGGAAATCGGTCGGCCCGATCCAGGCGATCATTCGATCACCGATCAGCGGTACTGTCGTCGAGAAGCTGATCAATCCGGGACAGCTGCTTCAGGCCGGAACTACTCCCGCTTTTACCGTCGCGGATGTTTCGTCAATGTGGGTCAGCGCGAATGTGTTCGACACAGACCTCCCGTTCGTCAGGAAGGCCGAGCACGCGACCGTTACGACTGACGCGGGGAATTTCCCGTTGCCGGGCACAGTGGACTATGTCGCGGAGCTCGTGGATCCGAACACCAAGGCGACGGCGGTGAGAATCCTCGTCCCCAATCCCAACGGTGTACTCAAGCGCGACATGTTCGTTCGCGTCCAGATACAGGCGGATGCGCAGCAGTCGGGACTTCTGGTTCCGACATCCGCGGTTCTGCGTGATGACGAGAATCTTCCTTTCGTCTTCGTAGCGCTTCCGACGGGCGGTTTCAATCGCCGCCAGGTTACGCTCGGTCCACGCTTTGGCGAGATGTACCAGGTGCTGTCGGGCCTGACGTCAGGCGAGAAAGTGGTTTCCGAGGGAGCACTCTTTCTCCAGTTCGCCGAAAGCCAGTGAGCGATTCAATCGAGCCAATACCGCCGGAGGTGCCTGAGGTCAAAGCCACCGGCGTTCATCGCATCGTCGTCACCGCGCTCAATCAGCCGATTCTCGTCGCGGTCCTGACAGTCGCGCTCATCGTCGGCGGAATCTGGTCGTTGTTCCGGCTTCCGGTGGACGCGTATCCCGATATCTCCCCGCCGCGCGTGGAAATCGTAACGCAGTGGCCGGGTCACGCCGCTGAAGAGGTCGAGCGCCTCATCACCGTGCCGGTCGAGATGGAAATGAACGGACTGCCCGGCCTCAAGGTCACCCGCTCCATTTCGCTGTACGGACTCGCGAACGTCAGGCTCACATTCGTCGACGGCACCGACAACTATTTTGCGAGGCAGCTCGTGTTCGAGCGGCTTCCCGATCTCTCACTCCCTCCCGACGTATCGCCGGGAGTCTCCCCGCTCTTCTCTCCCTCGGGTCTGGTCTACCGCTATGTGATCGAGAGTCCTGATCGATCGCCGATGGAGCTCAAGACCATTCAGGACTGGATTCTCGAGAAGCAGTACAAGTCGGTTCCCGGCGTGGCAGACATGTCCTCGCTCGGTGGGCTCACCATGCAGTATCAGGTGCTGCTGGATCCGGTGCGACTTGCCGGTGCGGGGCTTTCGGTGCCGGCGGTCGCTGCCGCACTTGCTGCCAACAACGGCAATGCCGGCGGAGGATTCTATTCCGAAGGAGGTCAGTTCTACTACGTCCGCGGCCTCGGACGACTGGTGACGCCGGACGACATCGGCAAAGTGGTGCTTGCGGTCCACAACGGATCGCCGGTGCTTGTCAAAGATGTCGGCGACGTCGTGATCGGGAGCGCGCCGCGGCTCGGACAGTTCGGTTTCAACGGGAACAACGATGCTGTCGAAGGCGTCATCCTGATGCGAACCGGGGAGCAGGCGCAAACGGTCCTCAAAAGCGTTCAGGCCAAGACCACCGAGCTGAATGAGTCGATCCTTCCGAAGGATGTGAAGGTGAAGCCGTTCTACGACCGCAGCGATCTCATTCGTCTCACCACTAGAACGGTTGAAGACAATCTCCTGCGCGGGATCCTTCTCGTGATCGTCGTGCTGGTCTTTTTCCTCTATGACATTCGCTCGGGACTCATCGTCGCGGCGACGATTCCGCTCTCGCTCCTGTTCGCGTTCATCTGCCTCGACATAAGACACATTCCGGCAAATCTGCTTTCCATCGGCGCAATTGATTTCGGAATTCTTGTTGACGGCGCGGTGGTCATGGTGGAGAACATCCATCGCCAACTGTCGCTCAGGCATGGTAAGCCGCACTCAATTCACGAAGTGATAGCCGCCGCGGCGGCGGAAGTCGATCGTCCGATTGTCTATGCCATAGCTGTGATCGTCGCGGGGTTCCTTCCGATCTATGTGCTATCGGGTCCCTCGGGTCGGCTGTTCGGGCCAATGGCTGATACCACGATCTTCGCTCTCATTGGCGCTCTAATCGTGACGCTCACGGTGATGCCGCTACTGGCAGCCTGGGTGCTGCGCGGCGGAGTGAAGGAAAGGAGGAACAGGATCTTCGAGTGGATTCTCGAACGCTATGGGCGCTCGCTGGACTGGGCGCTCGCGCACCGCTGGGAAACGGTGCTCGGCTCCCTCGGAGTATTCGTGGTCTCACTTCTGGTCGCGTTCGCCCTGGGCGCGGAGTTCATGCCCCACCTGGACGAGGGAGCTTTGTGGGTACGAGCGACAATGCCATACACCATCTCGTTCGAGGAGTCGTCGCGAATCGTGCCACAGATTCGATCTATCCTCGGCTCCTTTCCCGAAGTCACCGATGTCGCCTCGGAGCACGGCCGCCCCGACGACGCCACCGACCCGACCGGATTCTTCAACGCAGAGTTTTACGTTGGTCTCAAGCCGTACAGCGAGTGGCATGGACTGTATCGCACGAAGAACGAGTTGATCGAGGCCATTAACAAGAAGCTCACGGCCTTTCCGGGTGTGACGTTCAACTACACCCAGCCCGCCGAAGACGCGGTGGACGAAGCCGAGACCGGGTTGAAGAGCGCGCTCGATGTCAAGATCTTCGGGCCAGACCTTGCCGTCCTCGAGCAGAAGGGAAGCGAGATCAAGCGCGTTCTCGGCGGAGTCAGGGGAATCAAGGAGGTCACGCTGGTACAGGAGCTGGGGCAGCCGAGTCTCACGGTGGCTGTCGATCGAAACAAGATCGCGCAGTACGGGCTTAACGTCGCGGATGTGAATGGGCTCATCGAAGCGGCCGTGGGAGGGACTGCTGCAACCCAGGTTGTTCAGGGAGAGCGTCTCTTCGATCTCGTCGTGCGACTGCAGCCACAGTTCCGCGAGACCCCCGACCAAATCCGCAACATTCTTATCTCGACCCCAGCTGGTGGACAGGTCCCCCTCCGGGCGGTCGCCGACATTCAGATCGCGAGCGGCGCGTCGTTCATCTACCGCCAGGACAACTCGCGCTATATCGGCGTGCAGTACTCCGTCCAAGGGCGTGACCTGGCGGGCGCCGTCAACGATGCGCGAAAGCAGGTAGCCGCAAAGGTCAGGATGCCTGGAGGCTATCGCGCGATCTGGGGTGGTGAGTACGAGGAATACACGGCGTCGCGCACGCAGCTGGCGGTTGTGTTGCCGCTCACGCTGGTATTCATCTTCGTACTTCTATTCGCCCTCTACGGCAATTTTGCCTTTCCATTCATCACTGTTGCCGGAGTGCTCGTGTCAGCGCCGATAGGCGGCGTCCTCGCGCTGGCCATCACGGGGACTCCATTTTCGGTTTCGTCGGGAATTGGATTCCTCGCGCTCTTCGGCGTGTCGGTGCAGACCGCGGTTGTCTACATATCGTACGCGAACGAGCTTCGACTGGCGGGGGCGAACATCTTCGACGCGACGCGAGAAGCCGCGTTGTTACGCCTGCGGCCCATCATGATGACGGCACTCGTCGCCGCGCTGGGCTTGCTTCCCGCTGCCCTGTCGAAGAGCGTGGGCTCCGATTCGCAGCGGCCGTTCGCGCTCGTAATCGTCGGCGGCCTGTTTTCCCGACTGCTGATCAGCGTGTTGCTGATGCCGGTGCTGTACATAATGGTTGCCCGGACCGACGATCACCTCGAGGTCTAGGGACGATCGTCAGGGTTTCCGGATTGGGAGCGCGCCGAGCACGCGTGGCGCCCGTTCCCATGCGGCTGGAGCGGGAGTGCCCGCGACGTAGTCAGCGCTGAAGATCGACCGGAGGTTGATCACGACGTGCGTGTTGGCGTCCGGATATTGGTCAGCGGCTGCCGCGTTCACGGTGTAGCCGAGATCTTCGAGAGATCTGATACTCATGACACTCAACGGGTTGGTTCCGGAGTTGATGAATCCGGTCATCAGCTCGTTGCCAAACGTCGATTCGCGCCAATGTGAGTTCACGGTGCCTTCCGCACCCTGGCTGCCCTCAACCGGGACCGAGCTTGCACAAATGTTGTTGCCGCCGATGGCTTTGCAGCCAGCTATTCCTCCAGCGCCGATATACGAGACGTTGGGGCCGTAGTTGATGAGAAGTTTTTTGTCCGTCGAGTCCCAGAACGTTCCAAAACCAACCACGTGCATCATTTCGTGGATAATCACCTGCTGCAGATTTCCCGCACCCGCGAGGGTGTTTACGTCCGCGGAATCGATCTTGATGATGCCGATCGACGTACGGTCGTCGGGCTGGCCGTTGTTCGTGCGGATGTAACAGGGCCCCGCTTCCGCCAGGATCTTGCCCCTGCCGTCGATCGAATCGAGAGATGCGTAGATCACCACGCCTGGAATCGTCTCCGTCAGCGGCGCTGCTCCCGTCACGCCGCAGCTAACTAGATCGACATTTTTTGCACTAACCGGAGGGATGCTGCCCACGATGATCGACTCGAGACGAGCCTGTGCATTCGTGAAGAGGGCCTGCTGGGAGGCAGATAGCGTTCGTCCAAAAAAGCGGATATCGATCTTGTACGCGGAATTGGCTGGTCCCGGTCCCGATGAATCGCTGCAGGCGGCCGAGAACACCGCGCAGGCCACGAATGAGATCGACGAAAGCTTGCGGATGGACAAGTTCAGTATGGATTTCTGTAGAAGTTGGGGGAGTAGACCGTAACTCCCGGACCGAATGCCCCTGTTACGCTGGCATAAGCTCGGATGTGCAGCGTGCCGATGTTGGTCATCGGACCCAATTCGCGCAACGTTCTGCGCGCAGTATCGTCTTCGCAGGGGCGGCATTAACTACAAAGACGCCTACGCATTCCAATCGGTTACCGCTGCATACAATGATCGACATCACACCAGAAACAGTTGCACAGCTCCTCTATCTCGTTCACGGCGACCCCGATGAGCTGGAGCAGGCTCTCGGCGAGCTCCGTACGCCGGATATCGCGGAAGCCCTCCGCGAGCTGCCGCCCGAGGCGGCTGCCAAGGTGATGGCTTCGCTGTCGTTCGAGCTGGCGGTACAGGTTTTTGACGAGCCCGAGCTCACCCGGCACAGATGCGCGATCATCCAGCACATCGATCAGGCCCGTGTCGGACCGCTTATCGAGGCGATGTCGTCCGACCAGCAGGCAGATCTATTCCGCGAAGTGGCGTCGGACAATCGGCCGCGCCTGCTCGCGACCGTAAGCGACTCGACGCGCGTCGCGCTCCAGAAGCTTCTTCAGTATCCGCCGAATACAGCCGGAGGAATCATGACGACAGAATTCGTCACGATTCCGTCCGATTGGAGCGTCGATCAGGCGTTGCGCCTGATCAGCGAAGTCGCCGGTCGCAAGGAAACGGTTTACGCGGTCTACGTCACAGATCCCGAGACGCAGGCCCTTGTCCACGTCGTGTCGCTGCGCGAGCTGCTTACCGTTCCGCGCGATGAGAACGTGCTCGAGATCGGCAGCCGCCGGTCACCGCTAACCGTAAAAGCGGAAACCGACCGCGAAGAAGTCGCACGCCTCATCTCCAAGTACAATCTTCTCGCGGTCCCGGTCATCGACGACCAGCGCCGGCTGCTCGGAATCGTCACTGTGGACGACGTGATCGATACGCTCGTCGAAGAGCAGACCGAAGACGTGCAGCGGTTCGGTGGTATGGAAGCCCTCGACGCGCCATACATGGAGATCACGTTCGTCAACATGATCAAGAAGCGCGCGGGCTGGCTCTGCGCGCTCTTTCTGAGCGAGATGCTGACCGCGACCGCGATGCAGCGCTTTCAAATCGAGATCGAGCGCGCGGCAGTGCTCGCCCTCTTCATTCCGCTCGTCATGAGCTCGGGCGGAAATTCCGGGTCGCAGGCGACCTCCCTCATCATACGCGCCCTCGCGCTTCAGGAGCTCAAGCTCCGCGACTGGTGGCGGATCGCCCTCCGCGAGCTCCCCACCGGTCTCGTACTCGGCTCCATACTCGGCGTAATCGGATTCATCCGCATCGTTCTGTGGCAGCAGTTGCACATCTATTCCTACGGGCCTCACTACATGCTGCTGGCGACGGCCGTCGGGCTGGCGCTGGTAGGCATCGTCGCGTTCGGGTCGCTCGCCGGATCGATGCTGCCATTCCTGCTCAAACGCATTGGATTCGACCCGGCCAGCGCATCAGCTCCCTTCGTTGCGACGCTCGTGGACGTGACCGGTCTCGTGATCTACTTTTCGGTCGCGTTTCTGATACTGCGCGGTACGCTGCTCTAGCGGGCGTAGCGCCGCGCAGCGCGGTGCGACGCGGGGAAGCGGCAGTCGTGGCTCATTCGATGTACCCTTTCAGCCGCTCGATCATTCTCCGATCCGTCACTTCGGCGTTGTCGAGCTTTGGCGTCTCGATGATCTTCCCGACAGACGCGAGTCGATCGTCGTTCATTATTCTGCGAAAAGCGCTTTCGCCAATCGCTCCCTCGCCGATGAGCTCGTGCCGATCCCTTTTGGAACCGAGTGGGACCTTCGAATCGTTGAGATGCATCATCCGAAGACGCGATCGCCCGATCACGTCGTCAAAGCGCGCCCAAACTCCATCGTAGTCGTTCACGATGTCATACCCGGCCGCGAAGATGTGCGCGGTATCGACGCAAACGCCGACGCGATCGCGGTGGGGATGTGGAACCCACTCGATGAGGGCCGCCATCTCCTCGAACGTCGATCCCAGTACGGTTCCCGCGCCCGCCGTCATCTCGAGGAGCAGGATTACATCTCCGGCCGTTCGCTCGAGCGCTTCACCGATGGCGTCGGCGTTTCGTTGCAGTCCGCTCGCGCGGTCATCCATGTAGTTGCCCGGATGTGAAACCAGATAGTGCAGCTTGAGCGAAGCGGCCCTCTCGAGCTCCCTCACAAACGACTCGATGGACTTCCGGCGCAGCACTGGATCTGGCGACGCCAGGTTAATGAGGTAGCTGTCGTGAGCGCACGACTCGCGGACGCCGGTTTCTCCCAGTCCGATCACAAACGCCGTGCACTCTTCCTCCTCGCACACCCGCTCGGCCCACCGGTTGGCCATTTTCGTGAAGATCTGAATCGCGGTCGCGCCGATGGATTTGGCGCGGGGCGGCGCCTTGCTGGTGCCGCCTGCTATCGAGACGTGGGCGCCGAGGGGAGCTCGGAGGCGGGCGTCTTCGCGATCGGACGGCGCTGAATCATCGGACTGCCGCACGCAGCCATTCCGCGGGATCGACCGCAGGTCCGCCGCGTCTGATCTCGAAGTGGAGATGGGAGCCGAGCGCCGGATCGCTGATGCCGACGGTACCGAGCGATTGTCCCTTGATCACCCGCACTCCCTTCCGAACATCGATGCGATCGAGCGAGCCATAAACCGAGTAGTCCCCCCCACCATGCTCGAGAATGACAGTATTTCCATAGGTTCCCATTGGGCCGGCGTACGCCACCGTACCAGCAGAGACGGATTTCACACCGGTGCCAACGGGAGCACTGATGCCAATCCCGTTCCAGCGAGTGGTGGTGTTGTTTGGATTTACATATCGGCCAAACCGATAGAGGAACGACCCGCTCACCGGCCAATCCAGCCGGCCAATATCGGTAGTGCGAATGGAGCTCGGCGCCAGCGTTACGGTTCCGCCCCTGCCATTCACCTTTCGACGCTCGGCTTCGAACGCGGCGATGAAATTATTGAGGCGCGCCTCGCTCCTCTCGAGCTCCGCCAGGCGCGCTTTCGTGCGCTTGGTGTCCTGCTGCACGCGGGCCAGACTCTGCGTCCGGCGCTTCTCGAGCTCCACGAGCCGTGCCGCTTCCTGCGCTTTCTCGGACCGGTTCTCGATGACGCTGCTCTGAAGGCGCACGAGCTGGCCGTGCTGCGCTTCGATTCTGTCGTGGAGCTCACCGAGACGCTGGGCGAGACCCTTGTCTCTGAGCGCCAGCAGATGGAGGTATTTGTACCGCGCGACCAGCTGCCCGACCGATTGAGCGGAGAAGAGGACTTCGGCGGAGTAGAGCGGGCCTCGCTTGTATATCTCGATCACTCTGCGCTGGAGAACGGCGCGCTTCATCACAGCCTCGCGCTGCGATTTCTCCAGCTCGGTGGTCGTGCTCTGCACTTCGTCCGTGATTGCAACGAGCTGTTGGTCGAGCGACTTGACCATTCGCGCCGTCGCGTCGTGCTGCTTGTCGAGGAGGTTCACCTCGTCGGCGAGCTCGTGGGCGGTGTTCTGGAGGCCGCTCATCTTCTTCTCGAGGTCGTCGCGCTCGTCGCGGATGCGCAGAAGCTCCTCGCGCTGCGCCTTGAGTCTCGCTTCGGCCGTCTCGGTTTGTTGAGCGTTGGCGAGCGACGGCATCGAGAGAGCCCAACACAGCACCAGCGCCCAGCGGCGCGTCAAACCCGGCGTAAGTGTCTCCCGACCGAGACGAGCGACCCGATTACGCCCATGAGCGCGCCGGCCACGATTCCCAGGAAGATCATCTGCCGGTCGAAAAAGATCGTCTGGATGACGTACTCGTTGATCACTCTATTGGCAACCCACACGAATACGAGCGCGAGGAGTCCGCCGAATATTCCCTTCAGGAGTCCGTCAATGAGAAACGGCAGGCGAATGAACATGTCCGTCGCTCCGACCAGCCGCATGATCGAGATTTCCTTCGCGCGCGCGAGCACCGTCATGCGAATCGTGGCGCCGATGATGATTATGGCGACGGCGGCAAACGCTACCCCCAGTGCTATGCCCGCTACGGTCGCAATGTTTCGGAGCCGATAGAGCTTTGCCACCCACTCCTCACCGTAACGCACGTCGTCGATGAAGTGGTAGGTCTTGATTCGATCCGCGACCGATTTTACCGTCGCCGGGCCGCGCATTCCGGGCCGCAGGTGAACCTCGATCGAAGCCGGCAGAACCGCCGACTCGAAGACGTCAGCAAATTCCCCCATCTCCGATCTCGCGCGCTCGAGCGCTTTCTCCTTCGAGACGTAATCGACCCGCGCGACCTCGGGAAACTCGCCGATGTCTTTCATTGCCGCGGCAACCGACTCGATCTCGGTGCTGTCGCTGATGAAAGCCCGGACTTCCACCCGCTCCTCAACCCTTTCCAGCGCCTGCCGAATGTTGATCGCCACCAGGCCGAACAAGCCAAAGGCGAAGATAGAGAAGGCGATTGTGACGACGCCCAGCGCGCTGAGCAAAGGCGCGCGTCCTGACGCGGTGAGCGCCTCGCGAACCGATCGCAACTAGACGCTCTCTTGCGATTCGTGTGGAGTGTCGATCGAGTCGAACGAGAGGGCGCCTGAAGCCGCCGACGCCGGAGTGTCCGCGGAATCGAAGACGAGCCTGCCGTGATTGAGCTCGATCGTCCGATAGTTCGAACGGCGCACCAGGTCGAGGTCGTGCGTCGCCATGATGACGGCGGTTCCCGACGCGTTGATGTCGCGCAGAAGCTGAAACACGCCGCGGGTCGCCCGCTCGTCGAGGTTCCCGGTCGGCTCGTCCGCGATCAGAACGAACGGATCGTTGATTAGAGCGCGGGCGATCGCGACTCTCTGCTGTTCACCACCCGAGAGCTCGCGGGGATAGCTGGTCGCCTTGGACGCGAGGCCTACCTGCGTCAGCGCGCGCGACACCTTCGCCCGAATGGTCGCTTTCGGCGCGCCGGTTACTTCCAGCGCAAATCTCACGTTCGCTTCGGCGGTGCGGTCCTCGAGCAGACGAAAATCCTGGAAGACGATCCCGAGCCTTCGCCGCAGCCGCGAGATCTCGCGCCCCTTGGCTGTGCTGGAGCTGACGCCGTTGACCCACACGTCTCCTCTGGTCGGCTTCTCGTCCATGTACAGCAGCCTCAGGATGGTGCTTTTCCCCGAGCCGCTAGGACCAGTGAGAAAGACGAACTCGCCCTTCTTCAGCTCGAAGGTTACGTCGGCGAGCGCGACACCGGACCGGACATATTCCTTGGAGACGTCTGTGATTCGAATCATTACGACTGAAGCGCCTGCTCTATGTCTGCGATCAGATCTTCCGCGTTTTCCAGCCCGATGCTCATGCGCAGGAACCCATCCGGAATCCCGATCTTCGCTCGCTCCTCGGCGCTCATGTGCTCGTGCGAGCTATAGCGCGGCTCGATAACCAGCGAGTCCACTCCGCCCAGGCTCGCGGCATGCGTGAACAGCTGCAGCTTCTTCACGAATGTGAGCGTCGCAGCGCCGCCTCCCTTGAGCTCGATGGCCATCATCCCGCCGAATCCGTCCATGAGGGTCTTGGCGAGCTCGTGATCGGGGTGGTTCGGCAGACCCGGGTAATGGACCTTCGCGAATTCCGATCTCGCGGAGCACCACTGCGCGATGCGCATGGCGCTCTCATTCTGGCGCTTCACCCTCACGTCGAGCGTCTTCAGGCCCCGCTCGAGGAGCCAGCACGCGAAGGGATCCGGTGCTTGTCCCCACACCGTCATCTTCCGGCGCACTTCGTCGATGAACGGCTCGTTGCCACACACGACACCCGAGAGGACATCGTGGTGGCCGTTCAGATATTTCGTGGCCGAGTGGATGACGACGTCCACACCGTGCTCGATGGGCCGAAAGTTCGCGGGACTCGCAAAAGTGGAATCGATCACCAGCGCGATGCCCTGCGCGTGGGCGAGCGACTGAAGCGAAGCCAGCTCGATCACCCGGCAAGTTGGATTGACCGGGGATTCGAGGAACAGCACTCGCGTGTTCTTCCTCAGCGCCTTCCGCCACGCGCGCGGCTCCAGCGGGTTCACGAACGTGACCTCGATCCCCATGCCCATCAGATCTTCGGTGAAAAGCCGGCGCGTGCCGCCGTAGATCCAGGAGCTCGTGATCAGGTGATCTCCCGACCGCAGAAGGGCGAGCATCGCACACGCCGTCGCACCCATGCCGCTCGCCAGGACCAGCGCGGCTTCTGCTCCCTCGAGCAGCGCGAGGCGTTTCTGAACGCGCTCGGCGTTGGGCGTGTTTCCATACCGCGTGTAAAGAAGCCCCTCGCTGGTGCCGGGCTCCTGCACAAAGTTCACGGATTGTACCAGGGGCGCCGAGACGCCCATTCCCGGAGTCGGGCGCGTTTCCCCCCCGTGAATTGCGGTCGTGGACAGGCCCATCTTCCGTGTGTCTTCCCCCAAATGGCTCTCCTAGCCGAGGTTGCGGGTGCTGCGTCCGGCGTCGAAGTCGTGTTTGACTACGCGAACAATCTCGGCTGGCGCAATGCCGAGGATGTCGCGGGCGACGATAGTTCCCGGACTCACCGTATCATCGACGACGAGCACTGCCATCTCGTGACGTCGAGGACCGTAAACCCAGACTAGCTCCCCATCCTCCAGCAGCCGCGTTCGGGCATCCGACGTGTGCAGTCGCACCAGCGGGCCGCGCTCCGGATCGCCGGCGCGCGTCGCTATATATTTGGAGACCATCAGCCAGGGCTGAAAGCCTTCCATCATGCATCGAGTCTCGTGGATTCCACCGGCGCCGTCGCGGTTCCCACTGCCACGTATCCGCTGTCGTGCCGGATGACGAGCCGCCGCCGCCAGAGCGTGTCGAGCATTCTGTCCGCGGCCTCGCACGATATTCCCGTCGCCTCAGCGACATCGGCGCCCACACCCGCGCCTAGCTGCGAGATGATCTCCCACGCCCGGCGCTCATCGACGTCCACGATGCCGACGAGCCGGGACTCGCCATCGGCGCGCTGGGTGACCAGAGCGAGCTTGTGCCGCTCCAGTACGGCCTCGATCGCGTCCATGTGCGACTCGCTGATTCCGCGAAACAGGAAGTAGACCTCCCTGCGCGGAGAGTCGATGCTCACGTACTGCAGCAGCAGCTTCGCGACTATCTCGTCGGCGCAGGAGAAATCGAGCAGCCCGACGTGCGAAAAGTCGATAACCGTGAGGGCGCGATCTCCGATCCGGTCGAGCTCCTGCTCTATCTCGCATCTCACCGCGGCACCCGTTGGACGGGTCACGAGGTTGGAGTAGAGCTCACAGACGCTCTTTCTGAGCATCGAGCTGACGTCGATATGGTTGATCACGCCACGCGCTCCGGAATCGTTATCTGCACCTGGGCACCTGGAAAATATGAAAGATCTTCGAGAAGCGGTTCGTCCTCGTCCCAATCTCCCTTCGGAAGTACCGCGATGCGAGCTGTGCCGCTGCGAATCGACAGCTTGCCATCCCACGTTCCCACAAATTTGCGTACTCCCGCAAGGCCTTGACCGCGGCCCGGATCCCTGAACCGTGACGCGCCGCGCATTACGGTCTCCTCGAGTGCCATGCCGTCGTCCCAACGCTCGCGCTTCTGGAATCCCGGCGCCGATTCGAGCGATTGCCTGAATCCTACGCCCGGATCCGAAACCGCTATCACCACTACCTTCCTGCCGCCGAGCCGGACGCGCCAGGTGTAAGTCTGAACCGCCACCCATCCACCTCTTCCCGCGTGCTCGACGATGTTCTGGCAGACCTCGGACAGAGCCATGGTGAAGCGCATCGTCACTTTCGCGTCGAGATTGAGATTCTTCACCAGCGCCTCCTGGGCGCGCTGCTGAATCTTGTCGACTACGATGTGCACGTCGTCGCTCTTGGAGATCGACGTCACTTCGAGGAGCACGCTCGTCTCCGCTGCCTTCGTCGTCCTCACACGGCCCTGCAGGTCGTACAGCTCGGCGGCGTGCTTGAAGAAGTCCATGCGGGACCAGTAGCTGCTGACGTTTTCGGCCTCCGGGACGTACAGCACGGGACGCTCCGCGCGCGATTGCGCCAGCGCGAGCAGCGCGGTCAATCCGTACGGCGATGCCCACCGCGCGTGCCGGGTGTCGACGATGATCTTCTCGTCCAGGGGCAAAGGCGCGACCTGGTCCAGCACCTGTTCGAACGATTTATCCTCGAGCGAATGTGGGACGTTGATGATTGTCGTCACTTGATGCTGAGATCTCCACGCAGGTAGTCGGCGAGACCGGCAGCGCCGCGATGGTCCACGTTCCGGGCAGCCGCGTCTAGTGCGCGGTCTATTGCCGTTTCTAACTTATCACCTGCGAGGAGTCGCGAGAAATAGGTTGCCCCCCATACATCACCGCATCCGGTTGGATCTCCCGGCCCGGCAGTTCTCAGCGGTTTGGCCGGCAGCTTCGCGGTGCGAATCGCGCCCGACGCGGGACCAAGCGCGGGCCGGCGGAGATCTGACAGCCGATCAAAACCCGGAGCAGCAAAATAGATCAGCCCCTGACTGCCAAGCGTAATGGTTACGGAGGACACGCCCTCGGCCAAAGCCATCGTGGCCAGTGCCATCGCGTCGCTGGTCATCATTCGCATCTCCTCCTCGTTTACCTGGATGAGATCGAAGCATCGGCACCACGCAGCGGGATTCGCGAGAGGCTGCAGCGTTCGCAGGCCGTTCGGCTGCACCGCGAGCAACAGCGAATGGATGTCGCAGTAGATCGGACCGCGGAAATGCTGTCGAATGAGCTGCGCCGTCTCCAGGTCGAGCTCGAATCCGCTGATCAGATTGATGTAGAGCGCGTCGAGATTTGCCAGCAACGGCTTGAGCCCGAGCCAGCTCCACCCGGGCACGCCGCCGCTGAGATGCTCGCACCGTCGCTCGTCACTCTGGTAGTGCATCACCACCCGATTGTTCGGGTGTGGAACTTCGATGGGCGCGGCATCTGGCGCCGCGCGATCCATGCCGGCGACGAACTGCCGCGCCGACTGCGCCAGATCGCTGCCTACCTTGAGTATCGGGACGAATTCCCAGTCCGGAGGAAGTGCAGCTTCAAGGGCGCCGAGCGCGTAGGTGATGCCGCCCCACTCCTCGACGGGCGCGTCCCGAGGGTCGCGCCCGTGAATCACATCCCACACGAAGCTTCCGATCACACCAACCCGTTGCTTGCGGGTCATCGGGTCTCGCGCGGGGTCATCGGCTAGAGCTCACCGAGATTCTGCATCTTGAATGTCGCGATCGCGCCAACGACGCCGGCAGAGAGGGGAAGCATTCCTGGAACTATTCGGCACGCGTCTACCGCCGGCTTGAACGCGCGGCGCCTCACTTCGGCGCGCAGCGGTTCGAACAAAGCATCGCCTGCCTGCGTGACGCCGCCCGCGAGCACCACGACATCGGGGTTGAAGATGTTGAGCAGGTTGGAGACACCCGCACCAAGGAATCGGGCGGTTTCCCGCACGACTTCGCGCGCCAGCGCGTCTCCCTTCTTCGCGGCTTCGTACACGGTCTGAGCGGTGATCTTCTTTGGATCACCGCCCGCGCTTGCCAGGAGGATCGACCCTCCCTCGTCGCCACGGAGCGCCTCTCTCGCGCGTTCGGCTATCGCCGGACCGGACGCATATGCCTCGAGGCATCCGTAGTTGCCGCACTTGCAGCGGCGGCCTGTCGAGTCGATGCTCGTGTGACCGATCTCGCCCGCAGCGTCGGATGATCCATGATAAAGCTTTCCTTCGAGGATCAACCCGCCGCCGATGCCGGTTCCGAGCGTCATCCCGATGACATTGCGGCCGCCGACCGCCGCCCCGCACCAGAATTCGCCGAGGGTGGCACAGTTTGCGTCGTTATCGAGCGTTGCATCGAGGTGGACCCGCTTCGATATCTCGTCCCGCAGCGGAAAGTTCTTCCAGCCAAGATTCGGCGTCACGATAACGATTCCCTTCGCCCGATCGAGCGGCCCTGGCGACCCGATGCCAACGCCCAGAAAATCTGATCTCTCCGCGCCGGTCTCAGCTATCGTCTGTGCAATGACAGCCTCGATCATCTCCGCGATCCGTTCGACTACGCTGCCCGCACCGCCGTCGGCCAGCGTGGGTCTCGTCTGCATCGCGATCTCTCGACTGCCGTCGAGGGGCATCGCGCCGCAGACGATGTTCGTACCGCCGAGGTCCACTCCAACTATGTAACGCTCCTTCACGCTCATACGGGCACCGGTGGGTTGAGTACTTCAGTTAGCAGAGTCGCGACATATTCAGCTCCGAGCTCACGCATGCAGCTCCAGTGTCCCAACGGACACCGCGCGGGACCATGACGATGACACGGTCGACAGGCCAGGCCATCAAGGCCGGCAACAGCGTGACGCTCCGCGAGTGGGCCAAAGCCGAATTCCGGAACGGTTGGCCCGAAGATCGTAAGCGTAGGCGTTCCCATCGCCGACGCAAGATGCTGCGGCGCCGAGTCGTTCGTCACGATGGCCTGCGCGCGCGAAATCAGCTCGGCCGACGCGAGAAGCGAAAGCGTCCCGACCGTGTTCATGAGGCGGTCCGATGGAACGACTGCGGCAATCTCCGCGGCGATTGCCGCGTCAGCCTTGGAGCCGACGACGGCGATGCTGAATTCGGTGGCGAGCCTTTTCGCGAGGTCGACATAATACGGCCATCGCTTCGTGCCCCACGCGCTGCCTGGTGCCAGCACGACGAACGGCGCTTCGGAGACACCGGCGCGACGCAGAATCCCGTCTACCAGGCGACGCTCGTCCTCCGAAGGATAGAGCCGCGGCCTGACCTGTTCGGCAGTGGGTGGATCGGCGCACTCCGACATCGACAGCGACCACAACCGCTCGGCGTGGTGGCGCTCGGGCTTGTAAGGCACCTGCTTGGTGTACAGCACGTGGCCCGTTGAGCTGGCGAAGCCAATTCGTTCCGTTGCCCCGGTCATCATCGCGATCAGTCCGCTCCGGAACGAGCCCTGCGCCAGGTAGACAACCTCATACGGACGCCGGTGCCGGAGCTCCTTGATCGTGTCCCAGAGACTGAGCGCCGAGCCGTAAGTCCCGCGCTTGTCGTAGCGGAGGACCCTGCGGATGCTCGGATTGTTCGCGAGCACCGTCGCCCCCTCGGGCGTCGCGAGCACATCCACTGGGCCGCGTTTGGCAAGTTCCGCGATGAGCGGCGTCGTGAGAATGACGTCGCCGAGAAAGCTCGTTTGGACTACGAGCGATCCACTCATGGTCTCCGTCGGGCTCGCGCGCAATCCTCAATCCACCTGGAGGACGGCGAGAAATGCTTCCTGCGGTATCTCTACCGAGCCCACCTGCTTCATCCGCTTCTTTCCCTCCTTCTGCTTTTCCAGAAGCTTGCGCTTGCGCGAGACGTCGCCGCCATAGCACTTCGCGAGCACGTCCTTTCGCAGCGGCTTCACGCTCGTGCGCGCAATGACCTTGGTTCCGATTGCCGCCTGAATGGCTACCTCGAACAGCTGCCGGGGAATGAGATCCTGAAGCTTGTCCGCGATCTTGCGGCCCCACTCGTACGCCTTGTCCTTGTGGATGATGACGCTGAACGCGTCCACCGGATCGCCGTTGATGAGCATGTCGAGCCTCACCAGATCGCTGCGGCGATACTCGAGCAGCTCGTAGTCGAGCGACGCGTAGCCGCGGCTCACCGTCTTCAGCTTGTCGAAGAAATCGAGAATGATCTCACCGAGAGGAAATTCCCAGTCGAGCTCGACGCGCTGGGTGTCGAGGTAGGTCATGTTCTTGTACACGCCGCGCCGGTCGGTTCCCAGAGTCATGATCGGGCCGATATACTCGGCCGGCACCATTATCCGCGCCTTCACGTACGGCTCCTCGACGTAAGCGACCACCTGGGAGTTTGGCATCAGCGACGGATTTTCGATCAGCGTCATCGTCTCGTCGGTCAGGTAGACCTTGTACTCCACCGACGGAACGGTGGTGACCAGCTCCAGATCGAATTCGCGGCTCAGTCGCTCCTGTACGATCTCCATGTGCAGCAGTCCGAGAAAGCCGGCACGGAATCCGAATCCAAGCGCGGTCGATGTCTCGGGCTCGTAGTTGAGCGAAGCGTCGTTCAGCTTGAGCTTCTCGAGCGCGTCCCGGAGTGTTTCGTACTGGGTCGTATCGGTCGGGTATAGGCCGGCGAACACGAAGGATTTCACCGCCTGATAGCCCGGCAGCGCTTCGGTAGCGTGGTTATCGGCGTCGAAGATTGTATCCCCGGCGCGGGTCTCGCTCACCGACCTGACGCTGGCCACCACGTAACCGACTTCACCGGGGCCGAGCTGCTCGGTCGGAACCTGACGGAGCTGGTTGTAACCGACTTCGTCCACCTCGTACACCGATTCGCTCGCGCCGAAGGTGATGTGGGTGCCCTTCCTGATCACGCCATCCACTACGCGTACACTCGGAATCGCTCCGCGATAGCGGTCGTAGTACGAATCGTAGATCAAAGCGCGAAGTGGTGCATCGGAGCTTCCTTCCGGGGGCGGCACCTTCCGCACGACTTCTTCGAGAAGCTCCGCGATGCCGATTCCTTCCTTCGCACTCACGAGGAGGATCTCACCAGGGTCGACGCCGAGGAGGTCGTGCACCTCCTGCTTCCGCTTTTCGGGCTCCGCGCCAGGCAGGTCGATCTTGTTCAGGATCGGAATTATCTCGAGCCCCGCATCCATCGCCAGAAAGAGATTGGACAGCGTCTGCGCCTGAATGCCCTGAGAGGCGTCAACGACGAGGATCGCTCCCTCACATGCCGCGAGCGAGCGTGAGACCTCGTATGTGAAGTCGACGTGTCCCGGCGTGTCAATGAGGTTGAGCTCGTACTCCTGGCCGTCGCGTGCCGTGTAGGTCATCCGTACTGCGTTCAGCTTGATGGTGATGCCCCGCTCGCGCTCCAGATCGAGCGTGTCGAGCACCTGCGCCTTCATCTCCCGCTTCTGCAGCATCCCCGTAGCCTCGATCAACCGGTCGGCGAGTGTCGATTTGCCGTGGTCGATGTGTGCGACTATGCAGAAGTTGCGAATGTGCTCGAGCTTCAAGAGTACTCTGGGTTGTGCGGGATACCGAGGCGGGAACCACGAAATATAACCGCCAAGGGGCACTTCTCTTCGATTGCGGGAAAGAAAAAAGGGCCGCCGCAGCGACCCTTTTTCTCGGACCATGAGGGCCGCCGCAGCGACCCATTTTTCTCACGCAATCCGATCTGCTTTCCTACTGTTTCGACGGCGTCGGATTCGCGGGAGCGTTCGTGTGAGGTGCGGCCGTCCGCGGCGGAGGAGGAGGAGCCGACGTAGTCGCAGGCGGTGGCGAGCGCGTCGGCTCGGTTCTCGGCGGAGGTGGTGGCGGTGCCGCGCGCAACACCGGCTGGTTGAAAGTACGAACGGGCTCGGCACCGATGGCAGCGGCAGCCGCACGCGGTGGAGTAACGCTCCCTCTGGGGATTCTATTTCCGTCGGCGAAGGCGCCGCCGTTGCCCTGATTCTGGAGCTCGATCAGAACTTCACGCGGGTCTCTCCCGCGGCGCGGAGGTACGGGTGCGGTGATCGTAACATCGCCCGCCTGTGGCGGCGTTGCGCGGCGCGCGGGCGGGAAAAATCCGAGTGCCGCGCCCGTTTTCGGGGGATGGCCTGAGCGGGGGGGCGCACCGTGGCCAAGGCGGTTTCTGGAGTCTCCGGTGTCGATCGGCAATGGATCTGTCGGTCGGTAGACGCCACCGCCACGACGAGACGGGCCATATACAACGATCGGCATTCCACAATAATCGTAGCCCACGATGTTGACCCGCTGGCCGGCGGCTCTCAGCTCCGAGATGCGCGACACGATGCTGAGCGCGTAAATCGACGAGTTCGAGTAGCACGCATACTGGTCGCCCACGTAATCGTACGCATAGTAGTTCTGACGAGCGGATGCGAAGCGCATGTAGTCGCGTCCGATCGGCTCACCCTTGGCGCCCAGGTACGACGCCAGCGCCTGCGCGGCGGCCGCCGGGGAGCGATACTCGATCAGGCCGCGTATCGCTGAGACATTCCAGTCGCCCCCGCTCTCGATGCGATCGAGGTTGAATGGAGCGCGCGATGCCAGCGCTATCACTGTTCCACGCGTGTCGTTCTCCTGGCCCGCGTAGCCCATAGAGCTCACGTTACCCACATTGCGACCGTAGGCGGTCTCCACACCGGTGCGTCCGTTCGAGAATCCCGCAAAAAAGTTGGGAAGCCTGAGCTCTCGGCCGCGGGCGATTCGAACCGATAGCCCCGGAAAATCGGGCTGCAGCACCTGAATCTGTCCGTCCAGATCGAGAGAGACGGCGAAAACGTAAGCGTTCTCAGAGACTTCGATCGCCGGCTCGACGTAATTCGAAACCACGCTCACGCCGGTCCGTGAATAGACGCGGATGTTGGGCGCCCCGCGGCCGCGCTCCTGAGCTGCCAGGGACGAAGCCATCACTCCGATGAGAAGCGCCGAAACCCCCAACGCCGAAACCGCTTTCGAGCACCGCATAGCCGACCCCCAGTCGTTTGTATACAAATTTGCTATCCAAACAGCAAGAGTCAAACCCCCATACAGTCAATCGCGCGCCGCGGCTACCAGTAGCTACCCCCCCGATTTAGCTTTCGCCAAGCCGCTCCCGCAACAGCTCACA
>JBBQFZ010000011.1:0-48791 GCA_038322455.1 Gemmatimonadales bacterium | reverse complement strand
AATGCGCGCCTTGACAGTCCCTATTGGTGCGGGATAAGACCAAGGGTGCCCCTTCGCACCCTCTCCAAATCCGACTTCAAGCTCGCCCGCACCTGCGACGCGAAGCTCTTCTTCCGCGAGAACGGCTACCCCGACAATCGGGACAGCAATCCATACCTCGCCCTGCTGGCCGAGGGCGGCTACATGGTCGAGGCGCTCGCGAAGGCGAAGTACTCGGACGGCGTGCAGCTCGAGTACGGTCTGGGCGTTGGCGAGAACTACAGGCAAACGATCGAGCAGCTCGGTCGTGACTCGGTCACCCTCTTCGAGGCGACTCTCCTCGTAGGCCGGCGACAGGCCCGCGTCGACATCCTCGAGAAGAAGGGGACCGTCGTCCGCCTCCTCGAGGTGAAATCAAAAGGCTTCGACAGTGCTGAGCATGCGGAGAGTCTGGCCGCGGGGAAATGCGGCTGCTTTCGCACCGCACGGAAGCCGTTCGGCGTTCTCGCCAAATGGGCGGAGAAGATCGAAGACATCGCCTTCCAGGTTCTCCTCCTCGAAAAGGTTCTGCCCGGCGTCGTCATCAAGCCCTTTCTCGTGCTCGTCGATACGAGCAAGCTCGCCCTCGTCGACAACATTCCGGGCCTCTTCGAGCTCGTGCGGCGCACCGGGCCCGACGGCACCTCTCGCCTCCACACCGCCCGCTACACCGGGACGCCCGAGCAGCTCGTTGAGCTCGATCTCGTCACCGAGGTCGACGTCTCCGCGGAGGTCGCCATGCTCCGCAATGACGTCGAGGACGCGGCGGCGATCTTCGAGTCGCGCCTCGATGCGCCGCTGTCGGTTCACTCCGTCGGTCTCCAGCGCGGATCCAAGTGCGCGAGCTGCGAGTTCCGCGTAGACGACGGCGCCGCAAAGGACGGCTTTGCCGAATGCTGGGGCGCGCTCGCCGAGCCAAGGCCGCACGTGCTCGAGCTCTTCTCGATCGGGACGTGCAAGGCGCCGGACAAGTCGGGTCTCATCGACTGGATGGTCGGCCGGAAGTTGGCGTCGCTGTTCGACATCCCCGAGGAATGCCTCGTCAAGGTGGACGGCTCCGTCGGCCCCAACGCCGAACGGCAGCGCCGGCAGATCGAATACACTCGGCGCAACGAGGTCTTTGTCTCGCCCGATCTCCGTGGCAAGATCGAGAAGCTCGAGGCCCAAGTGAACTTCATCGACTTCGAGACGTCGCGTCTCGCGCTCCCATACCATAGAGGTATGCGCGCCTACGGGCTCGTCACCTTCCAGTGGAGCTGCCACACCGTCGCTTCGCACGGACAGAAGCCCGTGCACACCGAATGGCTGAACCGGACCGACGTCTGGCCGAACAGGTTGTTCGCCGAGTCGCTGCGCGAGGCGATCGGGGACAGCGGGCCGGTGCTCACCTGGTCGCACTTCGAGGCGACGACGCTCAGGCAGATCGTCGCCGATCTCGGGCGGTTCGGGCACGTGGTGCCGGAGCTGGTCGAGTGGATCACCGACGTCTTCGAGAATCGCATCGTCGACATGCACGAATGGGCTCGGCGGGATTACTACAATCCTGGGATGCGCGGGAGGACGGGCATCAAGGTTGTTCTCGACGCTTTGTGGAAGTCGGATGGTGTCATGCGCGAGCAGTTTACTGCGTGGACGGGGCTGCCGGCGGATGCATCGCGGGATCCTTATGCTTCTTTGCCGCCTGTCGAGATTGCAGGGGTTTTACAGGATGTGCATGAAGGTACCGGGGCTATGCGGGCGTACCAGGAGATGATGTATGGGGCGGACAAGAGCGATGCAGCCGTCGGCGATATGTGGAGTGGGCTTTTGAGGAGGTACTGCGAGCTCGATACGCTGTCGATGGTTTTGATTCTCGAGCATTGGCGGAGGAGCTGCGGGCTTTGCCCCTAGTCGGGATCGCTTTGCTTTGCGGAGCACTCATACTGAAGCGGGGAGCTGTAAGCAGGGCAGCTTTTAAGCCGGCAGCTTTTCCCTAGCTAATTGGGTGGTCCTCTTGACGTTACAACTTTTACGTTGTATCGTTGAGCACGATGAATTCCCGCGAGATTATCCGACTTCTCGAGGACGACGGATGGAGACTCAATCGCTTGAAGGGCTCTCATCATCAGTATGTTCACGACACAAAACCAGGAACCGTCACGATTCCTCACCCCCGCAAGGATTTCCCGAAAGGGACGATACGTAGCATTGAGAAGCAATCGGGAGTTGGGCTTCGCTGACCGCGGGCAAGGCTCGCCAAGGAGCGGTAATGCAGTATCCCGCACTAATTAGCCGTGAAGGCAAATTCATTCTCGCAAAGTTTCCAGATTGTCCCGGCTGCCAGACATTTGTTGAGTCAGGGGAATCGATCGAGGAAGCCGCTCAGGAAGCGCTCGAAGGATGGCTCGAGTCAAATCTCGGTCGCGATCTGGTGCCACCCCAGCCAGGTGACAGAATCGCATCGGGCCAAGGCGTACTCATGATACCAGTGGATTCGTTACTTGGAGTGAGACTCGCGCTCCGGTGGGCCCGTGACGACGCGGATCTCACACAGGCTCGATTGGCACAACGTGTTGGTATGACCCAGCAACAACTCGCAAAGCTGGAGTCCGGTGGCAACCCGACTCTCAGTACTTTGTCTCGAGTCGCTCGCGGACTCGGTCGGCGGATCGTGGTCTCACTCGAAATGGAGCCTCAACGTGTTGTCCCAAGAGGCAAAAGCTCGCTCGTGCGCGAGCACTCACCCGAGTACCTCGCGCGAGCCGCAAAGGAAAGTGTGAAGCGTCGTCGGAAGCGCTGAGGCTTATTCGCACAATAGGTCGGTCATTTGATCTTCCTCAGCTTCTCCCAGAACTCACGGGGGCTAACGATCTGGACCTGAGCCAGGTCGGCGACTGAGAGAAGATCCGAATCGCCGGTCACCAGGACGTCGGCTTGCGCGTTATGGGCGCTGGCCAGCACCCACCGGTCCGCTTCGTCCCGCACCCTGATCGGGTCGGGCTCGGCGGGTTTCGGGACGATTTCATAGGATCGCAGATACGCCTCGATCTGGCGGAGGTCTTTCGCGGGCACCCGAAAGCGAGTCTTCAACACGCGGCGAAACTCCTCCAGAACCACTTCACCCAGCACCAGATCATGCTCTACGACCACGCTGCGGAACAGATCCGCGCAGAGCCCGCGAGTCGCAAAAGCGCTGACGAGCACGTTCGTGTCGAGAAATACTCTCACGACACGTCGCGGAAGATCTCCTCGTCTGACAGATACCCGGCGGCTTCGGCGAATGGGGCGACGCGTTGCCGAAGCTCTTCAAACTGGAGAAGCGCGAGCTGCCGTCTAAGCGCGGTGCGGACGATTGCGCTCCTGGTCCGGCCGAGCCGGCGACTGGTTTGCGCCAACAGTCGAGCGAGATCGCGATCCAGGCGGATGGTGACGGCGTCCTTCATGTATGACAATGTATGACGCAGGCGTGTTATCGGCAAGAGTTGCTGAGCGACCACAGGGACTTTGTCGCGCTGACCCAACCCCTCCGGTTTCCGCAACCCTGAGGTTGAAATATGTCTACTTACTAGATATATTTATCCCATGACGGCACACCAGACGGCTGTGGCGGCCGCCGCCGACCTCAAATGGCTGACCAATTCGGCCGCCTTGCTACGGCGACCCCTCCGCTATGAAGCCGGCCAAGCCAAATGGTGGGGCCTGGTTCGCGTGCTCGTCGATGCGCTCGGGCTGGCTTTGACCACCGCTGCAACTATCGCGACGAGCGTCCTGGGCGAGCTCACGTCCGGTACGCCGATGAGGGAGGCACACATTACTGCCGGTCTGGCGTCGATCGTCATCGATCTCCCCCGTTACGAATCGATTTTTCTCGGGAATCTCTCGCGCGCGCTGGTCCTCGAGACTCCGCGCCGGCGCGGACGCACTGGTGCCTCGAAGGGCGGCGTCGAAGCCGCGCGCGAATACGGGATCGACATCGGTCTCCTGAAATCCGCGCTCGAGCGAAGCCCGGCCGAGCGGCTGGCGACGCTCGAGGCAAACGCCGAGTTCTCCCGGGGGATGAGGAGAGCGGCGCGTTGAGCTTCGCTTCAATGCTGGGCGGACTCACCAGGGCGAAAATCAAATTCGTCGTCGTGGGTGGAGTGGCAGGGGTCGCCCACGGATCGTCGCGCGTTACGAATGACCTCGACATTTGCTACGACGCCGATGACGCCGCCAACATTCGCGGTCTCGCGAAAATGCTCGCCAGCTGGAACGCCTATCCGCGCGGCGTCGAGCCCGGACTGCCATTCATAATGGATGATCGCACGATGCACGGGGCCCCTGTGCTCACACTTGCTACGAGCGAGGGTGACATCGACGTGATGGATCGCATTGCCGGAGTCGGCGCATTCGCCGAAGTCAGGCGGCATTCGGAGAAGGTCAACGGCCTCGGCGTCGCCTTCCGGGTTCTCGACCTTCCATCCCTGATCAAGGCGAAGCGGGCGGCGGGACGTCCGCGCGACTTCGAGCACCTGCCCGAGCTGGAAGCACTGCTGCAGCTGCGACGCAAAAAACACTAGGATACTCTGCTGGTTCGCGGGCCCTCGCGGTTCCCCGACGGCGGAGGCGGAGGAGCGTGGGGCTGCCGAATTACGGATTCCGGAGAAACGGCATTGCGAACTGCGAACTGCGAACTAGCCGCGGTTCGAGGGCTTTGACTCTCCGGGCGGGGGCCGTGATTCTTATTCCCCTTGATTTGTTCACTCACTTACCATATGTTCATCCTAGAGTGAACAATTAACACATGAGTGAACAGTCGGGTCGGTTCGCCGATCTTTTGAAGGGCCTCGCCCTTATATCCGAGGCTTTGGGCAAGAGTGCAGGCGTCCAAACGATGGGCTCTCGTTCGAGTCATCCACCGGACATTCTTGTCCAGGTTTTTCTGCGCGAGCAGCGTTCCCATCCCCGATTCACCCTTGTTGCGACCCAGGACGGCGAGCAGGTGGCGCGAAGTACGACCAATGACCTCGTATTTGTCGGCAGCCGGATCGCACCGAAAACGGCATCCGCTTGGAGAAGCAAAGGCCAGAGCTTCATAGATCTGCGGGGTCACGTGTTCCTGGAGGTTCCCGGGCTGCTCATCGACAAGGCTGTTCGACCTCGGCGAGCGACGAGCCAGGTTCCATCACACCAGGTCGACCCTTTTGCCGACCGCGCTTCTCTCATCAGTCGCCATCTGCTAAAGCATCCACCCGGAGAATCGTGGGGGGTGCGCGAACTGTCGTCGATTACCCAGGTATCCCTGGGGACTACGTCCAAGATCGTTCGGGCCCTGGAAGAGCGGGATCTGATAGTCGTGACGCGCCGAGGTCGCACTGCCGCGGTCTCTGTAAAGCGAGCGCGAGAGCTCTTCGGGGCGTGGGCTTCGATCTACGTCTGGAACCGCAATCTCTCACTCAGGGTCCAGGCACCGGTGGCAGATCCAAAAGAATTCCTGAGATTGCTGCCCCGAAAGATTCCGGCAACTTCACCGAAGTGGGCGGCCACTTTGCAAGCGGGCGCCTCGCTCATTGCCCCGCATGCGAAGTGGAATCAGATCCACCTTTACGTAAAGGTCCTGACGCCCAGAGCTCTGGGGAAATTTTCCCTGGATCTCAACTGGCCGCCCGCACCGGATGGGCGCGTTACGCTGATGCTCCCGTATTACCGGCAATCGATCTGGAAGGACGTCCACAACGAGGCAGGAATTCCCGTTGTCGACGATCTTCAACTCGCGCTCGATCTCTGGAATTATCCAGGGAGGGGATTCGAACAGGCCGAGTACATTCTCAGGCGCAAGCTGCCCTGGATCGTTGAAACCGGTGACTGAAAACCCGGGGACAAATCGTTTCTCGAGGAACGATGCCGATTCGGAGGCAGTGCTCAGTCGCGTACTCCTGGCGCTCGGTCCTTATCGGGAGGATGTGATACTAATCGGCGGATGGGTGCCGTATCTCTATCAGCGATTTGGCGGATTTCCGGAATGGAGAGTGGAAATCGCCAGAACGATAGAGTTGGATCTGGTCGTTCCTTCACCGCTCGCAATCACGGACCGGCCACCGCTTGCCCAGATCCTCGAAGGCGCCGGGTTCACCTCGAGTTCAGCAAACCAAGGATCCATCTGGGTCAGGCAGGACGCGGATGATGAAATGATCGAGTTCTTTACGCCCCATCAGGGAACCGGCAGGCAATTGGGCCGACCGCGACCTATCGGAGGCCAGATATCTCTCGCCGCCATTTCACTGACCGGTTTGCCTCTCCTCACCGAGCAGACGCGCGACCTAGCGATCGCAGGTGGACCGGAGGGCGAATCGCTTGCAGTGCGGGTTCCGATACTCGGCGCGTATCTCCTCAACAAGGCCTTGACGTTCACCGATCGCCTTTCCGCCGCGGATGGCGGCCTCGCCAAAGCCGCAAAGGACATTGTCTACATCCGAGACGTGATTGCCGGAGGCGAAGCGGTTCAGGCTCAAGTTCGAAGCGACATCGAGTTGCTGGTGAAGCGACACAAATCCCGTTCCGGTCTCGTCAAGACCGCTCGTGACCGAGTACATCAGCTGACGGTAGGGTCAAGCCGTTTGGTCGACACGGCGGTTGCTCAAATTGTGATTCAACATCGCTTCGGCTCGGACGGCGCGGCGAGAGCGGATCTTGTCGGAAATATGGAGCTCTTGGCCAATCTGCTCGATGAGATTGCAGAGAGGCCATCGCTGCCGCCGGCGACGTAAACGGAGCCTTCACGCGGTGTTCTTTAGTCCGCTGGCCCTTGAACTCCTATGCAACGAGAGGCCTAGAGAGGGTGAGGACCGAGGGCTCCACCAACGGCACTGATAACGCGGACTGACTGAGGACCTAGGACCGCCCAGTGAGCGTTGCCTAGTCTGACTAGATTGACCATCTTACCCTTATGCGTGACACTTACTCATTATACGAGGCTAAGGCCAAGCTCTCCGCGATCATCAGACAGGTCCGCGAGGGGCATCCGGTCGTTGTGACCCTGCGCGGCGAGCCTGTCGCCGAGATTCGGCCAGTCACCTCCACGGGTTCCGGGATCGGTTCCCGCGTGCGGCAGCTGGTGGAGCGGAGCGTAATCGTCCGGCCTCCTGTCACGGACACGGCTTCCGTGCGAACCGTAAAGCGGCCCGGCGCGCTCAAGCGCTTTCTCGATGATCGCGAGTAATGAAGGTCGCGTACGTCGATACCTCCTGTGTGATCGCGGTGATGTTCGGCGGACCCGGCGCGCCCGCCCTTGCACGGCGACTGCGTTCATTCGATGAGCTCGTGTCGGCCAACCTCCTTGAGGCCGAGTTGCGCGCGGCTTTCGCGCGGGAGCGAATTCCCGTCAGCGGTTCGCTCCCGCTCCCGATCTCCTGGATCCTTCCTGATAGGCCCCTCACCGACGAGATCGCGCGTGTGCTCGCCGCCGGTTACGTGCGGGGAGCGGATTGCTGGCACCTGGCGACGGCCCTATATCTGGCAGAGGAACCGGAGGCGATCAGTTTCGTAACGGTGGATGAGCGACAGAAAAGCGTGGCAAAGGCGCTCGGCTTTCAGAACTAAGTTGCGATTCCATCGCCCGCGGGAACAAGTTCTCTCAGCGTTCCTATATCGTTCACCGTGGATTACGGCCGCGGGCTTTTCTCCTAGTCGAGATCGCTGCGCTTTTGTGGGCCACTCGAATACTGAGCGGGGAGCCGTAAGCTTTGCAGCATTGCAGCTGGCAGCTTTTCTTTGGGCGGTCAAGGGACAGCAACTTCACGAGTGCAGGAGGGTTTGTGAGAGGTGCTCAAGAAATGATCGCCCTGGCAACTGCGGGCATTTCGATCGCATTGCTGTTCATTGTCCACGAGGCGTATACTACGACCGGGTTGAGTGATAACGGGCTGTACCAGACCCTTCTGATCACGCTCAGCATGTTCGTCCTTGGCGGGTTCCTCTCGGTGTATCTCGGGCGCAGAAAATCCAAGTGATTTCGCCACGGTCGCTCCGCAGGCTGTGAAGTACACCAACTGGGGCCACCGCGGGAGATGTCTATACGAAGACGATAAGCATGGACACGCCGGGCGCCAAAGAGTCAATCGACTGTGTCCTACAGAATCGTAAGCGTCCGGGGCAGCCAACCGGGTAGCGAGCACACCCCCGCCGGGTCGACTATGCTATCGCTCGAGCCATCGCTTTTCGTGTCGCGCCGGAGGCAAAGGTCGCCCGTACCAGCAAGTCGAGTGAAACGCTCGAGTCACCGGATTCGATCTTCGCGACCCGGGATTGGCTGGATCCAAGTTTTTCCGCCAGGGCTGTCTGACTAAGGTGCCGGCGTATCCGCGCTTTCTTCACGAGCTGGCTCAAGCGCAGTTTGATCTCAATCAGTGCCGATTCCTCGGGAGTTAGGTTGAGAAACTCCGCTACGGATCCGGTTCTCCAGCCCGCCGCCTTGAGGCGCCTCTTCTTTGGTCGGTTTGCTCCAAGTGGCAATGTCCCTTTTCCCCTCCTGCCAATTCACCTTCGACCTGCCCCAAAGGAAGCTAGTCAAGGTTCGATTGATATGTCAAGTCTGACATATGCTCAAGGGATGGAACTAACCGATTGCTCTGCGGAACCACTTTGCCACATCGCTGTCACCGACCTAGTGGGTAGCTACCGACATGGTCAGCTCATAGAGCTCCTGCGGATCGGCTCCGAACGAAATGCCGTTCAACTCCAAAAAAACAAGCGCACAGGCGAGGCCTGTGCGCTTGTTGCCGTCGTTGAATCCCTGGGTTCCCGCAAATGCGATCAGGTAAACCGCCGCCAGTTCAGCAAGGTCGACAGATTCACCATAAGTCCAGCGGTTGATTGGTCGGTGCAGCGCCGCAAGAACTACTTTTTCGTCCAGAACTCCGTGCGGCCCTCCGTAACGTTCCACCTGTTGCGCGTGGAGGACGAGAAGGATCTGCTCAGTTATCCATCGGGGCTCGCGCTTTTTCTTCGCACTCACTTAGCCAGAGCACGGAACACTGAGTCGTACTTCTTCATGACCCCTTCATGGATCTCGATCGCTTTTGCGGTATCCGCCGAAAACGGAGTGACGTGAAACCCCCCGAGGCCATCTTCCACCCACGCGAGCGTAGTCCCCGCTGAGATGCCCAATCGCCGTACTATCTCGGTCGGAACCGTAGTGACGGCGGAAGATCCTTGCTGGCGGACGGTTGTGGTAATAGCGGCCATTATCGCACCCAGTTGAGGTCCTGTTAGAGGACTCTTTAGCGCGGTTCAAGTTACACTCAAATGTAACTAGAGCACCAGCGATCTATACCAGACCGCACGGAAACGACCGTACTGCGCTAAGATGATACTATAGTTACACCTACCGGGTCAGGGTGTGCGCCGCTGCTTGAGCGCTTTTAGAATCAGGACGTCGTCCTCGTCTTTCGGACGGCCCGCGGCTTCCTTGGAGCGAATGATGTCGTCGAGTGACGCCGCCAAAAAATGCACGCCGAACGCCTCGAACCGCTCGGCGTCGTCGGCCAAGTCCTTGTAGCCTTTGGTGCCCGCTGGCGTGAAGGCGATGTCGAGCCTTCCAGCGTTCGTCACCAGATTCCACATCGACGCGCGTCCCAGCATCGCCGGGGAGCGATCGAACGGGAGACCTTCCGGCACGGACTCCGTATAGACCCTGGCATCGAGATCGTCGAGGGCTGCAGCGAGCTTCTCCAGGTTCTGCTTGTCGCCGGCCGGTGTTATGTCCGCATCGGCAGTGAGCCGTGGAAAGCCGTGCAGTCGCGCGGCTAGTGCTCCGATCAACACGAATTTCACTTTGTGGCGCGCGAGCGCGCTGAGCAGACGCTCGGGATCAAATGGGGCGATCTCAGACACGCCTCGCTCCAGTAATGAAGCGGCTCACGGCACCGACCTCGCGCAGCCGGTCCTCGGGCGTCAGACGGAGTATCCGCGAGACGTCGTCCAGAAGCGCCGGATCGACCTCGACTCGCTTGAGATCGGCCGCGAGACGAAAACCCGCCGCGCGGAGCAATCGAATCAGCGTTGACCACGACGGACTCGTTTCGCCGAGCTCCACGCGCGCGACTACGGATTGAGCGGTGCGGGCCTTCCGCGCGAGCTGGCGCTGGGACATCCCCGCACGCTCCCGGGCAAGGGACAACAGCTCGGCGGGGGATGTCGTTCTGGCCATGAGGAATGATAGCTAATTAGCTATCAACAGGCAAGCGACAGAGTAGCCCAATCGTCCGCCTCGTTGACTCCATGATTTCTCCCAGCCTCCGAACCGCTATCGTTGGCGGAAAATAATACTGGTGAACCGAGGGCTCGGACTAACCGAGGGCGCTGACCAACGGCATCGACGAACGCGGACTAATTGAGGATTGCGGACCGTTCTCGGTTCTCAATTAGTCCGCGTTTATAAGTGCAGTTAGTTAAAGCCCTCGGTTAGTCCGAGCCCTCAGTTCTCCTGCTATCCGCCATTTGCGATAATAATCACTGAATCCGGTAAGGTGTAATCATGGCGTCGGAGTTGAGCGCTTTCACTCTTCTCTCCCATTTCCACCCTGAATGTCGACGCGCAGAATCTCACCGGGCTGCGGCGGCCCGAAGCCCTTGTTCGAGATGTACAACCAGCCATCGGGACCGACGCGAAGGCCCGTCGGCAGAAACAGTCCGTCCACGACTACCACGCGGTTGCCGTTGCTATCCAACCGGAGGACGCGGCCCGCACCGGGCGCGGGGAACCCACCCGCTTCCCCTATCTCGAGCACATAGAGGCGACCGCGCGCGTCGAAGTCCAACCCGAGCACTGCCGTAAATCCGCTCGCGACTTCAGTTACGTCGCCCGAGCGTGATATGCGAAGGATCTTCTGCGAGCCCGGGGTTCCCGGAAACTCGCCGAGGCTGCTGATATAGAGCGCGTCACGACGTTCGGCGACGACAGTTGGAACTATGTGGCCCTGAGTCGCGGAGATGTCGGCGATGCGCGTCACGCGTCCGCTGCGCGGATCCACCCGCACAACTTCACCGTGATTGGGCTCGACCGCCACGAGAGATCCATCGGAGCTGATCATCCCGTACCAGGAGCCATCGGGCTCGAAGTCGTTGGCATCGGGATGGGCCACGGGATGCGTCGCTTGCCATGCGCTCAAATCCGCGATCATTGACCACGATCCCGATTTGCCGACCTTCGCGATACCAGCCGGAACCACTGCCGACCCGTGCGAGCACCCACCGCCCGCGACGAGAGCGAACAGTTTGTTCCCCACGAACGCCAGATCCGCCACGCCCTGAACATCCCCGAAGCCGTTGATGCCGGATGGGAATCCGGTGGCAAACGTCGACCGGTTGCCGTGACGGTCGATGCGGGAGATGCGGGCCGTCGGGCCGTTCCGATATGGACCAATGGGCGGGATCACCTGGGCGCACTGACCTATAGTAGTCGCCTCGCCCGCCGCGCCAGCCTCGGCTACATAGAGGTCTCCACTCGGAGAGAACGTGAGGCCGCGCGGATACTCTAGACCGGTCGCGAACACCGACACGCCGGGCCGGCCGTCCCCGCCGTGTGAAAGGTTCGCGATAGCGGCCAAAGGCGGCGCTGTGCGGTCCGGACCTGTGCCGGATTCGCAGGCAGCTGTCCCCAGAACGAGCAGCAGAACGGGCATGTGGCGAAATGACATGTGCGGTACCTCCAGAAAGGTTGCGATTGCCCGTTGAGACGGGCCGCGGTAGGTTCGCAGCAACCGTATTCGGGGATCGTCTCCTGGCCGTCTCCTCAATTCCAGCAAGCCGGTCGGCACCGGCGCCTGACCCCACGATCTTCGTCCGGACGTTGGGCGGACTCTCGGTCACAACTTCCGATGGTCGGGATCTCGCTGGACTGCTCGCCCAACCCAAGCGGCTGGCGCTCCTTATCTACCTCGCGTCCGAGCCTCGGCAATTCCACCGGCGCGACACGCTGCTTCCGATGTTCTGGAGTGAAGCGGACGATGCGCACGCGCGCACCGCTCTTCGGAACGGGCTCTATTTTCTGCGCGGCCATCTCGGCGGGTCCGCGATCGAAAGCCGCGGCAGCCAGGAGATCGCCGCTGGCGAAACGGTCTGGTCGGACGCTTCGGCGCTCATTGAGCTCGCCGAGTCAGGTCAAGCGGAGGAAGCATTCGCGCTGTACCAGGGCGACATGCTCCCCGGTTTCTTTCTGCCGAACACCGGGCAATTCGAGCGCTGGCTCGAGGACAAGAGGGCGCATCTGCGCTCCGTCGCCGCGTCTCTCGCGTGGCGTCTCGCTGAGGACGCCGAGCGCGGCCACTTGGCAGCGGATGCGCTGCGGCTGGCTCGACGCGCGGTCGCAATCGAGCCAACCAATGAGAAGATGACGCGCCGGCTGATCGGGTTGCTTGATCGGTTCGGCGACCGGGCCGGCGCGCTCACTCTGTACGAAGAGCTTCGCCAGCGCCTCGAGCGGGAGTACGAGGTCTCGCCATCACCCGAGACAGAGGCGCTCGTCGCTCGGCTCCGTGCTCGACGCGGCTCGCCCACGACATCCAACGCGCGGGAGGCGGACATAGCGTACGAGCGGGGAACGTATCTCTTCCTCCGCGCCGCGCACGGAGGTCACCCGGCCGATCTCGCGCAAGCCCGAGTCTTTTTTGAGGAGGCGATAGCGCTCGCACCCGATTTCGCGCCTGCTTACGCGGGCCTCTCGAATTTCTTCGCGGTCGCATCGGTGCGTGGAGACCTGAAGCCGTTCGAGGAAACCTTCGAGCGCGCCATCGATCTGAGCCACCGCGCTCTCGCACTCGATCCGGATTTAGCGATTCCGCATGTGCACTTCGGCGTAAAGGCGATGTACCTGGACGCGGATTGGGAAACCGCAGCCCGTGAGTTTTTGTTGGCGATATCGTTCGAGCCGGCGTACCCGGAAGGGCACAAGTTCTACGGAATCCTCTGCGGCGCTATGGGGCGATGGACCGAAGCGGTGGACACGCTTCGCGAGACAGCGCGTCTGGAGCCGCACATTCCGTTGTACGGAAACATGATAGCGGCGGCCCACATGGGCGCGGGGTCCTTTGATCTGGCGATCGTCGAGCTCGAGCGCTCACTCCGTCTGGATCCAACGTACGCAGCCGCTCGAGATCGTCTTATTCGCTGCCAGGAAAAACTTGGGCGCTACACCGAGGCGATAGCTGAACGTTATCGCGATCCCAAGGGCACGACCGGCGAGGCTTTCGAGCGCGAGTACACGGCGGATGGTGAGCGCGGCTATCTACGTGCGCGGGGGACGGAGCTCCGCGCATCGATTGCCGCGCTCACGTCGCAGCTCGAGAGCGGAAAGCCACAGACGGGCGGCGAGGTAATGAACCCGCTCGAAGTGCGTCTGGCCCTGGCGCATGCGGAGCTCGGCGAATGGGACGCCGCGATGAGTTGGGTCGAGCGGGGGTGCGAAGGAAAACCGGGTCGTTTTCACTGGTTCTCCTGCCGGCTCGAGCTTGCGGCTCTTCGGTCTAGTCGACGGTGGATTGTGTGTGAGGAGAAAAGCCTGCGGCGGGCGAAGTAACCGCTACTCCAGTTAGTCTTACAATCCCATGACTCCAGCCGTTGCGTCAAAGTTTGCGAAGCTCGCCCTGTCGCACATCACCCGCGAGTATCCCAACCTTCTCTATCATGTTCTCACTGGTCCCGAGGATGTGCGATCTCCGCGCGAGCTCCATCCGATCTTCTTCGGCAGCATGGACTGGCATTCATGCGTGCACGGATACTGGCTTCTCGCGACCATCCTTCGGTTGTATCCCGACAACCCCGAGTCGGCGGCGATTCGCTGCCTGCTCGACGCGCAGATCACAACGGCGAAGGTTCAGGCCGAGCTGGAGTATCTCGACCGGCCGCTGAGAACGATCTTCGAGCGGCCATATGGCTGGGCATGGCTGTTGATGCTGGCCGCCGAACTGAGTCGCCACGCCAGCGACGATGGCAGGCGGTGGAGCAAGACGCTAACCCCACTGGCGGACGCATTCGCAATCCGATTCTCCGCATTCCTTCCCCGAGCGACGTATCCGACGCGTGTCGGGACGCACTTCAACAGTGCGTTCGCGCTCACGCTGGCCCTCGAATACTCGGAGGTGGTGGTCGATGATGCGCTCAAACTAATCCTCGTGGACAAAGCATTGGCGTGGTACGGCAACGATCAGAATTGCCAGGCGTGGGAGCCGAGCGGCGACGATTTTCTTTCCTCGGCGCTCATGGAAGCGGAGTGCATGCGGAGAGCAATGGGGCTGAACCAGTTTCGGACGTGGATGGACGGGTTTCTTCCAGGAATCGCAAACCGGGAGCCGGCGACGCTGTTCGACCCCGCAATCGTCAGCGATAGAAGCGATGGCAAAATCGCCCATCTCGACGGACTCAACCTTAGTCGAGCGTGGTGCTGGCGCTCGCTCGCGACAGCATGGCCCGACGAAGATCCCCGCCGCGCAATTGCGCTCGACGCGGCTACTGTGCATCTCTCGGCCAGCATGCCCCACGTCGCCGGTGATTACATGGGCGAGCATTGGCTGGCGACATTCGCATTGCTGGCTCTGCTCTGAAAGACACACCATCCACTGATCACGCCTTGTCCATTTCCGAGCCGCCACAGACAGATCCGACTCGACGCTCGGCGCTCGTCGCACTCTTTGCCGGAATACTCGCGATCGCGGGCGGATACGCCGCTGCATTCGCCCGCGGTGGAACGCCATCATGGGCGCCCTGGCTCCTCGCGCTCGGAATTCCCGTAGTCGTGGGTGCCATCATGATTCTTGGCGCCGCCCGCGGCGCCCGTGGCGTCGGCCCGCTCAAGGTTCCGTTCCTCTTCGTCGTCGCGATTCTTGCGCTCGGATTCTTTGCGGCGCTCGCGTTGCCGGCGACCGAGGGTCCGCTCAGCAGGCTCTGGCTCGGCCTTCCCGCGCGCGCCGCGATAGTCATTTACGTCGTTGGGCTCCTTCCTATAGTAGTGCTGCCCATCGCGTACGCCCTCACCTTCGAGACGCAGACCTTGAGCGCCGAGGATGTCGAGCGGGTCAGAGAGTTGGGGCGCGCGTACAAAGCTCGATCGGAAGCGTCCGAATGATCACAGTGGGCGTGCTTTACTTCGTGGTGATTGTCGCGATAAGCGTTTGGGCGGCGCGGAGAACGCGCACCGCCAGCGATTTCTTCGTCGGAGGGAAGGGAATCGGCCTGATCGCGCTCACCGTCGCATCGGTATCGGTGTCGGTCTCCGGTTTTGCGTTCATCGGGGGCCCCGGTTTCATCTACGCCGTAGGACTGGGTGCGATGTACATCGTGCTGCCGGCTGCAATAACCAACGTGATGGGAGCGTGGGTTCTGGCGAAGCGGATGCGTCTCTTGGGAGAGGCGCGCAACCTGATAACGATTCCCGACGCGATCGGCGCCCGCTACCGCTCACCAGCGGCGCAGGGACTCGCTGCCATCGCCATGATGGTTGGAATAGTCGGGTATATGGCGACCAACGCGCTGGCGATGGGCGTCGTGATCAACTCGATATTCGGCGTTGGGCTCGGCTGGGGAATATGGATCGGCATGGGCATCACCCTCGCGTACTCCGCGTCGGGCGGAATTCTCGCCGGCATCTACAACGATGTCTTTCAGGGAATGCTCATGGCAGTCGCGTCGGTCCTCGTCTTTCTCTTCGTCCTGAATTATGGAGGAGGACTCGGAGAAATCTCGCGCACCATTCTCGCCCACGATCCGACGTTTCTTGGGCCATGGGGCAGACTCACTCCTCTCGCCGCTCTCTCTTTTTTCTTCGTGTTCTCCATGGGCTCGCTCGGCCAACCGCAGGCGGTGCACAAGTACTACATGCTCCGCGATCCTTTGCAGCTCAAATGGTATCCGCTGCTCAAGACGCTCGGGCTGGTGCTGGTGCTCCTTCTCTATTTCAGCGTCGGCGTAGGCGTGAAAGCATTCGTGCTGAGCGGACGCCTGGCGCCTCTCACTGCTCCCGATCAGGCGACGCCGGCGCTTCTGCTCAACGTCACGCCGATCGTGCTGGCCGCGCTCGTATTCTCGGGAGTCGCGGCAGCGACGATGAGCGCTGCGAACTCCTTCATCAACATCGGCGCCGCAATCGTGACGCATGATTTGCCGATCGCGATCGGCCGTCGTGTGAAGAACGAGCTGGCGTGGGGTCGCGCAGTCACGGTTGTGATCGGCGTAGCCGCGGCAATCACGGCCCAGCGATCCGGAGCCACGGTAGCGTTCCTGGGAATCTTCGGCTGGGGTCTGTTTGCGTCGACGCTCGTGCCAGCGCTCGCGGTCGGACTGAACTGGGAGGGTGCTACGCGAGCTGGCGCGATGGCGTCGATCGCGACGGGATTGGTCGTCACGCTCGCGCTCGAGACCGCCGCCTATCGCAAGGCTTTCACCTTTCCCGCCGGCGTGACCGCGTCGGCGGTCGCGATGGTCGCGTCGTTTATGGTCTTCTTTCTCGTGTCGATGCTTACGCGCCGCACGGCGTTATCGACGCTGGATCCCGATGTACGACTGGTGATGAATCTTTAGTCTCGGGTTACATCACTCCGTCGCCGATTGTTTCCCGGTCTGGCCGTCGACGACGCGGACGCTCTTGATGTTCACGAACTCGCGGATGCCGAACTCACCAAGCTCGCGACCAAATCCCGAATTCTTGACGCCGCCGAACGGAAGACGCGCATCCGACGCAACCATTCCATTGATGAACAGAAGGCCCGATTCGATCTCTGCCACGAAGCGATCGCGTTCGACAGCATCGCGGGTCCAGACGGACGCGCCGAGCCCGAAGGTCGTTCCATTGGCTATGCGGATCGCGTCGGTCAGGTCCTTTGCCCTGAACACCGACGCGACGGGGCCAAAGAGCTCCTCATTCGCCGCGGGCGCGTTGGGAGGAATCTCGGCCAGTATAGTTGGGGCATAAAAGAATCCTTCGCGCTCGATCTTCTTTCCGCCGGTAAGCAGCCGAGCGCCGGCCGCAACGGAAGCCTTCACCTGCTTGTCGAGGTCGTCCCGAATTGATTCTGTCGCAAGCGGCCCAAGCTGCGTGGCCTCATCCATCGGATCGCCGACCCTGATCGTCGCCACTCCCGCCACAAACTTTCTCAGAAACTTGTCGTAGATCTTGTCGTGGATGATGAATCTCTTGGCGGCGATGCACGACTGGCCGTTGTTGATCATCCGCGCCGTGACGGCCGTCGCGACGGCTTCCTCGAGATCGGCACTCGGCATCACGACGAATGGATCGCTGCCGCCAAGCTCCACCACGGATTTCTTGAGATTCTTTCCTGCCGCGCTCGCTACCGATCGGCCGGCGGCCTCGCTACCGGTCAAGGTGACGGCGGCGATGCGCTTGTCGGCGATAATGCCCTCCACCAGCTCGGGCCCGATCAGAAGCGTCTGAAAGGCGCCTTCGATAAATCCGGCTCTACGAAACAGATTCGAGATTGCGAGAGCGCATTGCGGGACGTTGGACGCGTGCTTGAGGATTCCTACGTTCCCAGCCATCAGGGCTGGTGCGGCGAAACGGAACACTTGCCAGAATGGAAAATTCCATGGCATGATCGCCAGCACGACGCCGATGGGTTGAAAGGCGATCCATGCTTTGCCGCCTTCCATCTTCACGGGCTGATCCGCGAGAATCCGCTCGGCGTTCTGGGCGTAGTAGCGGCAAGCCGTTGCGCATTTCCGAGCTTCTTCGACCGCTGCGCCAATCGGCTTGCCCATCTCGAGCGTCATCAGCTCCCCGAGCTCTCGACTCTCCGCTTCGAGAAGGGTCGCGACTTTGCTCATGTGATGCGCGCGCTCGGAGAAAGGGGTGCGCCGGTGCTCGCGATACGCCGCGACGCCGCGGTCGAGGGCTTCGCTCACCCGCTCGGACGAATGCGGCTCGAAGGTTCGAACCGTTTTTCCATTGAACGGATTGATGGTCGCGATTGCCAACGCTACCTCGCATTCTGTAAATCACGTTTTGCGGTTCGCAGAACGGGATGGGTCGGATCACTCAGATCCATGTCCTGCCAGGGCACATCGTAAAGGGAATAAATGTGCCGAGTCTTCAACAGGGCCTTGATCGGGCGCACCAGCGTCCACGCCGACAGTCTGTCCACCAATGCCGTTGCACCGATGAGGTACGACTCGACGAGGAGCGCGTTGTCGGTGCGCTCGACGCGAATCTCCTCGATTCGCCCGACATCCGTACCGTCGGCGTCGCGCACCTTTGTCCCGAGCAGAAGCTCTACTTTAGTTTCCATCGCCGGCCTCCTTATCGCCGCTGCCGGGAATGCGCTCAATGATGTGGTGCGCGATCCATAGCTCCCAGTCGATTGCGCCCGTCTTCTTCGCTTCGACATCGAGTTTGATGTCGCGACCGACCGTTATCACCCGCGACCACGGAATCCGAACCGCGTCGTCCCGTTTTGGCCCCCACCACCGGCTCATGCGCCTGGAGAGGCGACCGAAAAACGGATGCACGCGATCCCAGAGCGTCGAGCCTCCGATTGCGATGTGCGTGATGCGCGGCTGAGAGCTCTTTCCGACGTGCATGATCAGGCCATCGACCCGTCCCATCGGCTCTTCCTCCCGGTCGAACAGCTCCTTGTCCAGAACGTCGCGCACGAGACGCATTTCAGCCTCCGATGATCTCGAGTGGAATGGCGATGATTGCCACGACGAATGAGATCAAGATGACGATTGCAACGACGGTGTTGCTGAGCCAGCCGTTGCGGTGTTTGCCGAGGTAAATCGGGTCGTTCATCAGAAAAAGAAATGGCACGATCGCCAGCGGCAGTGCTACCGCCGTAAGTGCCATCGAGATGACTGTCACCTTGATCGGATCTATCCCCAACAGCAGGGGGATGGCGCCGAGCACGATGATGAGGGTGTAGGTGAGGCAGAACCTCGCGTCCTTCGACGGAGTCAGGTCCTCGCTCCAGTTCCAGCCAAATCCTTGCGCGAAGAAATAAGCGATGGCGAGCGAGATCTCGAGCGCGGCCCCGAAGCACGCGAACAGCATCGAAAGCGCGAACAGAGTGAATCCCCACTTCGGCAGTGCGGTCGTCATCAGCAGCGACGCCTGCTCGAACTTCTGCACATCTATTCCTCGGGGATGAAATACCAGGGCGGCTACGATCAGAACCGCCATCGAAAGGAAGCCGCCGAAGCTCATTCCAAGGCCGGCGATGACCCGATTGATCGGGATGTATGTCTCGTCCCAGTCGTCTTCGATCGCGCCGGACGAGTAGAAATACATCAGGTACGGCGAGATCGACGCACCGATGATACTGACCGCCATAAACCAGTAGTTGGCTTTCTTGTCGATTGGAAAAGTCGGAAGCAGGCCGTGGGCGGTGCTGCTCCAATCGGGATGCAGCCTAAGCGCGGCAACCACGAACGAGATCGTGACGAGCCCAAGCATTGATGCGCCGTTCTCGATGAGACCGAAGGTTCCCTTCCACATCATCAGCCACACCGCAAAAGACACCGGAATCGCCCACCACGGAAAGCCGATGCCTGTCAGTATCTGGAGCGACAGCCCAATACCCCCCAGCTCGGCCACGAGTACCAGAAAGGACACCAGTGCCATTCCAACCAGCACGATGAAGAAAAAGGGAAAGCCGAAACGCTCGCGCGTAGCTTCGACGATCGTATGCTTGCTGACAGCGGCCAGGCGGCCCGACATCTCCACGAGGAAGATCAGACAGATCGTGCCGAGGAGAAGCGTCCAGAGAAGCTGATAGCCGAACGACGCACCGGCCTGCATCGCCGTCGTCACCGAGCCAATCTCCAGAAATCCGCCGACGCTCGTGACAATTCCGAGCGAGATCTGAAGAATCTTTTTCATTGCTTGGGCATTCCGTCGGAGATCTGCTCCACGATCTTCTTGTCGGCGGCGAGAGAATCGAGCTGGCGCCGGAAATCCGGGGAATTCTTCGACTCGATCAATCGAGCCATCTGGTCGAGACGTACGCGGCTTCGGAGCAGAACGGCGTCGAGCTTTGCGGAGTCGGTCGCGGGCGGAAGCGAGGCCAGCAGATCGCTTGAGATCTGGGCCAGAGTCTCCCGAGAGAGCTCCAGAGTCTGGCGGCTGTATTTGTCCGGCGTCGTATGCCGGAGCCAGGCTTGGCCGACCATTTCCGCGGTCGCCAGCCAGGATTGGATCGAATCCATCTGCTGCGCGGGTGTCGGCGGTTTGCAGGCGACCAACAGAACGATTGCGATGACGAGAGGCCGTTTGGGGCGCATCTGATTTACATTGTTGTCCTATGACCAACAGAATCAGCGTCCTGCTCCTTTCACTTTTCGTGCTCGCGGTTTGCGAGACAGCGTGCGGTCAAACTCCGTCGCCTTCCGTACAGAATGTCACGCCCCCGCCCGCGACTCGGCGAGAATTCAGAGGGGTGTGGCTAGCGACGGTTCAGAACATCGACTGGCCGTCGGAGCCGGGTCTCTCGACGCGGCAACAGCAGCAGGAGCTGATCGAGATGCTGGATCGCGCGGTGCAGCTGCGCCTGAACGCAATAATTCTACAGGTGAGGCCGGCTGCCGACGCGATGTACGCGTCGCCTTACGAGCCGTGGTCGGAGTACCTGACGGGAAAGATGGGGCGAGCGCCCGATCCGTACTACGATCCGCTCGAATTCGCCGTGAACGAAGCGCACCGGCGCGGCCTCGAGCTTCACGCCTGGTTCAACCCTTACCGCGCGCACCATCCGTCAGGCAGGTCGGCGCCAGCGGCGACTCACATCAGCGTCACGCATCCCGAGCTGGTGAAGCGGTATGGCAGCATGTTGTGGATGGATCCGGGTGAGGCGGCGGTTCGCGAGCGGACGCTCGCCGTGGTTCTCGACGTGGTCAAGCGCTACGACATCGATGGCGTTCACATCGACGACTACTTCTATCCTTACAAGGAAAGGGATCGTCGCGGCAACCTGATCGATTTTCCCGACGGCCCGAGTTGGCGGCGCTATCAGTCGTCCGGTGGCGCGCTGGCAAAGGACGATTGGCGGAGAGCGAATGTCGACAGCCTGATCCACCAGGTGTACACCGGAATCAAGGCGATCAAGCCGTGGGTGAAATTCGGAATCAGTCCATTCGGCGTCTGGCGTCCGGGGTATCCGCCGGTAACCGCGGGAAAGTTCGATTCATACGCCGAGCTGTACGGAGACTCGCGAAAGTGGATTCTGAAAGGGTGGGCTGACTACTTCACACCGCAGCTCTATTGGCCGATCGACCGTCCCGATCTCAGCTATCCCGTACTGCTGCAATGGTGGGTCGAGCAGAACGCGAAGGCCAGGCACATATGGCCCGGCAACTACGTCGACAAAGTGACCGGAACGCCAACGGGTTGGCTGGCGGAGGAGATACTCAACCAGATCGCCTTGACGCGCGCGCAGTCCGGCGCGACGGGGAACGTCTATTTCAGCATGCAGACGTTGATGCGAGATGGCGACAACCTGCCGCGGAAGCTGATCTCCGGCCCGTACGCGAGCAGGGCGCTCGTCCCCGCGTCGCCGTGGCTCGATAGCATTCCGCCGCTTGCTCCGATCGTGCGCGTCGGCAGCGACGCGGGAACGCTCTCGAGCACGCTCACTCTCCAGCCGCAGGGGACGGAGCCCACCTGGCTGTGGCTGGTTCGCACGCGTGTGGGAAGCGACTGGACCACCGAGGTCGTACCGGGCATGCAGCGCTTCTACGCGATTCCGCGATTGGCGGGCGGTGCGTACGCCGATGCGGTAAGCGTCTCCGCCGTGGACCGAACGGGCAATGAAAGCGCGCCCGTAATGATGTCGCTCACTCCAACGACTTCGCGTTGAGCGCAGGCGCTCAACGCGAAGCCGGAGAGATCTGTTACTTCACCGCGAACTGCTTGGTCATTCCGTGCGTGAAGTGGGGCTTACCATCCTTGGCGTCCGGGACGAAGCAAATGAAAGCGTAGTTGCCGGCCGTAAAATTGGCGGTAAAGCTCTCCGACATTCCGCGCTCGATACCCGCGACTCCGCCGATTGGCTTGGCAGGTGGCGGTGTGTTCCTGCTTCCACCCTCCCAGGCGAGGAAGTCATTGACGCTCTTGCCGGGCGCGAGCTGGACGAGCTCTAACTCGTGGGGCTGATTGGCGGTGTTCTCAACCTTGATGGTGCGCGTTCCGGCAAGAATCGGCGATGAGAGCCTGAAATTGTAGTCGAAAAGCGTTGCGGTCACATCGGGCGTCGGGTTGGGCGCGACGGCATCGGTCGATGCGACCACGCGAAGCGGCTTCAACATTCCCTTTGTGAAGTGCGGCGCGCCACCAAGGTCAACGAAGCAAATGATCGCATAGTTCCCGGGCGCGAGCATCAGCGTCGCATTCGACTCCGTTCCCGGCGCGGGCGCGTTGGGACCGCCGACTTCCTTCATCCACTTCGGGGGCGGGCCCTGGCGTTTCAGCATCGCGCTCAGGTCGGCGAAGGTTTTGCCATTCGTGAGCTTCAGGATCTGCATGTGATGGATCGAAGGACCCTTGTTCAGAAACCTGAACTCGGTGAGTCCAGCCGGGATTTGATCGGGCGCGTCGAACTTGAAATCTTTGCCAGTCACGTTGACAACCCGCGCCTTCAGGACGGGTTTCGACACGACGCCCGTCGTGACGATCTTCTCGTGGGTTGGAGTGCCGCCGGAGTTCCGGGCCGAAAGCGTTACGACGGCAACTGATCCCAAAATCATGCCAACGATGGTCACGGGCGCCATGGACTAGTTCCTTGTTTGATGGAGGTCAACGGTGAGGGACAAATTGTGCGAACTCATCAGCAATATGTCAACAGACAATTTTGCTACAATTCCGCTACTTGTCTTCGCGCTTCAAGGAGGCCGAGTTGATGCAAAAGCGCTGGTGGGTCGGGCCTGGTCCGTCGTCGAACAAATGGCCCAGATGCGCGTCGCATTTCGCGCAGAGCACCTCGGTGCGTCTCATGAACAGGCTGGTGTCAGATTCGGTGCGAACATTTTCCGTGGCCACCGGCCTGGTGAAGCTCGGCCAACCGGTACCGGAATCGAACTTCGCGTCTGAATCGAACAACGGCTCGCCGCAGCAGACGCAGGCGTAAGTGCCGGGCTCCTTGCTATCGTTATACTCGCCGGTGAAGGCGCGCTCGGTGCCTTTTTTCCGGGCGATTCGGTACTGCTCCTCTGTCAGCTCCTTTTTCCATTCCTCGTCACTTTTTCTGATCTTGTCGCTCATCTGATCGCTCTCTTTTCGGTCGATAGTCGTTGTTCGGCTCTCTTATCAAAGATACACGTGGAATATCGCTGTACCGCATCCTACCTTCTGCCTGATGCCGCTCTCCAAGCTACAACGCGTAAGCGCGATAACGGCCACCGCAGTCGGGGTGGCCGCGTGTTTCCATTCGCCCGCCAAGCTTCCTCCCAATCGGCACGTAAACTATTGGGAGGCGCTCGCCGAGCTGCACCCTGCTGAGGCAATCGAAGGTGCTCGCACGCCTTCGGAAAAGGATTTCGCGCAGGCGCTTCAGAGCCTGATGGATGGTGACATAGATAGGGCCGAAGCCGGCTTCGGGAAACTAAGGACCTCGGCATCCGATACGATCATCCGCGCGGGCTCGCGCGTGATTTACACGGCGACGCTCCAGTACCAGGAGAAATGGCAGGCTCTGGCCGCGCTCCGAAATGAGCCGTCACAGCCGAAGATCGATCAAACCGATCGCGCCAGCATCGAGCTATGGGCCAACGCGTTCCGTGATGTTCCGCCCAAGTCTCTCACCTTTCGTTCCGCGTCCGCACTTCTCCCGATGCTCGTCTCCGCGGTCGGAACACCGCTCATTCCGGTAAGAATCCAGGGCAAGGACTACAATTTCTGGCTGGACACCGGCTCGAGCATGACAATGCTCGCCTCAGACGTCGCGCGGGATCTTCATATCGCGCCGCTGGGACCGGACACTCTCGAGATCGTTACGAGCACGGGACGAGTCGCCGCTAACCCGTCGCTGATTCCCCAGCTGCAAATCGGACAGGTCACGGTCCGGAACGCTCCCACGATGATCGTCGAAGAGGGCATGATGCAGATGCGGGAGCCGAAGCAGATCGACCGGAGTTCGCAGGTGAAGATCGACGGCATCATCGGCTTCGATATCATCCGTCAGCTGGATCTCGAGGTGGATTACGGGGAAGGTGAGCTGCGGCTGCGGAATCCCGCGACGTCGAGGCGGAATTCCGATCGAAACATGTTCTGGGTTGGACTTCCGGTGGTAGAAATCACCGCTGGCGACGGAACTCCCCTGCATTTCGGTCTCGACACCGGGGCACAGCTGACATTTGTCACCGAGACACTGCTCGACAAGCTCCAGCTGCAGGCGGCCAGAGTGGAGAGTCGCCGGGTTGGAGGATTGGGAGGGGAGATCTCGCTCCGAGCGCCGGTGCTTCCGGATCTGAACGTTCTGGTGCGAGGATTCCCGATCATCTTCAAGGGCGCCGTTGTCCGCGCACCCGTCTATCAGGTTCTCGCGTCGCTCGACGGCGTCCTCGGCGGCGACGTCTGGAATGCCGGTGTCGTCCGCATCGACATGACCAACGGCATTTTCCTGGTGAGGCGCAGGCAGAACTAGAAAGCGGCGAAATAAGTCGTTAGGTTGTTAGCTAACATGCCAACCACGCCGCCATTTCAGGTCGAGCTCGCCGTGACACCGCGGTTCGACGTTTTCTACGCCCTGTATACGCTGACGAGCACCGGGGCCTCTCCGCTCGAAAGCTGGAAGGCGCGCGCGATTGCCCGTCTGCCACACGATTTCGAGCGGATCGCCAAACGGGTTGCGCCAGTTCCGCTCTTCTGGCCGCTGCTCGCCGACGCGCTCCAGCGAACGCCGGGCAAGATGACGTTCGACGAGATTCTGGCGGTACTTCGCGAAATTCCGGCGGAGGACCTCAAAGCCAATCTCATCTCCGGAATTTTTCACGATACGTCAGCGGCGCGCGCGCTCAGCACGGGCAAGAAAAGTCTCCGGCAGGTGCTGGCGAATGACAAGCTCCCGGGCGGCGAGCTGCTCGCCCACTTCGGATTGCGTCCCTTCGATCCGAATTCGCCCGCGACGAAAGCAACATCCACGCTCCTTTCTGACGCGGACTCGTTCCGTCGCCAGCTCCTGCTGGTACTCGATCAGTTCTGGCAAACCGGCTTTGGCACCGACTGGTCCGCCCTCGAGCCTGAGCTCCGGGCCGAGTCGCAACGCGTGCGCGATTTACAGGACAAGGAGGTGTCGCTCGAGGAGCTTGGGCGAGATCTCGCGCTTCCCGTCACGTTCGACTCAGGCGCACGACAGATTCGCCCGAGAACCGGACCGCCGATCGCATACGATCAGGTAGATCGCTGCTTCGTGATCCCGTCGGGATTCAACACGCGACGGTGGTGGGCGAAATACGAAACGAAAGCAGGGCGCGTGAGTCTCTATTTTCCGATCGCCCGGGATTCCATCGATCCAGGCCGGATCGCGCGCGACGTCTCCGCTCCGCGCGCGCGCCGTGCCCAGCCCGCGATCAATGCCGAAATCGTATTTCGTGCGCTTGGCGACACGACCCGCTACGCGATCGCGTCGATTCTGGCGCGAACCCCCACGACGTCTTCGGACCTCGCGCGCAGTCTCAAGGTTTCCAAGCCGACTATCACGCACCACGTTCAGGCGCTGCGTGCTGCCGGATTGATCGACGATGCGCCGGCCGGCGGCTCGACCAAACTCGCGCTGAACCGCGAAACCGTGGGCGCGGTTTCAGAGGCAGCCCTGGAGCAGCTCTTTGCGTCGACCGGCACCCTGCCGCTGGACACGACTCGGAAGCGGCGAAACGGCTGATAGGTGGAAATGCCGCCCGCATCGTCGCGTCGGCGCCGTCCCATCGTCGCCCCATCGTCGTCCCAAACGCCCCGAGCCCTGGTTTCCCCGAACAAAGACCGTCTACAGATGGGTCTATAAACCCGAAAAAAAACCTCAAAACTTTTTAAACCTTTTGTGCGTATGGTGGGTCTAAGAGTTAAAGCCAGGATTTATCTCCTGCGAACGAAAAGCTGCTGGTTGAGCTTGTTAGGACGGGTGGGCCACCAGTAGCCTGGGCCCCGTATCCGAAAGGATGCGGGGTTCTTCGTTTTCCAGGGCTTGGGAGCAAACTTCCTTACGGCTCCGGATATCCGGTGTCCATGATTACGAGCCACCTGTCTCCGTCGCGACGCCACATCGTGACGTACCTGCCGTGACCCAGCGCTTTCCCGATCTCCCCCGCCTTTCGACTCACGGACCAATAGCGGCCGGTCGTCGAGCCAGTCTCTCCTCCGCGAAACACGTGGGAATCGGTCGGCTCCCAGTTCAGTGTGTTCGTAGTGTCGGAGATTCCGGGCAGATCGAACGCGCGAATGGCCTCAGCGCCTTTCACCATGTCGCCGCGATATCGAATGCGAATCGCGTCGGGCGCGTAGAACGACATCCAGCCGTCGATACCGCGCGCGTGGGTCGCAATCGCAAAGTCGCGATCTGCCTTCATCAGTGAATCCTCCGTCGCCGCGGACAGATTCATCGCGCTGCTGCAAGCCGACGTGAATGCGACGAGCGCAGCCAATCGACCGATACGAAATTTCATTCTGCCTCCCCCCTGCTGAAATGGCCGCGCAACGGGTCCGCCACTTTCAGCCCCCGCGCGCGCGCGATAGGTTTGCCGTTCTCAACGAGAATGTAGACGGAGCGCCGATGCCGGAAGTGTTTGGGAAGAAAGTTCTGGATGGCAGGACTGCGGTCGTCACCGGGGGCGGAAGCGGAATCAATCTCGCGATCGCCAGGCGATTCGTCGAACACGGCGCGAAGGTCGCGCTGATCGGCCGAACCAAAGAGAAGCTGGATTCCGCTGCCGCGGAGATTCGCGCGGCGGGAGGAGCTGCCACGGGACATCCGGCCGACGTTCGGGAGTACGATGCCCTCGCCGCGGCGATAAAAGCCGCCCGTGACGCGCATGGCGAGATCGACATCGTCGTGTGCGGTGCTGCTGGCAACTTCCCCGCTCCGGCGCTTGGCATGTCCGCCAACGCATTCAAATCAGTGGTCGACATCGATCTGCTCGGCACCTTCAACACCTGCCGCGCGGCCTTCGAGCATCTGAAGCGCCCTGGAGCGTCCATCGTGAACATCTCGGCCATGCAGGCGTTCACGCCGATGCCAATGCAGGCGCACGTGTGCGCGGCAAAGGCGGGCGTCGACATGCTGACGAAATGCCTGGCCATCGAATGGGGACCCGAAGGCGTCCGCGTGAACTCGATCGCGCCCGGTGCGGTCGACGACACCGAAGGCATGCGCCGTCTCGCGCCGACCCCGGAGATACAGAGACAGTTCGCGCGGACCGTTCCACTCCAGCGCTTCGCAACGAAGGACGAGATCGCCGACCTCGCGCTTTTCCTGTGCAGCGACGCGGCAAAATTCATCACTGGTGTGATCGTGGTCTGCGACGGCGGCCAATCTCTCGCTGGAATCGGCGTCAACATGATGGCAGCCATGCGTCCGCGCGCGTGAACGAGATACGCCGCCTCGCGGTTTTCTGCGGATCCAATCCCGGCGCGCGTCCGGACTATGTAGCAGCGGCGCGCGCGCTCGGCACGCTGCTGGCCCAGAGGGGAATCGGAGTCGTCTACGGTGGGTCGAGCGTCGGTCTCATGGCGGCGCTTGCCGATGCCATGCAGGACGAGCTTGGCGACGTGATTGGGGTGATTCCGCGGATGCTGGTCGAGCGCGAGGTCGCGAACAAATCACTCACCGATTTGCGTGTGGTCGAGACGATGCACGAGAGAAAGGCGCTGATGGCGGAGCTCGCCGACGGATTCATCGCGCTGCCCGGCGGAATTGGCACACTCGAGGAGTTTTTCGAGACGTGGACCTGGGCGCAGCTCGGAATGCACGCGAAGCCGTGCGGGATTCTCAACGTCGCCGGCTACTACGATTCAATGCTGCAATTTCTGGATCACGCTGTGGCCGAGCGATTCGTGCGGGACGTACACCGCTCGATGGTGATGGTGGAGAGCGATCCGGTGGAGCTTCTCTCGCGCTTTGCCTCTTACGAGCCACCGCGAGTAGTGAAGTGGGTGAACGCGGGGACGATCTAGCTCCACGTCAGCTCGTCGATCGACCGCGGCCAATCCTCCTTCAAGAGGCGGGACAGTGCCCGGTCGGCCAGGAGTTTTCCATCGGTCTGGCAGCGCGCGCAATAATTCGTCTCGTTGTCCGCGTAGCGGATCCTCTGCACGGGAGCTCCACAGACAGGACATGGCTTACCGTACTTGCCGTGTACCGCCATCTCTTCGCGAAACGCCGTCACCTTGGCGGGGAAGTCTCCCTTCGATTCAACGCGCAGGCGAGCAGTCCATTCGATCAGCGTCGTGCGCGTCGCGTCGAAGAGTCGGTGGATCTCCTCGTGGCTCAACCGCCGGGTGTGCTTGATGGGTGAGATCTTCGCGCGGTGGAGAATCTCGTCGGAGTAGGCGTTGCCGATTCCGCTGAACAGTCTCGGATCCGTCAGAGATCGCTTGAGCGTGTGATTCTCGCGCATCAGGCGCTCGGTGAATTCAGCGACGCTGGCGTCGAGCACCTCCAGCCCGCCCCGCGCGAACTGATCCAGCGATTCCTCGCCGCGCACGAGCCAGAGCGATGCACGGCGCTTTGAGCCAGCCTCGGTGAGAATGAGCGTCCCATTCGGGAAGTCGAATGCTGCCAGGCCGATCTTTCCCGGGACCTTGCCACCGGCGGGAACCCAGCGCAGACGGCCGGCGATCATGAGATGGATGACGAGGAATAGATCGACCTCGAGCTCGAGGACGATTCGCTTGCCCATGCGTCTTACGCCAATCACGCGCTTCCCTTGCGCCGCGCTGATCGGCGGATCCACGGACCGCAGCAAAAACGGCTTGGGTATTCTGACGCGCTCGAGTGTTTGGCCAACGACCCGCGACTCGAGCGCTTCGATGTAGATGGTTATGTCGGGAAGCTCGGGCATTCTATGCGTGTCTCGTGCAGTTGATGCCGAGGGGATGCTTGTAGGCCATATTTTCTCGCGCACTGCGGATCAATCTTCGACCACCGGTCAAATGAAATCTACGCCCGTTCTCGTTCTCCTTTCTTTCCTTCTTGCCGCGCCGTCACCGGCACAAACGGATCTCCGCCTCATTCCGCAGCCGAGGGAGATGCAGGTGGAAGGATCGGTGTCCGTGACCAATGGGATTACCATTGTTCGTCCCGCCAATGCTGAGGATCGATTTACGGCCCTGGACCTGGCGAGTACGCTGAAGGAGCGGGGCATTCGCGTCGTCGTCGGTGAAAGCGGACCAGGTCCTCGCGTCGTGCTGCTGCGGGGCGATGCGTCGGCAGCCCAGAGTGTGCTGCGGCGCCACTCGCTCACGCTCGACCCGGCGATGCGGGACGAGGGCTACGTTATTACTCCCGACGGCAATCGCATCATCGTCATAGGCGCAACCGCGGCAGGCGTGTTCTACGGCGCGCAGACGGTAAAGCAGATCGTGAGCGGCGACGGCGATCAGGCCAAGCTATATCGGGCGACGATTCGCGACTGGCCGGCGATGCGCTACCGTGGATTCCACGACGATCTTTCTCGTGGGCCGGTACCGACGCTCGATTTCCAGAAGAAACAGATCCGGACGCTTGCCGCATACAAGGTCAACGTTTTCTCGCCGTACTTCGAGCACACTCTCGCCTACGACTCGAATCCGCTGATCGCGCCGCCCGGCGGCGCGCTCACGCACGCCGATGTGAAAGAGCTCGTCGCGTACGCAGCCAACTATCACGTCGACATCATTCCGGAGCAGGAAGCCTTCGGCCATCTGCACCACGCTCTGAAGTACGAGATCTATTCGCCACTGGGAGAGACGCCGCACGGACACGTGCTCGCGCCCGGGCAACCCGGCTCGCTTCCGCTGATCAAGCAGATGTTCGCCGAGATCAATTCTCTTTTTCCGAGCCGTTTCGTACATCTTGGCGCGGACGAGACGTTCGAGCTTGGACGCGGACAGACCGCGGACAGGGTGAAGACCGTGGGAATCGGAGTCGTCTATCTCGATTTCCTGAAGCAGATCGCGGACGCGCTTAGGCCGAGCGGAAAGAAATTCCTGTTCTGGGGAGACGTTGCGTTGAGCTCGCCGGAGCTGGTGAGCACCATTCCGAAAGATCTAATCGCCGTTCCATGGACTTACGGGGCCGATACCTCATACGTCCGATTCATCGCACCGTTTCGGAATGTGGGAATTGAGACGTGGGTTGCTCCTGGCGTGAGTAGCTGGAATCGCGTCTACCCGAACAACGCGGTAGCTCTCGTCAACATCCAGCGTTTCGTGCGCGACGGACAGCGACTGGGCGCGACCGGAATGATCAACACTTCGTGGGACGACGACGGGGAGGCGCTGTTCAATCAGACCTGGTACGGCGATCTGTTCGGCGCGGCGGCGGGGTGGCAGGAGGAAGAGAGCAGCATTGACGCCTTCACCTCGAGTTACGGCAGGGTATTTCACGGTGACTTGAGCGGCAAGATCGACGAAGCGCAGCGACGGCTATCGGCGGCGCACGCGCTGCTTGGTAACGCCAAGGTCGGCGATGCGAGCGACTATCTGTTCTGGCTGGATCCGTGGACGGACGAAGGCCGCAGCATGGCCCAGCGTATCAGGCCGTACACGCACGATTTGCGCATCCTCGCGGAATCCGCGCTGGTCTTCATTGCCCAGGCCGATCCCGGGATCACCCGCGAGCGCGACGCGATCGAGGCGATGAAACTCGGAGCGCGCAGGATGGACTTCATCGGCATGAAGTTCCAGTTCGCCGACGAAGTGGTCGCGATGTACGATCGCGCGGCCGACACGACGAGCAAGGCACCGGGACGAGATCTGGCCGACATCACGGGTGTGAACGGGCGACTTCAGGATCTGCGCGACGGCTACTCCCTGATCAGGGATGAATACGAGAAGGCGTGGCTGAGGGAGAACCGGCCGTACTGGCTTCACAACATTTTGGCGCGCTACGATCTCACGACGCAGCTATGGATGGAGCGCGGGGACCGGGTCAATCTCGCGCGGCAGGAGTGGTACCGCAGCCACAGGCTGCCGCCGGCGGCGAGTCTGGGGATACCGGAGAGCATGCCGGGATTGGCGGGGTACCCGCGATAGGTAGGCCGAACTGCAAAGCACGCGATCCGAGATCTCAGAAGCACAGAGTTTAGATGTCGGACAACTGCGCTAAGACCGTTCAGTCGCGTGTCTGGCTAAACAGAACCGCCCTTTCCGTCCCGCCACTGAGGGCGGTCTTGACGCAGTTGTCCGACATCTGTGATCTACGCCTCTGAGATCTCGGATCGCGTGCTTTTGCACCTAAGTAGGTACTTCATTCCCCGCAGGCCTCTCGAGAGCTCGCTTAAAGTACTCCCTGGCCGTAGCTACATCTGCGTCTGCCAAGTACGGCGCCCCGAGCCGCCGAGCTCCGTTTAGTGCGAGCTCGGTCAAGCGGGATACCACGCGATGTATCTCGGGGTCGGCCAAGCCCACCCGCCCCGCGCGCTCCAACAGTGATTCGCTGGGCAACGTCATGAGCTGACTCGCGCTCGAAGCACTCTCGTCATCGTAGACAATGCCGGTGACGAACACGACGGGTGCGGCCAGGTGCTCGCTGTCGATGGCGTCGGAGGACCGGATCTCGAAAAACTCCTTGGGCCTCACTTCCGGAAAAAGTGTCGACAGATGGAACTGCCAATCCTCATCGGTCAGAGCTTCCGCGCGCATCCAGTCACGAAAGTTTAGCCACGGCCGCGTGCCGTCACTGCTCCGTATCGCCTTTGCGTCGAGTGCGAAGGCGAGGTAGCGCTCGGCGGGATCTGTCGCGTCGCAAGGCAGTCCGGTCCGCGAGGGATCGAGGGTCCGCCACAGGTGCGCGCGGTAGCTCGCGTGTTCCGTCTTATTCCCGGCGTAACGGCGCGAGTTGGCGAAGAGCGCCACCATGTAAGGAGCGAGCGAATTGAGAAGATTCCACCGCGCGACCGGGCTCGGACCGCGCTCCACATTGATCTGCACGGCCGCGGTCTGGCGCATCATCCGCACTCCCGAGGGCCCGATAGCATCGAAGAAACGCGTCATTCGAGCGTACCGATCGCGGAGCAGCTGAAGGGGAACAGCTTCGATCCCATTGCGCGGATCCACACCACAGGCGATGAGCTCGATGCCCGCAGCCTGCATCGCCGCGCGAATGAGCGCCACCAACGACTGCACTGCTCGCACTCCACCCGACGCGGTCGCGTGTGGTGCGCTGCTGATCTCGATCTGCCCGCCGGGCTCGAACGAGATGTGGGCGCCATCGTCCAGTGTCCACGACGGTGGATCGTTCTCTATCGACTGCTCCTTCCATCCTTCGCGTGCCGCGAGCCGCGACAAAACCACGGCCGTCGATTGAGCGTCGCGACCTCGTGGCAGCGAGGGCAATCGCGTCGAAGCGAAAACCGGAATGAGCTCGAGCTCCACGCCGATCGTGTGCGGCGTTCCCGAATCCTGCGGAGAAAAGAATCGCTGGCGGATATCGTCCAGCAGCTTCGCCTCGGAGAGGCCCACGATGACGACTCAGCTCTCCGCGCGAGCGAGGGCGAGCGCGAAAGACCCGTCGTCCGCCGGCATCCATCTTTGCATGGCGAGTCCGGCGGCGCCAAGGATGTCCTCGAGTGCCGCGCGGTCGTACTTGTAGCTCAGCTCGGTGCGAATTGTCTCTCCTTTCTCGAACGAAATCTTCCCGATCTCCGGGATCGTAACCTCGAGCGCCTTCCGTGCGAGCAGATGCATCTCGATCCGGCAATGCTCCCTGTTATAGAACGCGCGGTGCTCGAAGTCTCCGATTGGGAAATCGGCCTTCAGCTCCCGGTTCAGGCGCTCGAGCATATTGAGATTGAACGCCGCGGTAATCCCCTTTGAATCGTTGTACGCGCGCGTTATGAGAGCCTCGTCCTTCACGAGATCGGCGCCGAGCAGGAATCGATCGGACGGCGCCATGGCGTTGGTGACGTGCGAGAGGAGCCGAACGGCCTGATCCCGCGGAAAGTTGCCGATCGTGCTGCCGAGAAAAACGACAAGTGTCGGGCTGGCGCCTGGCGGGATCTCGAACGGCTCGGTGATGTCCGAGATTACGGGGGTGATCCGTACATCCGGGTAGTCTGCCTTCAGCTGGATCGCGGTTGCCTCGAGAAAATCCCTGCTCACGTCGATCGGCACGTAGCATTCGGAGCATCCACTCGCGCGCATTGCGTCGAGGATGATGCGCGTCTTCGTCGCGCTTCCCGCGCCGAGCTCAACGAGAGAGCAGGGATGAACCGCAGCGATGATCTCCGGGATCTTCTGCTCCAGCAGGCTTCGCTCGGCCCGCGTCAGGTAGTACTCGGGGAGCCGAGTGATGTCCTCGAACAGCTCGGAGCCGCGCTCGTCGTAGAAGTATTTTGGCGAGAGCTGCTTGGGATTGGCCGTCAATCCATCGCGCACGTCGCCAACCATCTGTTGCAGCGATCGGTGCACCGTATAGGGCGGCGTTCCCTCGACGATGTCCGCGGCGTGGCGATCGTTCTTCATGCGTCGCGCGCGCAGCGAAAGCCGCTGAAGATCTGCCGCCTGATCGGATAGTCCCAATTGCGAAAGGTGCTCCGAATTGCGCCGGGTCGCGTCGCCCACGATCCGCCGCGAAGAACCTTGTACGCGGTTCCGAAAAATTCCTCGGAGTATTCCTTGTATGGAAAACTTCGGAAGCCGGGATAACCCGTGAAGTCGCTCGACGTCCACTCCCAGACATCCCCGACCATGCCGTAACAGCCGATTGGGGACAGCGCGTCGTACGTGCCGACGGGAGCAGTATCGAACGAGAGCTGGTCGATGTTGGCGGCTCTCGAGTCGGGGTCGAAATCGCCCCACGGAAATCTTCGCGCGCCTTGCCTGACCGGATCCCAGGTCGCAGCGGCCTCCCATTCGATCTCGGTCGGCAGCCGGCTGCCGTCCCATTTGGCGAATGCTTCCGCCTCGTAGTAGCACACATGACAGACGGGACGCGTTGCGTCCACGGGGCGAACGAGATCCATCGTTCGCATGGTCCAGCCATCCCCGTCCTTGGTCCAGTACTTCGGCGAGACCGCACCCGATTCCGCCAACCACCTGCGACCGTCAGGCGACCAGAGATCTGCGCGCGTGTATCCGCCATCGCCGATGAAATCCAGGTAGCGTCCATTCGTGACCGGCGCGCGATCGATCAGGAAGGCACGCACATACACTTCGTGCAACGGACGCTCGTTGTCGTAGGCCGCGCTCTGGTCGGCGGTTCCGATCGTCACGTGGGCACTATCGAACCGAACCATTCCCCCAGCGGTGAGCGAGCGCCTCGGAAAGGTTATCGAGCGAGGCGCGCGATAGGGAACGCCCTTCTTCAGCTGCAGCGTCTGGAGAATCGTCTCGTTGTGCTGATACTCGTGCTGGAGAACCATGTTGTATACGTATCCGCCCTTGAGAAGCGGATTTTTTTCGTCCCACTCGACGCTGTTCAGCCGCTCGAGCACGCGCGAACGAATCTCCTCGAGCCGAGCGGTCATCTGCGCGAGGCTCGGAAGCGCCAGCGCCGCGCGGGTGGCGCGGGGATGCTCGAATGGATTGTACAAGCCGGGCATCTCCGAGAACTCTATCGGCCCATCGAGGTTCTGAGTGAGCCAGAGCTCCTCGAAGTGTGCGATGTGCCCGACGTCCCAGATGATCGGACTCATCAACGGATCGTGCTGGGTATGGAGATCCTCGTCGGAGAGTCTCGATATCAGCAGCAGCGTGCGCTCGCGTGCGTCCGCGAGTAGCTGCGCGATTTTGTTCTTCGAGGGATTGGTGGGAGCGGCGGGCCGCGATGCGATCATGGGAGGAAGACCTTCATGCAATGATATCGCCTGCCCTTTAACTTGCTAGATCGACCTGAACGCCTACGTTATGGCGCACGGCTACTTTCTTCACCGGAAATCCGAAATGCCGGAGCAAAAAGTCGCGTTAGTAACGGGCGGGAATCGCGGGATAGGTCTCGAGATCTCTCGTCAGCTCGCCAAGCTGGGGATTCGCGTCATCCTCGGCTCCCGCGACGACACGAAGGGCATAACGGCCGTCGGCGAGCTGATTGCCGATCGACTTCCGGTCGAAGCCCGCGAGCTGGACGTCGCCAGCGATGAGAGCATTCGCGAGTGCGTGAACTGGATTCGACGCGATGTCGGACGTCTCGACATTCTCGTCAACAACGCTGGAATCATGGTAGAGGAAGGCGAAGCCGACGCCGAAGAAGAGATCCAGATCATCCGCGATACCATGCAGACCAACGTGTATGGTCCGCTACTGCTCTCCCGCCTGGCGATTCCCATCATGAAGAGCCGGCGCTTCGGGCGGATCGTGAATCTTTCCAGCAGCATGGGCTCGCTCGCCGAGATGGGGGCCGGCTACACCGCATACAGATTGTCGAAGGCGGGGATCAACGTCATCACGCGGGTTCTTGCAGCCGAGACGCAGGGCATGGGCATTCTCGTGAATTCTGTCGATCCGGTTGGGTCCGGACATCGATGGGCGGTTCCGGGGCCAGTCGTACGGTTGAGAAGGGAGCTGAAACTCCGGTGTGGCTGGCAACCATCCCCGATGACAGCGGGCCGACAGGTGGATTCTTTCGCGATCGCAAAAGCATCCCCTGGTAGAATTGCACTGACGAAGATTCCGTCATAGGTTTTTTGGTTCGACGCGTAAAATGGCAAATCCGACAGAAGTTGCTCCGAGCCCATCGGGCCGCCACAGCCTCTCGATCGGCTTTTTCGAGCGGCTGCCGGTCATCACCGGCAGTGCCGTCGCAGTGCTCGGCGCGTTCGTACTCGTTGGCTGGGCGATAAATCTCCCGATCGTCGTAACCTGGACGATCCGCGGCCTGAGAATGATTCCGCTCGCCGCCCTGTGTTTTGTTCTCGTTGGCGGCTCGCTCTTCCTTGCCGCGCGCAGTCGCCGAACTCCGACGAGCGAAGCAATTCAGCAGACCCTCGCGGCGCTGGTCGCCACGATCTCCGTTCTCACTTTCTACGAGTACCTCCGTGGAAGTGAATCGCAGTTCGACGGGCTTCTGTTTGGCGAGCGGGTGAATCGAGTCTTCCCGTACGGCTCGGGACGCATTGCCATCAACAGCACGGCGAGTTTTCTCCTCTACGCGCTCGCTCTTCTCTTCATTCCCCACGACCAGCGAAAGAAGGACCTGCGGGCCCAGATGTTCGCGACGCCGGCTCTCCTCATCAGCCTCATCGCGATACTCGGGTACGTGTTCAGGGTGAGGGCCATGTATTCCCTATCACAATCGGCGGGCATGGCGCTCCCCACCGCTGTCGCGCTGCTTGTGCTCGGTATCGGAATCATCTTCGCCGTGAGGGACCGCGGAGTTCCAGCGCTGCTGATGGACGAAGGGGCGGCCGGCGTCCTCACGCGCAGACTGCTTCCCGCCGCGGTGTTCGCTCCGATAGCTCTGGGCATCCTCAGATTGGCGGGCGAGTCGGCCGGCGTGTACGAGCCGGACTTCGGGGTCTCGCTCTTCTCCTTCGCGACCATACTCACCTTCGTGGGGCTGGTGCTCTGGTCTGCGCGCGTGTTGCGCGACACCGACAGGGAGCGCGTCGATCTGCTCGCGCTGGAGAAGGAAGCGCGCGCGCACGCCGAGAACGCACGCGGCGAAGCCGAGGCGGCGCGCGCGGAGGCGGAGAGAGCAAACAACAGCAAGACCGATTTTCTCGCCGTGATGTCGCACGAGCTGCGCACTCCGCTCACGGCGATCATGGGCTACGAAGAGCTTCTCTCCGACGGAATCACGGGACCAGTGACCGAGCTCCAGCGCCAGCAGCTCGGAAGAATCAACGCCAGCGCCCGGCATCTTCTCGGCCTCATCGATGAGATTCTGACCTTTGCCCGCGTAGATATCGGCCGCGAGCGAGTGCGCTGGGAATCAATCTCGGTGAACCACACTCTAGCCGATGCCGCGGCACTCATCGAACCCATGGCGACCGCCAAGAAACTCGACTTCGTGATTGCGCTACTCGATGAGGATCAATCGATTCAGACGGACGCCACCAAGCTGCGGCAGATGCTCGTGAATCTCCTCTCCAACGGAATCAAATTCACGGACAAGGGAGACGTGCATCTGCGTTGCTCGGTGAGCAACGGAATTCTCGAGGTCAGCATCGCCGATACCGGATGCGGTATCGCCGCCGAGAACATCGAGTTTGTGTTCGAGCCCTTCTGGCAGGCGGAGCAGACGGCCACCAGAAAAACGGGCGGCACGGGGCTCGGGCTCAGCGTGACCAGGAAACTCGCGCGACTGCTGGGAGGGGATGTGACCGTCGCGAGCAGATTGGGGTCGGGAACCACATTTCTTCTGACTCTGCCGACGAAGGCTCCCGCCGGCGAGCCCGTCAGACGCCGCGATACTCCCACAACCCCAACCAGTCCACAGTACTCATTGCGAAGTTGAGCAACGCGGGCGCTGGTTATCGCTACCGCAACTGGGCGCTTGTCAGCGCGCGCCGACACTTGCGTCGGGCTCCGACGTAACCGGAGCGCCGGCCTCATCGAGGGGCGCAACGAAGTTGCAAAGCTTGAGGCGCAGATTGCCGCGCGGGCCGAGGGCCGGGTCGTGCTCGTAGAGGGTGACGGCACAGTTGGCGAGCTCCGCCTTCTTGTCGATCGCGAGCAGCTCGGCCTCGGTCATGTGCTCGAGTATGTAGCGCATGCACAGTACCACAACCGCGTGGCAGACGATGAGCACTCGCTGTCCGCAGTATTCCCGTGAGATCATCTCCGTCGCGCTGCGTAAACGCAGGATCACGTCGCACCAGCTCTCTCCACCGGGCGGCCGGTGATAGAATTTTCCCAACAGACGCCGGAGCTCTGCCTGCTCGGGAAACTGGTCATTCACTCCCACAGCGGTGAGGCGGTCCAGAATCCCGAACTCCTTTTCACGAAGCCGCTCGTCGACGATGAGTGAATAGCTGTCGGCGGCCATCCCCGCGGTCTTTACGATCAGGCCCGCGCTGTGCCGCGCGCGGAGATAGGGAGAGGTGAGCACGATGTTGGGACGCTGCTTCGGCGGCAGGGCGCCGAGCCATCGTCCCAGCGCTATTGACTGCCGCTTTCCGAGGTCGGAGAGAGGAACATCGACATCGCGGAACTCCAGCTCAATCACCGGCTCCCCGGCTTTGAGCGCGGCTTCGCGGGCGACGTTTCCGGCGGATTCGCCGTGTCGAACGAGATACAGAAGGTCCGGCCAGATCTGATTCGGCTTCACGTGCAGAGACAAGTCAAAGAGCGTACCAGTCGCGGATCGGGTCGGCGCATGTCTGGTGCGAACCTTGTAACCGTGGGTGGCATGGCGCCGACACCCGACCAGCACGATCCCGACTGGCCAAGATATCCGGAAACGATTCTGACTTTCGCGACGCATCCGTCCTTTGAGATCGACCTGCGCCAGATTCCGTCCGAATCCGCGCTGGCCATGCTAAAGGCGGCGGAACTTGGAGATCCGTTCGCGATCATCACGGCATTCGACCCGCGAGGTCAGGATCTTTCACCGGCCGAGAACGAGGAGCGAAGGCGCGCTCTCGACAGGCGACTAACGGCGAGTGGATACCGTTTCGAGCGCGTGGACTGCTGCTCTCCCGATCGCTCCCACTGCGAAGGCAGCGTGGCGGTCGCAATGCGGCAGGAGGACGCGGTCGCGCTCGCGAAAGAGCTGCAGCAGGTCGCGATCTTCTGGTTCGATGGGCAACGGTTCTGGGTGCTCGGCGCTCTGGTCGATACCGATGCGCTGATGCTGCCGAGAAGCTCGTAGCCGCGGTTTTCTCTATGTGAGCGGCTTGTACTTGTAGCCGTAGGCACCGCCCTTGGCGGATGTGATTTTGAACTTCTGTGTAGCCTTCGGCGCGACGGGACCAACTGACGTCGTCTGGGTATCGATCACGGTGCCGTTCTTGTCGAGCACGTCGAAGCTCAGGTTGTAGGTCTTCGCCGTCTTGCCGCGATTCTCGACCGTCCCTCCGATCATGGTCTCCGTTGCGCGGCGCGTGAACTCGGTCACCATCAACTTCACCGTTGCATTCTCGGACTTGCCGTTCCAGTAGACCAGAGAATCCGTGTAGACCTTCTGGAGCTTCTTGTCCTTGGTTCCCTTGTACAGGCCCTGATACGCAAATGCGTAGAGCAGGGGATTGTCGGGATTGCTGGGATCCATTGCGATCAGCTTGTCGATCAGCGGAAAGGCTTTCGAAAATTCGTTGTTCTGGATGTACGTGGCGGCAAGATCATTGATCGCGTCGCGTGAGTACGGGTTCTGGGCGAGCGCTGCGTCGAACAGTTTGGTGGCGTCAGCCTGATGTCCGTTGCGGGTCGCCACGACTCCGGCGTGCACCAGCGAGAGCTCGCCGTACTTGGAGGGGTTGGCGAGCATCGGGGCGTAGATGGCCGAGACCGTCGCGCTGTCGCCTGCAGCCGTGTACATGCGCCCGATGTTGTCGACCGCGTCGGCGAGAAGGAGATCGTTGTTCGCCACCGCGATGTAATCCTGCCACGGCTTTATTGCCTCCTTTGCGGCGGCTCGCTTGGCCGCCCCGGTCGCCGCGTCGGCCTTATCAGAAGCGGAGGACGCAATCTCGTACATCGTCTTTACGCGGACATCGGCGTAGCTGGTATCCGTTCCGGCGGCGGCGAGGGTCTGCTTCCAGTAGTCGTTGGCTGCCGGCCAGTTCTTCCGGCTCTGGGCGACCGAGCCGAGCACCGAGTACGCGTACGGCGCCCGCCGGTCGAGAAGAAGAGACCGCTTCGCGAGCGTTTCGGCGGAGTCGAGCTGATTGGCGTTGAGCGCGTTGATGGCGGCGTTGAGCGTGTTGAGCCACGGTTTCTGCTGGCGCCAACTTTGAATCATCGGCACGCATTCGGGCGACGCCTTTTCCACGATCGAGAAGGAAGAATCCGCTGCCGCGAACAGGTCGAGGGTTGCAGTCGGATTGCTGGTGAGACCAAGCGCACTCCGCGGAACGACGGCGGGCGTGTTCGGCTGCATCAGGTAGATGATGATCGCCTCGCCCCGCAGGTAATTGCGCGCCGTTGGATTGTCGTTGCCGTTCTCCGCGAGCCGCATCACATCCTGCACATCCTTCGTCGGGTTACCGCTGGCGGAGGCCGCGATCGCGCGGGTCATCGAGAACTGAGCCTTCGCGATGTCGCCCTTCGTGTTGGCGGTCGGATCGCAGGTCTGCGCGGCACTCTGCGCCAGCGGCGTCGCGGCGAAAACGCCGAGCGACACAGCGGCAGCGATCCTGTTCACTAAAGCTTTCATCAAGGATCTCCCTGATTTGTGTTGGTGGACGGGGCCAGGAGTCCGATAATATACCGTGCGGCATTGTTCGTTCCTGCAGGAACCGCAAAATGGGCCTATTCCAGGGTTCCGGCGTCCTTGACCAGGTCGAATGCGCGTCGGACGTGGGCCTCGGTCGTGTGGATGTTGCCGATGGCAATTCGGAGCGCGTAGCGCCCGCGTACCCGCGTGTGGGAGAGGTACACCTGCCGGGTCGAGTTTACCCTCTCCAGAATTGTCTCGTTGTGTTGATCGAGCTCGTCGGGGCTCATTCCCGCCGGACGGTGACGAAAAATCACGGTTGAAAATCTGACATCCGCCATAAGCTCGAGGGCGGGGTCGTCGTCTATCCATCGAGCGAGACTTTTCGCGATGCGGATGTGATCGCGAACCAGGGATTGCAGTCCTTCGACCCCGAAATCCCGGATGACGAACCAGAGCTTGAGGGCGCGAAAGCGGCGGCCAAGCGAGATCCCGTAGTCCATCAGGTTGATCACGCCGTCGCCTTCGCTCACGACCAGATAGTCGGCCACATGCTGGAACGCGCGCTTCAATAAGTCCGGCCGGGATGTGTACAAGGCCGAGCAGTCCATCGGCGTAAACAGCCACTTGTGGGGATTGACTACCAGCGAGTCGGCGCGATCGCAGCCCTCGAGAACACTCCGCATCTCAGGAAGGATGGCCGCGACGCCTCCATATGACGCGTCGACGTGCAGCCACATTTTCTCCCGTCTGCACACATCGGCGATGGCGGGCACGGGATCGATCGCCGTGGTCGACGTCGTCCCGACCGTCGCGACCACCGCGACGGGAACGGCACCAGCGAGTCTATCGGCTTCGACTGCCGCCGCGAGCGCCTTCGCATCCATGCGCATCGCGTCGTCCGTCGGAATCTTCCTCAGCCCGCTCAGCCCGAAACCGAGGGTCATCGCCGCCTTGTCTACGCTCGAGTGCGCTTCCTCCGAGCAATAGACCACCACTCTGGGCATATCCGATCTGCCGGACATCCCGTCTTCCCTCATTCTGAGCTCGGGGTGCATCTCGCGCGCGGCTGCCAGTGCATAAAGGGTGTTGGACGACGCCGTATCGCCGATGACGCCGAGGAATTTGTCGGGGAGTCCGAGCATCTGCCGGAGCCAATCGAGGGTGAGAAGCTCGAGCTCCGTGGCGGCTGGACTCGTCCGCCACAACATTGCGTTGACGTTGAGCGCCGCGGTGAGCGCTTCGCCGAGCACGCCGGCGCCGGTGGATGAGTTGGCGAAGTACGCCATGAAGTCCGGGTGATTCCAATGCGTCAGTCCCGGCACGATCAGTTTTCGGAAGTCGTCGAGCACCGCATCCATCGACTCGCCGTGCAGGGGCGGAGACTGCGGCAGTGAATTCCGAACGTCGCCCGGCCGCACATCAGGCAGGACGGGCCACATCTCCGGATTCTCCAGATAGTCGGCGATCCAGTCAACGACGGCGTGCCCGTGATTCCGGAATTCACTCGGCTGCATCGGTGGAAATATAGAGTTTCCGGTTCTGCGCGACGGCCGGAGCGGCCAGCCTTATATTCTCGCGGATGCAGCGGAATCCAGTCGTGCTGATCCACGGATATTCCGACGAGGGCGCGTCGTTCAAGGCGTGGCAGCAGATCCTCGAGGCGCGCGGCTACGACGTCGCGATGGTTCACGCGTGCAGCTACCGGTCGCTCACCAACGAAGTGACGATCAAGGACATTGCGGAGGGGTTCGATCGCGCGCTCAGAATCCAGGCGGGGCTGACCGCGGACGAGCCCTTCGACGCGATAGTGCATTCCACGGGAATGCTGGTGATTCGTGCGTGGCTCACCGCCTATGATGGACGGCGCGAACGCCTCAAGCATCTCATCGGCCTCGCGCCGGCAACGTTCGGCTCGCCGCTCGCGCACAAGGGACGAAGCTGGCTCGGCGCCGTATTCAAGGGAAATCGCCACCTCGGCCCGGATTTTCTCGAAGCGGGCGACAAGGTTCTCGACGGGCTCGAGCTCGCGAGCCGATTCACCTGGGATCTCGCGCACCTGGACCTGCTGGGTGATGAGACTTTTTACGGGCCGACACGGCGCACGCCGTACGTGTTCACCTTCTGCGGCAACGCGAGTTACGGCGGCCTGAGACAGCTGGTGAACGAACCGGGCACCGACGGCAGCGTGAGATGGGCCGCGTGCCCGCTCAACACCAGAAAGATCTCGCTCGATCTCACGCGCGATCCGGCGCGCGAAGGCTCCGAGAAGCGAATCGACGTTGCGGACTGGAAGAACACCGACATTCCTCTGATTCCAATCGAGGGCAGGAATCACGGGACGATTCTATCGGACCCGGGCGATGCGCTCGCCGATCTGGTGGATAGCGCACTCGGCGTCTCGAGCGCGGCGACCTTCACGAAGTGGATCGAGGACGCGACAAGGCAGACGCAGCCTGCGCTCGCCAGGATGGACGAATGGCAGCAGTTCGTCGTGCGAGTTGTCGACGAGCGCGGTGATCCGGTTCCGGACTACAACATCCAGCTATTCAGACGCGGCGATGCGAGCGGCTCGAGCAACGGGATCCACGAGTTCGACGTCGATGTGCACACGTATAAGGGCGACACGAGCCTGCGCGCCTTCCACGTCCGGCTGGAGGAGCTTGACTACAGGAAGCTTCCGAATCTCTGGGTGCGGGTGATGGCGTCGTCAGGGTCGCAGCTCGTGGGGTATCAGGGCTTCGGCAGCGAAAAATCGACGAGCGCTAACGGATCCGGCGACGAAAAATGGGATGCGGCGCTCGACATCTCTTCGCTCGTCGATGACAAGGGAATAAAATTCTTCTATCCTTTCACGACGACACTCATCGAGCTCAAGCTCAATCGCGAGCCACTGCCACTGACGGGGAAGAATGAAGTCTGCTGGTTCTGATACGCTCAACAGAGCAGCCGTTCGGCACCTGAAAAAGGTCGATCCGGTGATGGCGGAAGTGATCACGAAGGTCGGCCGCTATAAGGGATGGGCCGCGTCCGCCGGAACGCACTTCGATGCGGTAGCGAGATCGATCGTCTTCCAGCAGCTCTCGGGGAAAGCGGCCGGAACGATTCACGGCCGTTTTCACGGACTGTACGGTGGCAGACCCCCATCGCCCGCAGAGCTCGCCGCGACATCCGACGAACTGCTCCGCTCGGTCGGCCTGTCGCGGCAGAAATCCTCCTATCTCAAAGACCTCGGCGCGCGCGTTGCATCGGGAGAGGTGCCGATCGAGACCCTCCATGAGCTGACCGACGAGGAGATCATTGCCGCGCTGACGCAGGTGAAGGGTATTGGACGGTGGACAGCGCAAATGTTCATGATGTTCCGCCTTGGCCGACCCGATGTTCTGCCCGACCTGGACCTTGGCATCCAGAAGGGAATTCAGCGGGCGTATCATTTGCGAAAGCTTCCACCACCTGAGCGTGTGAAAAAAATTGGCGCGAAGTGGGCCCCATACCGTACCGTTGCATCGTGGTACCTGTGGCGCTACGTCGATACGCCGGTAAAGGTGCCGCGCTCGTCGGGCTGAATTTGAACTTCCATTAGGTGCTCCATGCACATAGTCGCACGAAGTCTGCACGACATCCTCACTGCAACAATCGCAATGTCCACCATACAGGCAGAGCTCATATCATCCGCCCTGCTCGACGACAGGGCAGCCGCGCGCTGTCGTGCCGTGCTTACCGCGCTGTTCGGCGAGCCCGGGCAACGCACCTTCGACGTAAGGTTCTGGGACGGCACCGTGGATCGGAGCGCGAACCAGAATCCAGCGTACACGCTGGTGCTCAACAGGCCGGCAGCGCTGCGCCGGATGCTGATGCCGCCGACCGAGCTCTCGATTGTGGAGTCGTTCATCGCCGGCGACGTCGACATCGACGGGAGCATGGAAGCCGCGTCCCGGCTCGGCGAGCAGATCGGTGGAAGACTGCGCTCGCCCCTCGCAATTGCAAGGCTCGTTCAAATGCTGCTCCGCCTTCCAGGGCAGGCGGAGGACGATCTCGCGAACACGCGCTTTCCCGAGCATGCGCGCAAGCTCGGCCAGCGCCACACACCTGTGCGCGATGCGGCGGCGATCCAGTTTCATTACGATGTCGGCAACGATTTCTACAAGCTGTGGCTCGATCGCCGGATGGTTTACTCGTGCGCGTACTTCGAGTCGCCTGACGAGACGCTCGAAGACGCGCAGGTGGCAAAACTGGATCTGATCTGCCGCAAGCTGCGGCTCAAACCGGGCGATCGGCTACTCGACATCGGCTGCGGCTGGGGCGGCCTGATAATACACGCGGCAGAGCATTACGGAGTCGACGCGACGGGAATAACGCTGAGCGAGAATCAGGCGGCGTTCGCGCGCGAGAGAATAGTGAAAGCCGCACTCTCCGATCGCTGCCGCGTGGACATTCGCGACTATCGCACGCTCAACGAGAGCGACGGATACGACAAGATCTCCAGCGTCGGAATGGTGGAACACGTCGGGCTCACTCACCTGCCCGTGTATTTCGCCTCGGCGTATCGGGCGCTGAAGCCCGGTGGGCTGTTCATGAATCACGGCATCGTCAGCCTCGGTGAATCCCGCCCCAGATCGGTGGGCGAAAGAATCTTTAGAAAGTTCTGGCGCGCCGACGCATTCATCGACAAATACGTGTTCCCCGATGGAAAGCTCACTGCCACGTACAGCGTGATCGCGGCCGCTGAAGGCGCTGGGTTCGAGGTCCGGGATGTAGAGAGTCTGCGCGAGCACTACGCGATGACGCTGCGCCGCTGGGTGCGCTCCCTCGAGGAAAAAACGGAAGAGGCGACCGCGCTGGTCGGTGATCACACCTTCCGCGTGTGGCGCCTCTACATGGCGGCGTCGGCAAATGCCTTCTCGACCGCCACGATCAACATCCTCCAGACCGTGCTCGCCAAGCCCGACGCGCGCGGCCGGTCGAACATCCCTCTCACACGCGACGATCTCTACGCCGTCCGCTGAGTCACCAAAGGCTGCGTTGTGGTAGATTTCACGTATCGCAATCAGTTTCGGAGAGCAGCATGGCAGTAAAAATCGCCACCAGGCAGGACCGCAGATATTTCCAGGATCGTGACGGCGCTTTCCGGCCCATCGAGAATCTGAGTATAAGCGCGTCGACGCCGACGTACCCCGCCGTGCTGCACCAGACGCGTCGCACCATGATCCTCGCCGACGACCGATCCCACGAAGTGATCAAGCTCGACAAGGAGCTGATCGTTTCCCGAAACGATGAGCTGTCAACCGTGCTGGTGGCTTATCAGGAGCCGACCGAAACTACGTGGAAGTCGCTCGAGGCACACATGGAAGCCGAGGACTCCACGGCGGAGACCGCGAGGGAAGCAAAGATCATGGCTTCGCTCGACCGGAAGAAAAAGGCTACAGAAATTCTCTAGGAATGCTGGCCAGACGTCACGCTCTGGTTGGACTGAGCTTTGTCGGCGCACTCTTCGGGTGCGCCGCCCCCCCTCCACCGCCGCCGCCCAAGCCACTCGGGCCTCCGACGGATACTGTACGCGTTCCACTTACGGATCTGCTGACAAAGACGTATTTCGGACGCCCCGGTGGTCTCTACCCTGGCGGCATAAATCAGCCGCCGGCTGACCACGACTTCGCGGCGCGCGCGAAAAGAAAAACCATCCAGCCGCTCGATGTGAATGGCGACGAGAGCCCGTTCGGAAAGTACGTGCTGCTTTCGATCGGAATGGCAAATGCCACCCAGGAGTGGTGCTCCCAGAACTCGGGTCCGCCGTGCACACCGTGGAGCTTCATGGGAAAGGCGGCTGTGGATCCAGGAGTCAACCACAACACACTGGTGATCGTGAACGGCGCGGCGGAGGGTCAGGATGCGCCGGCGTGGACTTCGGCGACGTCTTCCAGCTATGACCGCATAAAAGTGGGGCGGCTCGCACCGCTGGGATTGAGCGAGAACCAGGTGCAGGCGGTATGGGTGAAGCTGGAGGATCAGAAGCCGGAGTTGTCGCTACCAGCAGACAGCGCTGACGCGTATCTGCTTCTGACCAACCTCGGCCAGGTGATGCGCGCGTTGCGCGCGAGATACCCGGTGCTGAAGATCGTCTTCATCTCCAGTCGCAGCTACGGCGGATACGCGGCGACCGATCTCAACCCGGAGCCCTTCGCCTACGAGAGCGGGTTCTCGGTCAAATGGCTGATCGAGTCGCAGATCGATGAGATGCGCGGCAAGCCGGCGAATGCGCGCGTCGGCACGCTCGACTACGCAAAGAAAGCGGCCGCGCCGATAGTATGGGGCCCGTATCTGTGGGCGGATGGAATCACACCCCGCTCGGATGGAGCGATGTGGAATCGCGCGGATTTCGAGGAAGATGGAACGCACCCCTCGCAGATGGGCGAGTCCAAGGTGGCTGGGATGTTGCTGGATTTCTTCAAGAATTCGCCGTACAGCAAGTGCTGGTTCGCGGCGAATCAGTACTGTTTATGATGTGGGTCGGTGATCTCCTCGAGCTGCTTGCAACGATGGCAGACGGTTTGTTCACCATGCGCGACAAGAAATTACACCCGTTCGAAGACGAGACGACCGATATGCCACTAGTACGAATCGAAGATCTGCCCGATTCTTCCCGCGCCTGGGTGTTCGGCAGCGACCGCGCGCTCGACGCCTGGGCCGAGGATCTGCTGTTCCGTGAAGTCGATCGCTTCCTGTCCCAATGGCACGCGCACGGCGCTCCATTGACGGTTGGTCGCGACTGGAAGTACAGGCGATTCCTCACCGTCGCCGTCGATCAATCGACGGCCGGCGCGTCGGGGTGCTCGATCGACGGACTTTTCCGCGCGCTCAAGTCCCTCGAATCGAGACTTGGCGCGAGCCTCGTCAACAGCGGGCTGGTCTACTTCCGGGATGCGAAGGGCGAGATACAGGCAGTCGACCGCGATCGATTCGCTGCACTTGGCGCGGAGGGGAAGATCAAACCCGACACCCGCGTATTCGACCCAACGGTCGCCACGCTCGGCGAATGGCGCGCGCGCTTCGAGCTGGCCGCGGCAAACTCGTGGCACGCCGGACTTCTGCCCGCCAAACAGCCCGCGTGAAGAGCCACACCTCTTACCTCACCTTCAACACGAAGAAGCGGCAGGAGATCATCGACATCACCGAAGAGGTCGATAACTGTCGGGCTGCCGCCGGAATCGAGGAAGGAATGGTGCTGGTGTCAGCGATGCACATCTCGGCGTCCGTGTTCGTGAACGATCACGAGCCCGGACTGTGGAAGGACATCCTCGATTGGCTCGACACCAGGATCGCGCCGTGGTCACCGGATGACTATCGGCACAACGGCGGCACAGGTGAAGACAACGCTGCCGCCCATCTGCGGTCACTCACGATCGGGCACGAAGTGATCGTGCCGGTGACGAAGGGGAAGCTCGATTTTGGACCGTGGCAGCGGGTGTTCTACGGCGAGTGGGACGGTCAGCGTCCCAAGCGGGTCCTGCTCAAGGCGATGGGGGAGTAGCCTCGATCTTCTCGACGGCCTGTTCGGCGCCGATGAATCCGATTTTGCTGTGAGTGCCGTCGCAGAACGGCTTTACGACGGAACCGCCGCACCTGCAGAGCGAAATCCACGTCTTGCCTTCCGGACTGACTTTTCGCCGATTCTCCGGAATCGCGACCGCTTTGCCCTCGTGATCGACGAGAACCACATCGCCGTACACTCTGTAAGGTCCGTTATTGCGAATTTCGATCGTCACGTCTGCCATTTATTCATTCCTGTTGGTAAGCGCTCAGTTATGCCCGACGGAAGGTTAGCGGATTCGCATGCCCAACGCAGCCGATGCGATCGCGCTGTTCAAAGCTCAATCGCACTGAGCAGCATGTCGTGTGGCCACTGATCGGCGTAGCCGTGTTGCCTGAGCACCGTCGCGATCTGTCCCCAGTGCCTGATGTCGTGAAGAAAGATGTTCGAGGCGATCTTGTGCTTGCTCGCGGTAACCGTTCCTGCCGTCAGGGTCTCGAAGGTCAGCACACGATCGAGCTCTGATTCCGGCGCGGTAGTCAGGAACTGAACCAGCTGCGCGCGCGCATTGTCGCCGAGCTCGAAGACATCCTCGATGGACGTCTGCGAAAAATCCTCCCACCGGGTGGCTTCCTGGCCGACGAGCCGTTGCGTGTAGCGTTGCTCGACGCCGAAGACGTGCAGCACCACCTGCCCGATCGTCGCCATGCGCCCGGTCGCGAATGGCACCGCCCACGCCTCCGGATTCTCCAGAAACCATTGGTGCCAGCGGTGGTGCTCCGTCGATGTCAGCTCGAGGAGCGTGTCGTACCTCAGGGCGCAGCGGCCGGAAGCGCTCACACGCGCAGAGTGTC
>JBBQFZ010000010.1:0-49293 GCA_038322455.1 Gemmatimonadales bacterium | reverse complement strand
GATGCCCCCCCGGGCTTCATCCTCGACTGCCTGGATCAATCTCGGATCATTCATCGAGTTGACGGCGGCTCCGTCCTTCACCTTACACGCCGCGCCGGGATCGCTTTCGAATTGCGCAACGAGATCTCGCGATTTCGCGAGCTCGCGGACGGTTCCGCGGACGGTGATCGCGGAAATTCCGCTGCTCGGGATGTAGTAGCTGCTCCCGTGGGAGCGAACGTACGGATTTATGATGTCCCCCGCCTGTTGAGGGGACAGACAAGTGAGCTGCATGGTCTCCGTGCGGAGCTCTGAATCGAATCGCGCATCCGCATGATTCAGCTGGGGGACAATCGTCAGCGAGGCCGCGATCCATATCGTCGCTACGAGCGCAGTGCCCGTTGCGATCACTGCCACGCGACCCACTCGGCGTCGTTTGGATGTCACCACGGATTGCTCCGCGACCGTGACCGGGTTGCTCATCGGGGGCAAGTCATTCAGAACGCTCGCCGCTTCATACTCCTTCTCGCGAAGCATGGTAGTCACACGGGCGCAATCGGGACACGTTGCGCAGTGGCTCATCACCGCGGAGTCGGCTGTCATATCCCGCAGCGACGCGGTCGCGAGACTCTCGAGAACTTCAGCGCAGGTCATTTAAGCAGCTCCCCATAGCTAGGGTGTGTGGCGAGGAATTTCGCGCGAATGGCCGCGCGGGCCTTGAACAGATTGGCACGTACAGAAACCGCTTTCATTCCCGTCCGCTCGGCGGCTTCCGTCGGAGAAAATCCCTGCAGGTCAACCAGATCGAAGATCTCCCTCTGACGTGCAGGCAGTTCGGAGAAGAGCTCCCTGATTACAATCGCGGCACGCTCGCGATCGACGCGGCCGCCGGGGTCGGTGGTATAGACGTCGCGCGACGGCGCCGCCGCGGGCGATAGCGCGAGTCTCTGGCGGCGCTTTCGCGTGCGGCGCGACTGATTGGCCGTTCTTCGCGTGATGGCATAGAGCCACGCGCCAAGCGAGCCGTCCGATCGATACTGCGACAGTAAGCGATGCGCGCGAACAAATACTTCCTGCACGATGTCTTCGGCCTCGTCGGCATCGTTGGCAAACGTAAGCGACCAGCGAAAAACCGCAGGCTGGTAGCGCGTGACGAGGGTCGTGAACGCGGACTCGTCCCCCGCCCCGGCGAGCGAAGCGAGCTGCACATCGACGGCGTGCGAGGAGCGCGCGCCGCGCGCCACCGGATGCGCGGACGGACGTTCTTCCTCTGCTCGGCGTTCATCCGACGGGTAAAAGTTCATCGCAAGGCTAATATATGGTTGCACCAGAATCGCATCCGGCCATCTGCTCACGCTCGTCTCCATCTGCTGTTCCGGTAAATGATGCCGGGACCGGCAGCAGCGTTTACTCCGCGGTGGCAATGGCGGTCTCGATTCTCGAGCGCCTGTTCGGCTAGCCCGTCGACGCTTGGCCTAGAAAAGCGATCGGATCCAGCCCCCGTCGACCGCGATCGAGCTGCCCGTGATGTAGCTCGCGCGCTCCGACGCCAGAAACGCGGCGAGCGCCGCGAATTCGCGCGGTTCCCCCAGTCTCCCCATGGGAATCTCCCTCTCCCACTGCGAGACAATGTCCTTACTCGACACTCCCGATTTCCCGCCCGAAGCGCGCGCGAGCTCCTGGACGCGGTCCGTTCGCGTGAATCCCGGCAACAAGTTGTTGACGGTGACGCCAAACGGTGCGACTTCATTTGCCAGTGTACGCGCAAATCCGATCACCGCCGCGCGAAGGCTGTTGGACAGCATCAGTCCCTCGATGGGCTGTTTCGCGGCGATCGACGTGACGTTCAGAATCCGACCCCACTTTCGGTCTTTCATTCCGGGCAAAATGGCCCGTGTGAGCTCGACCGCGCTCGTGAGCAGCAATCGCGTGGCCGAATCCCACGTTTCGGCGGTCAGGCTCTCGAACGGTCCGCTCGGCGGGCCGCCGGAATTCGTGACGAGAATGTCCACCCTCCCGAATTCGCCGAGAGCCGCGCCCGACACTCTAGCGGCGGCCGCGGGATCGGAGACATCAGCAGTGACGGTGAGGACTCTGACGCCCGTTGCCTGTCGAATCGACTCCGCCGTCTCGTCGAGCGTTTCCTCTCCGCGCGCGCACATGACCAGGTTCGCGCCTTCGGCCGCGAGCTCCTCCGCTATGGCTCGACCCAATCCTTTGCTGCTCGCCGAGACGAGGGCGATTTTCCCCTTCAGACCGAGATCCACGATCTAACGCCTCAGGTAATCGTCTTTTTTATCCAGCCAGTCCTGTCGTGGAGGACTGAAGATGTCGACGTCGAGCGTCTCCTCCAGCGCCTCTGCCTGGTGGGGCACGTGGGACGGGATAAGAAGGACCTCACCCGCGCGCACCGTAATCTCTTCGGTGCCGTCCTCGCCGATCCGGAACTTGAGCGCGCCTTCGAGGATATAGGTGAGCTGTTCGTTCTCGTGCGAATGCTTCGGAACGATGCATCCCTTCTTCAGATATACGTGGGCGAGCATCATGCGATCGCCCGTAATCAGCCGGCGCTCGAGCATGTCGGAGACGCGCTCCTTCTTCATCGAGTCCCAGCGATAGAATGTGCACTCGCTCTTCGGGGTCATACGCTCGTGATCCTCGGTCCGGCTTAGTGTTGGGCGCCGCGCTCGAATACTATCCGCCCGCCGACGATGGTGTACATGATTCGCGCCTCGCGAATCGTTTCAGGCGGGATCCTTGTGAGATCGCGATCGACGATCACCACATCGGCCAGCATCCCGGGGGCGAGAGAGCCCTTCTCGCCCTCGTCGAAAGTCGCGAAGGCTCCGCCGGTCGTGTAAGCTCGAAGTGCGTCCTCCACTCCGATTTTCTGCTCGGGCACCCAACCGTCCGGGTGCTTGTCGTCGAGCGTGCGGCGCGTAACAGCTGCGTAGATACCTTCCAGTGGAGTCGCCGGCGCGACGAACCAGTCGCTTCCGAACGCCAGTCTCGCGCCCGAATCGCGCAGAGACCGAAATGCATAAGTCGTCCTGGTGCGATCGGATCCGATCACCTTCTCCGCCCAGCGTCCATCATCGATCGCGTGGTATGGCTGCATGCTCGGTATAACGCCGAGCTGCGCGAACCGCCGGATATCCGACGCGGCGATGTGTTGCGCGTGCTCGATGCGGAATCGCCGGTCGCGCAGACCATTCTCACGCTCGACACGCTCGAAGATATTGAGCTGTAGATTGATCGCGCGATCCCCGATGGCGTGGACGATCACGTGCAGCTTCGACTTGTCGGCGTTGGATGTCCAGCTGTAGAGATCCTCCGGTGTATTCACCAACAGCCCGCTGTCGCCTGGAGCGTCGGTAAATGGCTGCATCATCGCCGCAGTGTGGGAGCCGAGTGACCCATCGACGAAGCCTTTGAGTCCGCCGATTCGGAGCCACGAGTCGCCGTGCCCCCGCGCCGCCACGGTGTCGCGGAGTCTCGCCCAAGTGGACAGGGGCACGGACGCGTATATGCGGGTCCGCAGCTTCCCCGCGCTGCGTGCGCGCTCGAAGACGGCGAGGTCCGACCATGATCCCATGTGATCCACCGACGTGACACCGCGCTCAGCCACGTAACTCATCGCTGCGTCAAGTGCGCGGTCCTGCATCGTGGGGGTCGGATCGGGGACGACCGGATCTATCAAGTCCTGAGCGTTGTCCTTGAAAATGCCCGTGGGGTGGCCGGATGCGTCGCGCACAATCGTACCGCCTGCGATATCGGCCCCGGTTAACGGGACTTTCGCGGCGCGCATCGCCTCGCCGTTGGCAAGAGCCATGTGACCGTCCAGGCGGTTGATCCACACCGGATTATTCGGCGTGACGGAATCGATCCACGAGGCTTTGGGCAGCTCGCCTCCCCAGTTCTGATGATCCCAGTCGCCTCCGGTGATCCACACCCCCGGCTGCACCGTCGACGCAAATGCCTTGATCCGGGAGATGAACTCGGCCGGCGTTCGGGCATCGCGCAGCTGGACCGAAGCGAGGCCCAATCCTCCGCTCAGAAAGTGGACGTGCGAATCTATGAATCCTGGAGCGACCAGTCCGCCACGCGCATCAATCACGCGCGCCGACGAACCCGTCAACGCCCGGATCTCGTCCGTCGAGCCCACCGCGGTGACCCGATCGCCGGTCAGCGCAACCGCTTCCGCCCACGGCTTGCCGGGCACGCCGGTCCAAACCCTTCCGTTGATGACTGAGAGCGTGACTGGATTGGAGGGGGGTGTCATTGTCGGAGTGCAGGACTGAAGAATCGTTACGATCGGGAAAGCAAATAGAACCAGCGCCGACCGAATGTTGCTCGGGCTCATTTCTCCGCCTGACGAATGGCTGATGATGACGGCGAATATACTCGGGGTTGTGCTGCACACGCCAACGATATGCGGCGATGCCAGCCGGGCGCGTTTCCGCAGTTCGAATCGGGCGTCTATAGAGTAGCGCGCGGTGATCCTGCCGTCGGGCGCATGAATCACATACGAGAGATCAAAAACATGAGAATGAATAGACGTTGGAATGCCGTGCTCGTGATCACAGGGCTGACGGTGATGGGACGCGCGGCGGAGGCTCAGCTGCCCGACCTGCAGAAGCTGCACCCTTCCTTCTACGGCTCAGCGGAAGCGGACACGCGCAGCGCCCAGTTCTATCTCCTCGGTATGTACGTCGGCATGGGCGGGCTCGGCTGGTCGCCCTACTTCAACATCAACGGCTACCTCGATCGCTATCCGGTCGGCGCGGAGAATCGGAGCCTGAGCGCGGTCTCGCCGACGGTGGGACTGGCGTATGCTGGCCGCACCGACGGCGTTTCGTTCGGTGGCGGCTACGCATGGGTTAACAATCCCGACGCACAAGCCCCTGGAGCAGAGGGCGGCAACAGCAACGGAGCGACAGCGAGCCTGGGAGCATATCACAATGCCCGCGGCAGCCGTCCGATGCACGCGCAGCTTCTCTCCAACTACAACTTCGGCAGCAAGTACGTATGGGCACGGGGGAGAGCTTCGGTTCCCTTCCGAAACTCCGCAGCGCACCCGGCCCGGATCGGAGTCGAGGTCGTTGGCCAGGGCGGAGGCGATGGGCCGCTGACCACCAACACCTTCGAAGCCGGACCGACCCTCGAGTACGAGTGGAACGACAACCTGCGCACTACCGGCGTAGTAGGTTACAAGTCCGTCGGAGGAAGTGCGTTGCCAAACAGAGAATCGGCCGCCTACTTCAAGCTCGAGTTCGCGCTCTCTCCGTGATCACACCGGCGTTAGACCTGTGACTTGCTGAACGCGGGCTCGCCGTCGAACTCCTGAAGCTTTTCGACGTGCATCCAGCGGTGCTCGCCCGCCAGCCTCTGAAGGAAGGCGAGTATGACGGCGTCGCCGAGGTCGGTGGCGGCGTCGCGAGGCACGAATCGGCAGCGAAAGTGGTCAACGAGGGAAACGCGGCGCTCGGTGGCCGGATAAACCATCGCCCCTCGATTGGTGATCATTTGGAGGCGTAGCGGTGTGGTGCTGGTGAGTATGTCGAGACTCCCCGCAAGCTCGTTGGGCTCCAGCACCGATTCGACGTACACGTCAACGCCGGTTACGCGTCGACTCTCTGCCGGCACGATGTTGACCCCTGAACGCGTGGGCGGCAGCTCGACTGTCCTGTAATCCCGCGGCGGGCTCAGCTCGCAGCGCTTGCCGAGATTCGAGACCACGGCCTTCGTGAAGTCGGTTGTCGAGGTCGGGTTTTGCACGCCCATCATATCGCTGGTCCTCACGCCGCTTTCCAGCGTGACCAGTACCGCCTGCTCAACATCATTCGCCGCTTTGCCTTCGCCGATGTGGCGCAGCATCATGGCGGCGCTGAGGATGAGAGCCGTTGGATTCGCCTTGTTTTTCCCGGCGATGTCGGGCGCCGACCCGTGAACCGCCTCGAAGATGGACACGTCATTGCCAATATTGGCCGATGGCGCGAAGCCGAGTCCTCCCGTGAGCCCGGATGTGAGATCGCTGAGGATGTCGCCGTTCATGTTGGTGGTCACGATGACGTCGAACTGCTCGGGGCGCATGGCGAGCTGGTGCGCGCAGTTGTCGATCAGGATGTGCTTGGACACGATCGACGGATACTGGGGCGCGAATTCCTCGAAGGTGTGTTGGAGCAGACCCTCGGTGAGCTTCATGATGTTTGCCTTGGTGGCGCAATGAACCCACTTGCGTCCTTCCGCAATCGCGAACGCGAACGCGAGTCTGACGATCTTCTCGCAGCCTTCCCGCGAGATCAGCTTCAGACTCTCGGCAACTCCGGGAGTCTGCATGTACTCGATTCCGGCGTAGAGATCCTCGATGTTCTCGCGCACGATGACGATGTCGAGCTTCCTCCCCGTGAACGCCGTCTGGACTCCTGGAAGCTCCCGCACTGGGCGGATGTTGCCGTAAGTCTCGAACAAGGTTCTGAGAGTGACGTTCGCGCTCCTGCCGCCGTGCCCGATGGGCGTCTCGAGCGGGCCCTTGAGGACGACGCGGGTGCGCTCTATCGACTCGATGGTCTCCTTCGGTATTCCGGTGACGACGCCTTTCTGGAAGGCGCGCGCGCCGGCCTCGCACCGCTCGAACTCAACACTTGCGCCCGTGGCTTGCATTATTGCCAGCGCGGATTCAACAACCTCCGGGCCGATACCGTCGCCTGGGAGTATGGTTATCTTTCGTTTTTCGGGTGTCATCAGAGGAAGTTACTCCTCTGGGAAGTCGTTTGTATCGCGCGCGTAGCTCAGTTGGATAGAGCGTCGGCCTCCGGAGCCGAAGGTCGTGGGTTCGAGTCCCGCCGCGCGCATCGATGGACAACAAAGAAAAAGGCGCGGATATCTCCGCGCCTTTTCTTACTTGCCGACCGAGGATGCGCACTGCGAATCACATCCGCTGCGCCTTTCCTGGGAACGCTGCCTACAACCGCGTGTTCGGGTCGTTCGGTCCGCCCTGATTGGTGCCCGTGCCAGTGTCCGTACCGGATGCGGCACGCGGGTTCAGGCTCCGATCGCCCACCGCGGTCCCCGTGCCTACATTGCGATTGACGGGCACAGTACTGGTAGATGATGTGTAGGTCTCCCTCACCACCGTCTTATCTTTTCCGCGGAAGAGCGAGAAGAGAATCAGGAGTACTATGACCGCCACCGCGACAATGCCCCAGAATCCGCCGGGGAAAGTGCGCGTGGTTGTCGTAGTCGTCGACACATCAGTCGCGGTGCCGGTCACGGTCGTTTGGGGAGCCGTAACCGCGGCGTTTGGATCCGTCGTTCCAGTTGTCGCCGCACCCGCAGTGCCGGTCCCCTGCGCATCCGGGATGGTAGTCCCCGCGGTGCTCGTGGGAGCAGGCGTCGTGGTCGGTGTTTGGCTGTTGGCCGAAACAGCGAAGAGGCACAATGTCGCCCCCGCCAGGCCGGCCATCAGTCTAAAGCGTGCGTTGTGCATGGTCACCCCTCCAGGATGAAGTAATTCAATCAGACGTTCCTGACTTGGCAGGTCTCACGCCAGCGCCGCCAAGGTCGGAGAAGTGTCCGATTTACACGGCTTTGGGCTAGCGTGGAGGCACTTTAGGCGGTCTTTAACGCCTGTCCAACCTGGGTCAGCGACTGCCGTGCATCTCCAAAAAGCATCCGGGTGTTCTCATGGTAAAAGAGGGCGTTGTCGATGCCCGCGAACCCGTGTCCCATGCTCCGCTTGAGCACGATGATGTTGCGCGCACGGTCGACGTCCAGGATCGGCATTCCGTATATCGGGCTCGATGGATCGTCGCGCGCGGCCGGGTTTACTACGTCGTTCGCGCCGACCACGAGCACCACGTCGGTCTGAGGGAATTCGCCATTGACCTGATCCATCTCCAGCAACTGGTCGTAGGGCACGTTCGCTTCAGCGAGCAGCACGTTCATGTGCCCGGGCATGCGGCCGGCGACGGGATGGATTGCGTACTTGACGCTCACGCCGCGCTTCTCGAGATCGGTGGCGAGCTCCCTCACGGTATGCTGCGCTTCGGCGACGGCCAATCCGTAGCCCGGCACGATGACGACGCTACGTGCGTACGCCAACGCGATTGCGGTGTCTTCCGGAGTCGTCTGCCGGACCGTCCGGCCCACGGCGCTCGCTGTTGACGCGGCATCGTTGCTGGCCGCGCCGAAGGCGCCGAACAATACGTTGCCGACCGACCGGTTCATGGCCGTGCTCATCAAAAGAGTGAGCAATGTGCCCGATGCTCCAACGAGAACCCCGGCGACTACGAGCATCTGGTTGTGCAGCACGAAACCGGTGAGAGCCGCCGCCAGCCCCGTCAGCGAATTCAGTATCGAGATGACGACCGGCATGTCGCCGCCGCCGATCGGTAGCACGAACATCGCGCCCAACAGCAGTGCGGCAGCAAAAAGGCCCCAGAGGGGCGCCGCATCACCGCCCCCGACCACAACTACCCCGAGCGACAAAACCGCCAGGAGGATCAGCGCATTTATCAGGCGCTGCAACGGAAATTGGAGCGGCTTGCCGGGCAGTATCTCCTGCAGCTTTCCGAAAGCGATGATGCTTCCCGTGAACGAGATCGCGCCGATGGCGGTGCCGAGCACGATCGAAGCCGCTTCACCCACGCCGATGGATTCGCCCGCGCGCGTAAGACGCAGGAATTCCGCGACGGACACGAGGGCCGCGGTTGCTCCCCCCATGCCATTGAACAGCGCGACCATCTGCGGCATCGCCGTCATCTGCACAGTGCGGGCGAAGTAAATGCCCATCACCGCGCCGATAAGAGTGCCCAGTGCGATCGTCCAGAAAGAGACGATCTGCGCATCCAGCAGTGTGGCGCCCAGGGCGAGCGCCATTCCCACCGCGGCAACCCGATTCCCGGACCGGGCGGTAGCGGGTGAGCTCAATCGCTTGAGGCCGAAGATGAACAGAACCGCGGAGACGATGTAGCTGACAGCTATCACCGATGCGCGGAAATCAAGCATCGGTCTTCTCTGTCTGTCCGGGCTGGCGCTTCTTGAACATCTCGAGCATGCGGTCGGTCACGACGAATCCGCCGAATACGTTGGCCGCACCAAAAACCACAGCGACGAAGCCGAGCGCGTGCAGCAGCGGCGTGTCGGCCGAGCCGGCGATGAGCATCGCGCCGAGCACGACGATTCCGTGAATCGCGTTTGTTCCCGACATCAAGGGAGTGTGCAGCACGGAAGGCACGCGGCTGATGACTTCGAATCCGACGAAGATCGCCATGATGAAGACGTAGATACCGAGTACCAGCTCCTGGGTCACTTGGCAGACTCCACAGTGCTGATTGCGGGTTTCGTGAGTCCGAGCCGTTGGCGCGTCGGCGCGTGACGTATCTCGCCGCCGGCGGTGATCGTCACCGCATCGATTATGTCGTCGGAAAAATTGAGCTTCAGCTCGCCCTGAGGTGCGAGCAGGGTCACGAAGGCGGCGACGTTCTTCGAGTACATCTGACTGGCGTGGAAGGCGAGATCGCTGGAGATGTGCAGCGGAGCAATTATGATGACGTCGTGCTGCACAGTGGTCTCACCCGGCACGCTCAGCTCGCAGTTGCCGCCCTGCTCGCCCGCGAGATCGACGATTACGGACCCCGGGCGCATGGCCTTCACGGTTGCCTCCTCGATCAACATCGGGGCCGGCTTGCCAGGAATGAGGGCGGTGGTGATGATCACATCGGCCTGGAGCGCGTGCGTGTGAATGAGCTCCTTTTCGCGCTTGATGTGCTCCCTGCTCAGCTCACGCGCGTACCCGCCGGCGTCTTGCGCATTCTCCGCGTGCACATCGAGCTCGACGAAAGTGGCGCCGAGACTCTGCACCTGCTCCTTCACTACGGGTCGCGTGTCGAAGGCCTCGACCACCGCGCCGATCCGTCGCGCCGTTGCAATTGCCTGAAGACCGGCGACCCCCGCTCCGATCACCAGGACCCTGGCAGGCCTCACCGTACCGGCCGCGGTCATGAGCATTGGGAAAAACTTCTGCAGCGCGTTCGCCGCAATGAGAACAGCCTTGTAGCCCGCGACCGTGCTTTGGGAAGAGAGCGCGTCCATCATCTGCGCGCGTGTCGTCCGCGGCACAAGCTCCATGCTGCACGCGATGATGTTTCGCTCGGCGAGCTGCTCAAAGAGCGCCGGATCTCCAGATGGCTGAAGCAGCCCAATGAGGACCGCGTCGTCCTTGAAGAGATCAAGCTCCGCCTGGCCGGTCGATTCGTCGCGTCCGGGCCGCTGCACCTTGAGAATCATTTGGGCGGTGGAATAAATCTCCGCCGAAGTATCGGCGAGATCGCAGCCCGCAGCTCGGTAGGCTTGGTCGGTAAAACCGGCCCTTTGGCCCGCGCCGCGCTCGATCAGGACGCGGTGGCCTGCCCGGGTCAGCTGCGGAACGACCTCGGGAACCAGGGCGACGCGTCGCTCGCCACGCGCGAGCTCCCTCGGAACGCCTATGAGCATGCAGTTCGGTTTCGTGGCGTCATCGGCACGCCATAAGATAAGCAGTCCTGTATCCGCGCGTTTATATTCACGTCAATGGCCCGGCAACTTCATTGGAGAGAGCTGACGTCCGGACTTGTGTTCGCGGCGGTGATAGGCGGTGTTGTAGTTCTCACCTTTTTGTTTGCGCGCGTCGGTGCACTTCACGGGAAGAAAGTAACGCTCTACGTCGTCACTGAGGACGCCACTGGAGTGCTCTCGGGTACGGAAGTTTGGCTGGGCGGAATGAAGGAAGGAATGGTCACGGACGTTTCCTTTCGCCCGCCGTCGACCGACACGCTGGAGCGCGTCCTCATCACGACGCAGTTCCTGAAGGAAGCGCTCCCCAACGTACGGCGCGACTCGTACGCCCAGATACGTCCCGGAGGCAGCCTGATCGGCGCGGTCATCGTCTACATCTCGGCGGGCACGGCGACCTCACCCGTCCTGCACGACGGTGACACCGTGCATGCCCGGATCAGCTCCGCGATTTCAAACCTCGCCGCGGATGTCGGCACCATTCGACCGGAATTGGCGGCGCTCATCGCACAGGTGCATGAGCTGAACATCAAGCGCTCGAGTACGAGCGGAACGGTTGGGAGCTTCAGCGCGCATGGACTTCCCCACATGCCCGAGGTGACCGGGCGGATGTCGCGGATCGCGAGCCGGGGGATGAGCGGCAACGGGACCATTGGCCTTGCTATGCGCACCGACCTGATGGGACGCGCAACGCGGGCCATGGCCGGTTCCGATTCGATTCGCGCGCTCCTTTCATCGGGCGACGGGAGTCTCGGTCGGTTCAAGCGCGACACCACCCTCATCACAGAGGCGACGGGACTCATGGCGGTGATGGACACGGTGGCCGCGAAGATGTTCGACCCTCTGGGATCAATCATCCGGTCGCATTCGGATAGCGCGCTCGCCCGCGCGCTCGTTCGCAATCGCGCACTGCTCGATTCACTCGTCAAAGACGCGAAGAAGCATCCTTTCAGGTACATCAACTTCTGACTTGACCCGTTTTTTGGGCTCCGTTAGCTTCGGATAAATCGGGTGGAGCGACGCCCAACACCCTCCCCTTCTTCTCCGCTTCAAATCCCCCGCACTTCTGAGCTTCAATGGGCTCAGCTTATTTGCACCTCTCCCTCCTCTCCATTTTCTCACCATAGCGTGGATATCGCCGAGCTAAAGCGAAAATCCGTGAGCGAGCTCCAGGAGATGGCTGACGGCCTCAGGATCGACGGCTCGTCGGGTCTCCGAAAGCAGGACCTCATCTTCCAGATCGAGCAGAATCTCCTCGACACCGACGTCGTGCTTCATGGCGACGGGGTGCTCGAGATTCTACCCGAGGGCTACGGGTTTCTGCGGAGTCAGGACTGGAGCTATCTGCCCGGCCCCGACGACATCTACGTGTCGCCGTCGCAGATCAAGCGATTCGGCCTCCGAACGGGGGACGACGTGCGGGGACAGGTTCGTCCGCCGAAGCCATGGGAGCGCTACCTTGCGCTGCTCAAGGTCGAGAGCGTCAGCGGGGAAGATCCCGAGAAGGCGAAGGATCGCGTTCCATTCGACAACCTGCGCCCGCGCTATCCCGACGAGCGGCTTCGCCTGGAGATGAAGGACGGCGACCTGAGCATGCGCGTAGTCGACATCATGGCGCCGATCGGAAAGGGGCAGCGCGGAATAGTAGTGTCTCCGCCGCGGGCCGGAAAGACGATTCTGCTGCACAAGATGGCCAACGCGATCGCGGAGAATCATCCGGAAGTGCACATCATAGTGCTGCTCATAGACGAGCGCCCGGAAGAAGTGACGGAGATGATCGCGAGCACCACGCGGGCGGAGGTGATCAGCTCGACCTTCGACGAAGGAGCGGCGCGCCATGTCCAGGTGTCGGACATGGTTCTGGAAAAGGCGAAGCGTCTGGTCGAGAGCGGGAAGGACGTCGTGATTCTTCTGGATTCACTCACCCGATTTGCCCGCGCGCACAACACCGTGGCACCGCAGTCGGGCAAGATCCTTTCCGGCGGTGTCGATGCGAGCGCGCTGCACAAGCCGAAGCGCTTCTTCGGATCGGCGCGCAACATTGACGAAGGCGGCTCGTTGACGATTATCGCCACCGCGCTCACCGAAACGGGATCGCGCATGGACGACGTCATATTCGAGGAGTTCAAGGGGACGGGCAACATGGAGCTGGTGCTCGATCGAAAGATCGCCGATCGACGCGTCTATCCCGCAATCGACATCTTTAAATCGGGCACGCGAAAAGAGGAGCTCCTTCTCTCCCAGGCAGAGATCAATCGCGTGATGCTGCTCAGGCAATTCCTTGCCGACATGCCTGAGGCCGAAGCGATAGAGTTCCTTCTGCGGCAGATGGCGAAATCGAAGAACAACAAGGAATTCTTTACGCAAATGGCCCAGGGGTAGACGCGGTTTTGAACGCTGAACTGGCTCGCTTTCTCGGGGTGGACTACGGGCGGAAGCGCATAGGCTTCGCGATCAGCGACCCGCTCGGAATGCTCGCGTCACCCGCGGGATTCATTACGCGGCGCGAGGGGAAAAGACCCCCGATCACAAAAATTCTCGCGCGGGCCCACGAACTTGAGGCTAGAGGCTTCGTAGTGGGGCTTCCGCTCGATGGGGAGGGTAACGAGACCGAATGGACCGCCGAAGTCCGCGCTTTGGGCGCCGAAATCGCGAAACGTACTGGCATGCCCGTTCGTTTCTTAGATGAACGCTTTACCACGGCGGTAGCATTGCGCACCATGAAAGAGCTCGGGGAATCAACACGCGGGCGGAAGGGTGAAGTCGACTCCCTGGCCGCCACGGTTCTCCTGCAGAACGCCCTCAATGTTCCGGACTGAATTCCGCGCGGCGCTTGCCGCGGGATGCTTCGTGCTGACCGCGTGCGGACAGAAACCGTACGGGCGGTCCACGCGTGTCATCATCCCGCGTGGCTCGACGTTCGCGAACGCGGCAGACTCGCTCTCCAAAGCCAATCTCGTCGGCTGGCCGAGAGCGTTCCGGCTTTACGCGCGGGCCACCGGTGGTGATCGCAACATCAAGCCGGGCACCTACCTGCTCAAGCACGGCACGCCGTGGAAGGACATCATCAGCGCGCTCAACGGCGGGCACGGGTTGGTCAATACGATCACGATCCCCGAGGGCTACTCGATCGCCCAGATCACGCCCCTTCTCGCCCGAACGCTAAAAGTCCCGGCGGATTCGGTGAACGCCGCCGTGCGTGACACGTCGGTGCTGGCCAGGCTCGACATCCCTGCGCCGACACTCGAGGGCTACCTCTTTCCGGACACGTACGCGTTTCCGGTTGGTACGACAGCGCGCCAGGCCGTGCGAGAAATGGTTTTTGATTTTGAGCGACGCTGGAAGCCGGAGTGGGATGCGAAGGCGGGAGCCCTTAAGATCAACCGCAACGACCTCGTGACGATGGCGTCGATAGTCGAGCGAGAGGCAAGGTTGCCGGAAGAGCGTCCCGTAATCGCCGCGGTCTACTACAACCGACTTCAGAAGGGGATGCTCCTTCAGGCCGATCCCACTGTGCAGTACGCGCTCGGTCACCACGTCGGACGCGTGCTGTACAAGGATCTCGTCACCGAGTCGCCATACAACACGTACACCCACAAAGGCCTGCCGCCCGGCCCAATCGCCTCGCCTGGCGTCGCGAGTCTCGCGGCCGCCGCCAATCCGGCGAGCGTCCCCTACCTCTACTTCGTCGCGGGGCGTGACGGCCATCACGAGTTCCGCACCACGCTCGAAGAGCACACGAGCGCGATAAGACAGGTCCGCGCGACCAAACCGAAGACGGCCGCGCCGCCGCCAAAGCGCCTGGCGTCGACAGCGCCTGCGAAGCGCTCAGCCAAATCGACCGCCAAAGTCACGGCCGCGAAGAAGCCCGTGACGAAGTCCGTGACGAAGCGATCGACGAAAGCCACGACCTCGACAAAAAAGAAAGCGACATCAAAGACAACAGGGACTACGGTCAGCTCCGCCCGCTCGGCTCGTTAGTGTGACGCTCGACCCGAATATTCTGCGTCTGGTGGCGATCACCGATGACGCAGTGGATCACCGTGCAACTCTCGTCGATCGGGTTGACGCGGCCGTGCGCGGGGGCGCAACCAGCGTTCAGGTAAGGCTCAAGAACGCGACGCCTCGTGAAGTGGTAGAGATCACCAGAGCCATAATCAACAGGGTGTCCGTTCCCGTGATCGTGAACGACCGAGCCGACATCGCGCTCGCTGCCGGAGCGGCGGGGGTTCACGTGGGCGAGGCAGACCTACCCGTCGCCGCGGTCAGACGGTTCGCCCCCGCCGGCTTCATCATCGGCGCTTCGCTCGGGAGCGACGCCGAGCTGACGAACGCAAAGGATGCGGACTACGTCGGAATTGGACCCGTATTCAGCTCGAACTCCAAGAGCAACGCGGGGAACGCGATCGGGGTCGCCGAATTCGAGCGGCTCGCCGGGACGGTGAGCCTGCCCGCAGTGGCCGTCGGCGGCATCACCCCCGATCGCGCGCTTCAGATCATGGTGCACGGAGCCGCGGGGGTGGCAGTGGTCAACGCGATTTTCATGGCTGACGATCCCGAGAGCGCGACCCGCGCGCTCGCGGCCGCCATCGGAAAGTGATGTCCGGCGCCGACTGAGCTCCGCCGCGACTTCGACTCCCACCGGTCTTTTTCTTTTCCGCATTCAAACTGCGCATCGCTCTTCCGACTCTCAACAGAACCGGCGGGAAAAGAAAAACGTCCACCAGCTCAGGATCGAACTGCGTCCCGCGACCCTCGGCGATTGCCGTCGTCGCCTCCTTCATGCTGCGCGCGTGGCTGTAGCGCCTCCGGTGGGTGATTGCGTCGAAGCTGTCGGCGATCGCCACCACGCGCGCCTGGATCGGAATTCTTTTGCCCTTGATGCCGCGCGGGTAGCCAGATCCGTCCCACCGCTCGTGGTGCGCGGCGACGCCTTTTGGCAGGTCGGCATAAAACCCCGCCAGCGGTGCCAGCACATCGGCTCCGCGCTGGGGGTGAGTCATCACGGCGCGACGCTCTTCGGGCGTGAGCTTGGAGGGGTCGTGGAAGATGTCGGTCAGCGCTTCGTGGAGCTTGCCGATGTCGTGAAACAGGGCGACCCGCTCGATAGTGCGCAGAGTGTGCTGGTCAAAACCCACGGCTTCCCCGAGAATCAAGGCGTAAGTTGCGACACGCTTCACGTGCGAGCCGGTCGTCTCATCATTCGCGTTGATCGCGTTGAGCAGCGTCTCGAAAGTGGCGGCGCTCAGGCGGTCCGCCTTCGTCCGCCGGTTCCGCTCGCGAATTAGAAAGCCTCCCGCGGCGGCGCCGATAGAAAGTCCAACGATGCTTTTCATGACCACGACCTTTCGCAAGAACCGTACGGGATGCCCGTTACATTCAGCCGCATGACGGTTGCAAGGGTGAACGCTAAGGGGGCGCGGAGGTGGCTGAGCGGACATCCGTGGATTTTCCGCACGGACGTCATCGAACGACCGATGATGGAGGCAGGCGCCGTCCTCGTCCATGACAACCGTGGCAAGCCGCTCGGCTGGGCGCTCTGGAGCCCGCTGTCGGAGATCTCTCTCCGTTTACTCGACCGCGACCCCGGGGCGGTGATCGATCAGGCCTGGTGGGACGCGCGCATCGGATCATCCATTGCGCGCCGCGTCCCGCTCGAAGCTCACACCAATGCATTTCGAATGGTTCACGGCGAGGCTGATGGGTGCCCGTCACTGGTTTGCGATCGCTACGACGACTGGCTGGTCGTGCAGTTCATGAGCGCGGGACTCGAGAAGTTCCGCGAAGAAATCATAGCGTCGCTACGGTCGCTCGCCGGCCCGGCGGGAATCCTGGCGCGAAACGACGCGCCCTTACGGGCGAAGGAAGGTCTGGCTCGGGATACGGTAGCGCTGCACGGGGAGGTCCCCCATGAGATCGAAGTCCACGAGTATGGCGTGAAATTCGTAGCCGCCCCGTGGACGGGCCAAAAAACGGGTGCGTTCCTGGACCAGCGTGAGAACCGTCACTTCGTGGGAACCGTTGCTCGAGGAAGAGCACTCGACTGCTTCAGCTACCATGGATCCTTCGCGCTGCATCTGGCGCGGAAGGCGACGCACGTCGTCGCCCTCGACTCGTCCGGCCCCGCGTTGGTCCGGGCAGCCGAAAATGCGGAGCGGAACTCGCTCAACAACATCTCATTCGTCGAAGCGAATGCATTCGACTATCTGCGGGAAAAGGAACGCGAGGGACTCAGCTTCGACACCATAGTCCTGGATCCGCCCGCATTCGCGAAGACGCGCGCCGCGCTGCCAGGCGCAATGCGCGGGTACAAGGACATCAATCTCCGCGCGATGCGGCTTCTCGCGCCGGGAGGGCTGCTCTACACGGCGAGCTGCAGCTTTCACCTAACGAAGCCGCTGTTTCTCGAGATGCTGGAGTCCGCGGCGGCTGACAGCGGCCGCCGGATCACGATCCGTGCGCTCACGGGCCAGCCTCTGGATCATCCCGAAGTATTGACGATCCCCGAGACCGGCTATATCAAGGGCGCTCTCCTGGAGGCGATGGAGTAGCGTCAGCGGAGCTGGCAGCCGGGGCAGAAATAAGTGGAGCGCCCCGCCTGCACTATGCGCTCGATAGTCTCACCGCAGCGACGACACACCTTACCTTCCCGGTCGTACACCGCAAAGCGGCTCACGCCACGCTTTTCTGTATAGCGTCCCGGCCTTCGCTTGACGGGACTCAAAACCAGTCTGATCGCATCTACGAGCTTCTTCAGCTTGATTTGGGTCATCTTCGGCGCCAGCGTCCGGGGATCGAGCTCTGCCTCCCAGAGTGCCTCGGCAGCATAGATGTTCCCGAGGCCGGCGACGATGGACTGATCCATAAGCGCCGGCTTGATGGCGATTTTTCTGCGCTTGAGGGCAGCAAACAGGTACGCGGCGTCGAGCGTGGGATCGCTCGCTTCGCGCCCGAGCTTCGGAAGTGAAGAAGTCCCTTCCCTGTCGAGCGTAATGGAGGAGAGCGCGCGCCGGTCAACGAGAGACACGCGCGTTCCGTCGCTCAGCTCAATCACGGCTCGCGCGAACCTGTCGAGCTCATCGTCGACGGTTCCAATCTCCCAGTCTCCATTCATGCGAAAGTGGACGACGAGCGTGTCGCCGCTGTCGAGTGCGAGCAATTGGTGCTTGCCCCGGCGCTCGACGCTCTCGATGCGCTTCCCCTTCGTGCGTTTTGCCCGAGCGGCCGGCAGCTTCCGCTTCAGCGCTGGATGGATGGCTCGCACGGAGGCGATCGTTTTTCCCAGCGCGGCCCGGCTGAGGAGCCGGGACGCGGCTTCTACCTCTGGAAGCTCAGGCAAGCTCAATCCTCATTTCGGGGCTTAAGGATCCGTGCGGGGTGCAGGCTAGGCCGGCACCCCTAACGAGAGAATAACGGCCAATGTCCGGATGACCCTTTAGCGCGTCGAGAATTTCCACACCCGACATTTCTCGCGTCGTAGGTGCAAAGGGTATTCACAGGAAATCGCAGCCCTTCCAGAAGAAAGGGTATCGCCAGCGTCATCCGGCCAAGTGGAGTTTCGTAGACTCCGCACCGATGGAGGCCGCGATTTGGCACAATGCCGTCCGGCCCAACCCGCTTAGAAACGCCGGAGGCTGATACATCCGCGCACGGCTCCTCCTCCATAAAGGCGAGAAGGTCCGCCCGACGAAATCTTCTTTCACGCTTGAGGCCGACGCGCAGACAGGCGAGCCGCCCCGAGTTGGTCCAGCGGCGCAGCGAAGTCTCGCTGACGTTCAGGAACGCCGCCGCAGCGGCGATGTCGAGGAGCGTGTTCGGATCGTTCATCGCTGGGCTGAGGAGTTACTCAACAACCGTACCGCGAGGGCCGTGGAGAGATGCCTGCGCCTACACTAGGGCACTGGCGAGATGTGCAAATGGGTCCAACGGCAGAGCCTTGCACAACAAAACCTGGCAAAGCATACTAATAATATCGCATTTAATCAGTAGGAATTGCTGCAGCAAGAAACGCAACGGCGCACCGGTTCCACCAAGAATGAGCCGGCTGGTGTCCCTGCCGTGCGAGGGGAGCCCAACAATCATCAAAGCCCTCCGTGTCCTGCTCCTGGAAGACAGCGAAGCGGATGCCGCCCTGATACAGGACGAGCTGCAACGCTCGGAAATGCCGACTCTATTGAAGCGCGTCGATTCAGAGGAAGAATTCAGCGCCGCCCTCGCTGAATTTGCCCCCGACGTAGTTCTCTCGGCTCACATGCTTTCGACTTTCGATTCGCGCGCTGCCCTGACCATTTTGCGGGCGGAGCGTCCGACTACTCCACTTATTTTTGTGACCGACTCCCTGAACGGGTAACAGACCGTCGCATGCGTCCGGTCCGGCGCCGAAGATGTAATCTTCAAACCGCACCTCGATCGACTGGCAGAATCAATTGCCGGCGCGGTCACTGTCCGTCAGCCGCTCGAAAAGCTCACGCCCAGGCAAATTGAGGTTCTTCGTCTCGTCTCCGAAGGCCGGCGTACGCGTGAGATCGCTTCGACGCTCGGCCTCAGCGTCAAAACCGTCGAGAGCCATCGAGGAGAAGTCATGAAGCGACTCGGAATGCACGACGTCGTGAGCCTGGTGCGATTTGCGATGCGCGTCGGCTTGGTCACCGCCCCGTAGAGCCGGGCGGACCCTGGACAGTCGAGCTTGTGGAAAACTTGTGGAAATTCCCACTTGCGGCTTCGATGGGGCGGCCTAGCTTAAACACCTGATGTTGGAAAGTGTCCTTTGCTCGACTCCATGGCGCAACACACTCCTCGCTCTCTCAAGCACGAGTACGAGCTCTACGTAGAGAACGAGATCGAGAACTATAAGGAATCTGTTTCACGGTCCGCCATTCTCAAGATTGGCGACGAGGCCGCGGCTTCGCTGCGAGCCGGAGAGCAGTTCGCGATGGACGAGCTACTGCTGTGGGCCGAAGTCGATCGCATAATCCGGAAGCGGCAGCGCATCCCTTCCTATGAGACGTGGCGCCGCAAGCGCGTCAAGCTCCTTCAGGAGTACCGGCGTCCCGAGCATTGGGGAATCAGTCCCACTGGAATGTTGGCGCGGGAGATCCATCCGCCGGCGGAGTCCAAGGTACTCGTGGCGGGTGGTGATATCGATCGCACCGCGCTTTATCTGGCCGCGCACGGCTGTGATGTGACCGCAGTCGATCGCGAGGTGAAGCCGCTGGAGCGAGTTATGAACGCCGCGCACGAGGCAGGACTCGCCGATCGCATCGAGAGCTTCGTGGCCGATGTCACCGATTGGTCTCCCGACGTGCCCCTCGGCGCCCTCGTTTGCACCCCCGAAGCGTTCACCGGACTAACGCTGGAGGAGCGCGGTCGCGCGTTTGATTTGCTTCAGGAAGCGACACCGGACGGTGGGGTTCATCTCGTCGGGACTATCGTTCGCGGAAAGAGGGGGATTTCTTTGGCCGAGCTCCGCCGGCAGTATAAAGGCTGGTCGATCTCGATTGAGGCGGATTCCAGCTCGTCCAAGAGCTTTGTGGCGCGGAAGATCGCCAGCTGAGGCGTGTGTCTCAGCGACACAGGTGTCCTCTGGCAGTGTGTCTTTTTGCGACACTTCACCGCGATCTCGGTTCCGGTAATAGTCCTAAACCCTTTGTTTCCAATCACTTGGGATAGGCGTCCCACATGGTCCGCCCCCTGCCTCTATGCAGGGCGAGCCACGCGTGTGGCACACACCAGTGAGAGTCCAATGAAGAAGGATCGTAAGGATATTGCGTCGGCTGAGCCCCTCGGAATCATCATCTCCAGGGGAGACAAGACGGAGCCAACTCCGGTTTTCTCCGCGTACATCTGGGGACCCGTGCCCGAAACACCCGAGGCGGCGACGCGCGCCGCCTGACGGCGCCCTCATAAAGGTATGAACGAACAACAGGCCCCGCGAAACGGCGGGGCCTTTTTCTTTGCGTCCCCGACTGCTCTCTCCGGGACGGGTACGCGGCTTGCCCGACTCGGTCCCGTGGAAGAGTCCGCACCAAACTGGGAGGGAGAGCGCCACGCGCTACTCGCGCAACGCATCTCCGACATCGGTCTGGCGATTCAGGGCACCCTGCTCGAGAAGCTGGTCAACCAGTTGTACGAGGAACTGGCCGTTAAAGGACTCGATTTCCGGCCGCCGGTTTATCTCAGCGACCAGTGGGGGTGTCCGGATGGAACGCCGCTGATCGGTGTCCCATTTTACCTGGCCGACGCGCGGCTCTCGAAGATCGAAGAGGATTACTCCTCGGCAGTGGAAGGCGAAGCGGAGTCGATGAGGTACCTGCGGCACGAGGCGGGGCACGCGTTCAACTACGCGTACCGACTCTACGACCGGCCCGACTGGCGGAAGATGTTCGGCCCGTACTCGCGACCATACCGCGAGCGGTATAGACCAGATCCGTTCTCGCACGAATTCGTCCGGCACATTCTTGGATGGTACGCACAAAAGCATCCCGACGAGGACTTTGCGGAGACGTTCGCGGTGTGGCTCACGCCGAATATGGATTGGAGGCGCGCGTACGAAGGGTGGGGCGCGCTCGCCAAGCTCGAGTACGTTGAAAGGGTCTTGAACGAGATCGCACATGAAGTTCCGGAAGTTCCGGGAGTTCCGGAGCCTTCGGAAGATGACCTCCCCGTTGACGCGATGAAGTACACGCTCGAAGAGCACTACAAGGATTCCGAGGAGAGCATTCCGATTCGGGATCCGCGGATCTTCGACGGGGATCTGAAAACGATTTTCGCGGACGCGGAGCACGCGCCCGGCTCGGTCACGGCGGCGGAATTTCTGGCGCGTCACCGCCGCGAGATCGTGACGCGGATCTCGTACTGGACTGGTGAAAACGCATCGATCGTGCGACAGTTCGTGGACTTTCTCGCGCAGCGCGTAGCGCAACTCGATCTGAAACTTTCCGGCCTGGAAGCCGCGACGCTGATCGAGCTCACAGCATTTGGAACGGCGGTGATGATGAACTTCCGGCATACAAACGCCATCGACGGCACCGAAACGGCAGACGATCAGTGAAGATTACAGTACTGCACAGCAAGGATGCGCTCGAACCACCGGTCGATCCCATTCTCGACCAGCTCGACGCCGCGCTGGCGGCCAACGGTCACACGTCGCGGCGCCTCGCGGTAGACGACGCGGTACAGCCGTTGATCGACGAGCTGACAAAGGAAGAGCCGGACCTGGTCTTCAATCTCGCCGAGTCGTTTCGCGGCAAGAGCGCGCTCGAGTCGAACGTGGCGGCGCTGCTCAACCTCATCGATCTACGCTACACGGGCTCGAGTCCGGCTGGTCTGATCCTCGCGGGCGACAAGACGCTGACCAAAAAAGTGCTCGCCTTTCACGGAATACTGAGCGCCAAATTCGCGACGATGTATCGCGGTCAATCGGACTGGGTGGGAGACATCAAGTTCCCATTGCTGGTGAAGCCGCCGCAAGAAGACGCGTCGCTCGGCATCACCCAAAAATCGATCGTCAACGACATCAAGGAATTGCTCGACGTGATCAGCAGCACGCAGCAGGAATATCAGTCGCCGGTGCTGGTCGAAGAGTTCATCGATGGCCGGGAGTTCTACGTCGGCGTTCTCGGCAACAGCAAGGTGGAGGCGCTGCCGATAATCGAGCTCGACTTCTCCAAGTTCCCCGCGGGACTTCCCAAGATCGCCAGCTGGGAAGCCAAGTGGGGAGACGACGGGGACGAGAAGGGCGCGGAGTTCGAGGGAACGGAATCCATTTTTCCAACAGACCTTTCGGAAGAGCTGACGAACAAGATCCAGCAGGTGGCAATCGATTCCTTTCAGGCGCTGAGGCTTCGAGATTACGCGCGCATCGACTTGCGGGTCACGCCGAGCGAAGAGGTGTACGTCATCGAGGCGAATCCTAACTGCTATCTCGAGGCCAAGAGCGAGTTCGCACGCTCGGCGCAGAAAGCCGGCCTCGAGTATCCCGCGCTCATCGGACGGATAGTGGAGCTGGCCAGCGCGCGCTACTCGCGGTAGGATGCAAAAAAGCCGGCGATCTCGCCGGCTTTTTCGTTGGAGACGGGACGACTACTTGCGCTTGCGAGCACCTTTTTTGGCCGCCGCGCTCCGCGCCGCCTTGCCTCTGGCGCGCGTACGAGCGCCCTTGCGGGCCGATGCGCTCCGCGCTGCCTTGCCGCGTGCGCGCGTCTTAGCACCCTTCTTTGCCGCCGACTTGCGACCTCGCTTCTTAGCTGCTGCCATGATGTGTCTCTCCACGATGAAGTATTACTCTCACCAGCACCCTGATGGAACCGGCGAGTCCTGCATCGCGTCCTGACCGGCACGCGAGTCGCAAAGCAAACTCACTGCGACGACGAGCACATATCGCTGCTGGTAACTCGTCGCGAATAATAGAATGCAAAAGATATGCGTGCAATCCTATTTCTCATCGGTTGTCGTGATGCAGCGACCGCGTCGCCAAACAGTCGGACGCCAACAAGTTAGAATTCGTCGCGTACGGAAAAACTATTTCTCAGAAGTCAAACGGAGATCCTGCTCGTGAAAGCGCTGGTAAAAGAAACGGCGGCGCCGGGCTTCAAGCTCAAGGATGTGCCGGAGCCGCGGATCCGCGAGGATGAAGTTCTGATCCGCGTGCGGCGCGCGGGCGTCTGCGGCACCGACGTGCACATATACGACTGGGATGCGTGGGCGAAGGGACGGTGCAAGCCGCCGTTCGTCGTCGGTCATGAGTTCGCGGGCGAAGTGATGCAGGCGGGCCGCCTGGTGACGGACGTGAAAGAAGGAGACCGCGTCACCGCCGAGGGGCATATCGTGGACGGGCGCTGTCTGCTCTGCCGCACCGGCAACTCCCACGTTTGCCCCTATACCAAGATCATTGGGGTCGATCGCGACGGCTGCTTTGCCGAGTACATATCGATGCCCGCGACGAACGTGTGGCATCTCGATAACGACATTTCATTCGACATTGGCAGCATTCACGATCCAATGGGAAACGCCTTTCACACGGTGCTGACCGCGGAGATCCCCGGATCCGTCGTGCTGGTGACGGGCTGCGGCCCGATCGGCATTTTTGCGATTGGAATCTGCAAGGCCGCCGGAGCATCGCGCATCATCGCCACCGACGTGAACGACACGAGACTGGCCTTGGCGAAAATGATGGGCGCGCACGAAGCCATTCACCCCGAGCAGGCGGAGCGGATCGTGAAAGGCGCGACGGATGGACTGGGAGCCGATGTAGTGCTGGAGATGTCCGGAGTGCCGGCCGCAATTCATCAGGCCTTCGCCCTCGTTCGCGTCGGCGGACGGGTGCAGATGCTCGGCATTCCATCGAAAAAAGTGGACTTTGACCTCGCGACGGAGGTCATCTTCAAGGGACTCACGATCTACGGCGTGGTCGGACGGCGCATGTATGAGACATGGCATCAGATGACGCGTTTTCTCCGATCGGGAGAATTCGATCCCACTCCGGTCATCACCCATCGGTTTCCGCTCGCCGAGGCGGACGCGGCGATCGCCGCCATCAAATCGGGCGACGCCGGCAAGGTGATATTCGAGGTCGCCTAACCATTGAATAACGGAGAGGAGAAGTGTCGCTGAACAGTAAGTTCGATTCCGAGCTAGGGGCCGCGATCGAGAAGCTCAAGCTGGACAAGGTCTACAAGCGCCTCAACTACCTCGCTTCTCCACAGGGCGCGCGCGTGCAGATGGAAGGCCGCGGTGAGGTCGTCATACTCTCCTCCAACAACTACCTCGGGCTCTCGAACGAGCCGAGCGTGGTCAAAGCGGGAATAGAGGGCCTCGAACGGTTCGGCGCGGGCACGGGCAGCGTTCGATTCATCTGCGGCACCTTCACGATCCACCGCGATCTGGAGAAGGCGATCGCGGATTTTGTCGGCGCCGAGGCGTCGCTCAGCTATGTATCGGCGTGGAACGCGAACGAGGGCCTGACGGCGACGATCGTAGAGCCGGATGACTTCGTGGTCTCTGACGCGCTCAACCATGCGTCGATCATCGATTCCATCAGGCTGGCCAAGTCCATCACCAAGTGCACGACCGCCGTCTATCAGCACTCGGACCTCGACGATCTGAGATCCAAGCTCGCAAGCGCGAAAGGTGCGCGCCGCCGAATCATCTGGACGGACGGCGTGTTCTCGATGGAGGGGAGCATCGCCAGGTTGCCGGAGTTGCTGCAGCTGGCGGAGGAACACGACGCCATCGTGGCGGTCGACGACTCGCATGGGACTGGGGTTCTCGGCGCCACCGGGCGCGGCACCGCCGAACACTTCGGGGTGCTCGGCGAGGTAGACATCATCACGTCGACGCTGGGGAAAGCATTGGGCGGTGCGGCCGGGGGCTTCGTGGCGGGAAGCGCATCCCTGTGTGACATGCTGACACAGCGGTCGCGGCCTCAGCTATTCTCCAACGCGCTGCCGCCGACGGTCGCGGCCAGCGCGCTCGGGGCAATCAATCATTTGGAACATCATCCCGAGCTGGTGCAGAAGCTCCGCGAGAACACGCGATACTTTCGGTCGGCGATCACGGAAGCGGGGTTCAAACCGTTATCCGGAGAGACCCCAATCGTCCCAATAATTGTTGGTGAGACCGCCACCGCAATAAAAATGAGTGACATGTTGCTGGACGAAGGCGTCTTTGTGACAGGGTTCGGCTTTCCGGTCGTACCTCAGGGCCAGGCGCGCGTGCGTTGTCAGCTCAGCGCGGCCCATTCACGCGACGATCTCGAGCAGGCCATCTCGGCCTTCAAGACTGTCGGGACGAAGCTAGGCATAATCTAGAGGAAGCATTCATGCAGAAGCTCAGATCAGTCGTCGTGGGACTCGTCGGCGCAGTGGTAGTATCTGCCAGCGCTCAGGCGCAGGCAGTTCGGAACTTCGATGACTCCTGGTTCTGGGGAGCGAAGGCGGGAATCAACACCTTCAGCGCGGCGGGCCACGGGAACGGAACGGCCCCCAACATCGGTATCGACTGGCTCATCACCCGCAGCAAGGGCGGACTCTACGTTTCGGGCGATCAGTCGATCTTCAGCCATGACGTCGATGTAAGCGATCCAGCGGCCACCACGGGAACGCGCACGGTGCGAGTGGACGACATGCGTCGCCTGTCTTTTGCGGCGATGGCGTTTCCGAAGCACTTCGGCGGCATCACCCCTTATGCGGGTGTCGGTTACATGATCGCCGTATTGGGCAATGCGCGGATAAGGCTGGACAGCCTGAACGCGTATCCAGGCAATGCGTTCATAGACGACGTGAACAATTCCAGAAGCCGCGGAGCGGTGCTCGGAATGCTCGGGGTCCAGATGCAGACAAGACGGGCGGCGATTTTCGCGCAGGAAACGATGCTGCCAGCCAACTCGAGGTTCCTGCTCAACAGCGTGTTGTCGTTCTTTGAATTCGGAGTCCGTTACAACTTTGGAAGCTCCATCGATCGGGAATAGCAGCTATCGGCGCGCCCGGCGATAAGAGCGAACGGCCCCTTCGGGGGCCGTTTTTTTTTGCACTACGAGTCAGCCGGAGAGCTTTCCCTTAGAGACGAATCGGTTCCCACGAACGATCCAGCGAAGCGGCCAGTCGGCCGAGCGCGTGATTCCGATTCTGGTTGTTATCTCGATCTTGTCGTCGGGCACCGGCTCACCTCCGCGTATCACCACCGGCTTTCGCTGAAGGCTCTTCCCACTGGAGGTGCCAATGATGCCGAGCGCGGCGCAGAGTTTCCCGGGTCCGTTGGCGAGATCGACATCGCGCCTGACGCGCGGACGCCGCTGGTGCATAAGGGAGATTCCGTCGAGCGGCTCGAGGGCGCGGACGAGCACGGCGCTGGGAAGACCTGCCTCCCGGGTGACGGCGTTGAAGCACCAGTACATCCCGTATATGAAATAGACGTACGAAAAGCCGGGAGGTCCGTATAGTCCTTCGGTGCGGCGCGTGCGCCCGGCCGCGGCGTGGCAGGCCAGATCGTGCTCGCCAAGATACGCTTCGGTCTCGACGATGATCCCACTGGCGAGGCCGTCCGGAGTCTCGCATTCGAGAACGGTCCCGAGCATCTCGCGCGCGACGATCTCCGTCTCGCGGTTGTAGAATCCGGGTGGCAGGACGCGCCCTCGATGGAAGCGGGGGCGTGATCTAGAGCCCAGAAGACTCGATTCCGAATCCGCTGGGCTCGAGATTACTTGCCGGCTCACACTACTCGCTGGCGCTCTTGCTGCGGCTCTTGCGAGCGCTCGGGCGCGGTGCGGCCTTTTCTTCCGTATCCGATTTCGCGACAGTCTTGCGACCACGCCGCGGTCCTGTGCCAGCCGCGCGCTTTCTCGCAGCCTTTGGCTTGGATTCGCTTTCGGAAAGTGCATCCTCACCCGTGAGGGGAAGGTTCGGAGCGACCTCACTGAAGGCGGGCTCGGAGGCCGGTTGCCAGGGCTCGACGACTCCAACTGAGAGAAGATCTGCCGGCGGGGCACCTCCGCGCACGCCGATGGGTCCGCGTCCTCTGCCTCTGCCCGGGGGAGAGCTGCGTGCCCCCATGCCCGTCGGCATCGACGGCGTGGTGGCGGCGGTCACCTTGGGCGGTTCCGCAGCGGCGAGCTGCTCGCTGACCGAAGTGGAGGCCGCCGCAGGCGCGACTTCGAAGTCAGCGCCGCGACGGCGGAGATCGATGAGATCCGCATCGTGCGCATCCTGAAGGATGCGGAGGAAATTGCGCTCGCTGAGACTTTCGCTGTCGCGCCCGAGAATCTTTCTCGCGGTGGTGCGAACCTGGCTGGCGCGGGCTGGACCACTCTCTTCAACCGCGCGACGTACGAGATTGAAGGCATCCTCGCGCGTGAGGCGCAGACCACTCGAGCCGATCGCGTCTCCGTTCGTTGATGCAGCGGCTGGTGGCGGAGCTTCTTCAACTACCGTGAGGGATTCTGTCCCGCCGGTCGTCGCCGCCGGCGTTTGTGCAGGGCGTGGTGACCGCTCGCGGTCGCGGCCTCTGCCACCTCTCCGACTGCGTCGGGGGCGGTCGCTCGCCTCACCTTCTTCGGTGCGTGGCGCCGCCAATCTTGGCGCAGGGGCCTCAGCGGCGGATTCACCGGCCGGCGGAGCGCCGCCTGAGCGCGGAGGGCCGACTTCGAACTGCCCGTTCTCGAGCTTGGTGAGCGTGAGTAATCCACGCTGCGCTGCTTCCGAGACGAACCGCGAGAACTTCGACATACCGAGGTTCTTTTCGTCGAACGAGCTGTCGATCTGCTGCATCACCTGCTTGAGGCGATCGGCGCGCATCACATCGCCGTTGCGCTTCATCCGCGTGATGGATTCCGTCACAAGCTCCCACGGATCGCGCTTGACGATTTCCTCTTCACTGGACTTCACGAGTCCCGCGAGCGCGTTGTAGCTGTAGTACTCGTCGCAGTTCTGCACGAGCAGATCGCTCGACGACTCGCGAATGCCCACGCCGATCACGTACTTGCCGTATTCCTTGAGCTTGATGACTAGGCTCGAGAAATCCGAATCACCCGAGAGGAGAATGAACGTTCCAATCTCCGGCCTGGTGAACACGAGCTCGATTGCATCGATTGCGAGGCGGATGTCCGTCGCGTTCTTCTTGGCGGACCCGTAGGCGGTAGCGAAGATCAGATCGATCGACGATTCGGTGAGGGGGACGACGTACTGCGGATAGCGTCGCCAGTCGGCGTAAGCGCGCTGCACGGCGACTTTGCCCTTTACGATGTCGGAGGAGAGAAGGTTCTTCAGCTCAGTTTGGAGATCGGAGCGAATGCCCAGTGTGACGTTGTCGAAGTCGATGAGCAGACAGGCGTTCGGGGCGTGGTGGGGAGCGGATAGGGCTGCTGCGGACATGGCCTGTGGCCCTCGATGTATCGGGGCGACATGGCGGGGCGCGCTATGTGGCGGCGCGGCCCGATGGGGTCGTGGTGTCATGAATTGGATTGATTACGAGTGCTCGGCTGCGTACCGGCTAACCTTTCTCGGCGGGTGCACGCCATGTTGATCCTGCGACGGTCGCCGCAGGCGGTGCGTCTTCAGGTCCGAGCGAGCGCGTCAACCTGACGGTTGACCGGTCGCTGGATCCTCGAAGTCGCGCCGTACAGGTATAATTTATACTCGAATCCCCATGAATCAACTGCGATTCCGTACGCGCCTGGTATTGATCCTCTCGTTATTCGCGATCGTGCCGGCGCTTTTGCTCACGCTTTTGTGGAGCGGCACTGTCAGCACAGCGCTTCCCCTGGTGACCGGACGGTCGGCCTGGGACAGCGTGGCTGCCAGCGGCGAGAAGGCAATTGCGGCCGCTCGCCAGGCGCCGTTGACGGCCTCGCAGCGGCGCGCTATCGACGCCCACGAGCGTGAGCTGCGGCTCTCGGTTGAGCAGGCGCGGCGCTACAGCTTTCTGGCCACCCGAACGGTGCGCGTGATCGCGATTGGCGGCCTGCTGGCGCTGCTCGTGTTGACCGGCGCGGCGTCGCGTGTGGCAGGACACCTGAGCCGCCAATTGAGCCGACCGCTCGACGAGCTCGTGCGATGGACGGAGCTCATTGGACACGGGGAGCCACTCCCGCCCAAGCCGGAGCGAGCCCTGGTCACAACCAGACAGAATGGATCGGGTGGCGATGACGCTACGACAATAGAAGTGACCACGAGCCGCGTGCGCGGCGCACCGGAGTTCGAGACGCTGCGCCGGAGCATGCGCGAGATGGTCTCTGAGCTCGAGCATGGCCGGCGGCATGCCGTGGAGGCAGAGAGGCTGCACGCGTTCAGGGAGAGCGCGCGAAGGGTGGCGCACGAGATCAAGAATCCGCTGACTCCAATTCGATTCGCGCTCGCCCGGCTGCGCGGTCATGCCGCACCGGAGCTACAGGAAGACGTGACTGTGATCACGATGGAGTCGGACCGGCTCGATCGCATGGCTCGAAGCTTTGCGGAGTTTGGCAGGCTGCCTGAAGGCCCCGCAACGGAGATCGACATGGGTGAGCTCGTACGCTACACTGCGCGCAGCTGCGTACCATCCACCATTGCACTCGATCTTCAGATAGACGAGAATCTTCCGAGAGTCCACGGCCACAACGGCGCGCTCGCCGGCGCGTTGAGCAATGTGCTTCTCAACGCGGTGGACGCCTCGGGCGATAGCGGTCGCATCACGGTGAGAGCCACCGCTACGACGCTTGAGGGTCATCGCGCGGTGCGAGTCTCCGTCGCCGACAATGGCAGGGGCATCGCGACGGAAAAGCTTGAGACGATCTGGGAGCCGTACGTCACCAACAAGCCGGGCGGCACGGGCCTGGGGCTGGCGATCGCGCGGCAGGCGGTCTGGGCGCACGATGGAACCGTCAACGCCACCAGCACGTTGGGGAAAGGAACGGAGATTCAGCTCACAATACCAGCAAACGGCGTCGACGCCGCGAAGGAGACCTGAAATGGGACCTGAAGTAGCCGTTCCGCTGGGCGCGTTTGCCACCGCCATCATATGTGCGATCGGAATTCCGCTGGCGAGGGCGTACTCGCGACGCATGGACGCAGATTCCAGAAATCCGCGCATTCCTTCCGAGGTCACGAGTCGACTAGAGCGCATAGAGCAGGCGGTAGATGCCGTCGCCCTCGAAGTCGAGCGAATCTCCGAAGGGCAGAGGTTCACGACGAAGCTTCTGTCCGAGGGCAAGGGCTCCGAGCCGCGCCAGAGCGCGCCTGCGCGGGACAGCACGACGTAGGTGCCAATAGTCCTCATCGCTGACGACGAGCCGAACATCCGGCGCATGGTCGGCGCGCTGCTTACAGGCGAAGGGTACGAGGTCACCGAGACGCCGAGTGGAGTCGAAGCGATCGCGAGAGTGAAGGATGGTGAGCCCGATGTCGCGCTCGTCGACCTCATGATGCCTGGCGACCTCGATGGAATGGCCACGCTGGCGCGACTGCGCGACGTCGCGCCGGATCTGCCCGTGATCATGATGAGCGGGCGCGCGGGACTCGCCGACGCGGTGAAGGCCACCAAGCTCGGCGCCTTCAATTTCCTGGAAAAGCCCCTGACGCCCGAGGGCGTTCTGCTGGCCGTGGCGTCGGCACTGGAGTTGCGGCAGACGCGCCGTGTCGCGCGAGCATTGCGCGCGGAGCTGGGATTCACGGGCGAGATGGTCGGCAAGAGCGAAGCAATGGCGGTGGTCCGCCAGATGATCGCGCGCATCGCTCCGACCGACGCGCGGGTGCTCATCACCGGCGAATCCGGGACGGGGAAAGAGTTGGTGGCGAGCGCGATTCACGACGGAAGCGCGCGTCGCGAAAAGCCCTTCGTCCGCGTGAACTGCGCGGCGATTCCGCGCGACCTGGTCGAGAGCGAGATGTTCGGGCACGAGCGCGGCGCGTTCACGGGCGCCACGCAAACCAGGATCGGACGGTTCGAGCTGGCGCACCGCGGGACGCTCTTCCTCGATGAAGTCGGAGACCTGGGTCCCGATGCACAGGCCAAATTGCTGCGAGCAATCGAGGCTAAGGAAATCCAGCGCGTCGGCGGCAACCGGGTGATACGCACGGACGTTCGCATCCTCGCGGCTACGAACCACGACCTGCAACGTGCCGTACGGGGCGGCACGTTTCGCGAGGACCTGTACTTCAGGCTGAACGTCATTCCACTGGCGATTCCTCCGCTGCGCGATCGCAGTGAGGACGTACCCGAGCTGGTGGCTCACTTTTCGGAACAGTTCCTCCAGCGCACCGGCCAGGCGCGGCCGAGGTGGAGGAGCGACGCGCTGCAGCTGATGCGCGAGTATCCGTGGCCAGGCAACGTACGGGAGCTCGCCAACATCATTGAGCGCCTTGCGATTCTTCATCCGGGCGCAGAGATGACGGGGCAGCAGGTGGAGGACGTGTTGATTGTGGAGCACGATCAACTCGACGCTACGCCCGCGACTCCAACCCGCCCACACGCGGGTATTGGAGATCGCGCAACGGCTAGCTCAGAGCACACTGCTTCGTTGGCCGACAGGCTCGACGCCTTCGAGCGTACGGTGATCGCCCGCGCGCTGGCGGATGCCGGTGGCAACGTCGCGGATGCGGCGAGAAGGCTTCAAACGGACCGGCCAAATCTGTATCGACGGATGAAGCGGCTCGGAATAAACGCGACCAGGGTATAAGGGCGACATGACAAATATCACACGAACGGCTCGAGCACTCTTCGTTCTCCTTGCGTGCGTCGCCGGGCTGGCGCACGCGCAGGAGCCCGACTCAGCGGCACGCGACTCCACGGCGGAGAAGCTCGGGCTGTGGGCGCGATCCAGCCGGGCGAGTGGATTGATCCTGAGCTCCGGAAAAACCTACAATCGTGTCGAGGGACTGCCCGTCTACCTGGGCCCCATCCTTCGCGACAGCTCGGGACGCGCGGCATTCAACGTCTCGGTGCTCGGAATCATTCGCAGTGCCGACACCTTCCATTGGGACGATCAGAACCTCGGCCACAAGATCACTGCGGAAATGCGCGTTGGGCGCGAGAGGGGTTACGCGTTCGGCGTCTACTCGTACGATGTCGTCACCCCCGTCGAGCCATGGCAGCTTCCCGATCCCGACGCGGGGCTCGCCGCTTTTTTCGTGCGCCGCGATTTTCGCGACTACTTGACCCGTCATGGCGCGAAGGTCAGCGGGACCTTTCACATGAGTAAGCGCAGCAGCCTTTCCGTCGACTGGGGCGATGAGCGATGGTCGTCGGATGCGGTGCGCAATGTCTTTTCGATTTTCAGAAACGGTCAGGCCTGGCGCGCAAATCCGCTGGTGGACGCGGGACGCTTTCACACGGCCGTGCTGCGCGCGAACGTCGATACGAGAAACGACGACGTCAATCCGTCCACCGGCTGGCTGATACTGGCCGAGTACGAGCGAGGCTCGGGCCGCGTGACGGACGCGGGGCTCGCTTCGCCGCTGGCGCGCCCTTTACCGGTTTCACAGCTCACATATGGACGTGCCTTTCTCGATCTGCGTCGCTACAACCGGCTCTCGCCTACGAGCTGGATACACGGGAGGCTCGTTCTCGGAGGATGGCTCAACGGTGACGAGCTGCCGCTGGAGCGACGCTTCTCGGTGGGCGGAGTAGGAACAATTCCGGGTTTCGATTTTCGGAAGTACCAGCCGGGGATCGTGGATGTTTCGCAGTGCAGCGACGGAGGCGCACCGCCATCGGGCAATCCAGCGCAGTGTGAACGCGTCGCCCTGGCACAGCTCGAGTACCGCAATGAGCTGCACTCGTCGCTTCTCGACTTTCTGAACGCCAGACCGATCCGGCTGCGTGGCGTCGGCTTCACGGTGCAGCCGACGATGGTGGCGTTCGTGGACGCGGGCAGGGGTTGGCTGGTCGGACAACCCTCCGGGACGCTCGAGTACTCCAGTCACAGCTTTCCCCGCTTCGGCACATTCAGGACCGATGTGGGGCTGGGACTCGACCTGGGGATTTTCGGAGTGTACGTCGCCAAGGCGGTGTCGAGCTCGAAGGAGCCGGCGAATCTGTTCCTGCGAGTGCACCGGCGATTCTAGAAATGCGCATCCGCCTGCCGTGGATCGCGGCCGTCCTGGTCGCGTGTGCCGCGATCGTTTCCCCGATCGGCGCCCAGCCGAAAGCTCGCGTCGATGTGCTACCGCCGCCGGACAACGCGTGGACGCTGACGCCGCCGTCTGTCTCGTCATCCGGATTGCTCGCCGATGGCTCGATGCGCGATCTCCTGCTGAACGGATTTCCGGCACGGCTGCATTATCGACTGGAGCGGTGGGCGTCGGGAAGGTTTTTTGACGATCTCAAGGCGTCGTATGAATGGGACGTCATCGTTAAATACGACGTGCTCGGCAAGAGGTACCAATCCGTGCGAGTGGTGAACAAGAAGGTCGCGTCGCTCGGCGAGTTCGCGGGCCTCGACAGCGCCGAGCTGTCGGCGGAAGGACCGTATTATCCGGCGATCCTGTTACCGAAAAAAGGCCAGCGTGGCTACTACAATCTGCTACTCGATGTCGAGACGCTGTCGCTCAGTGATCTCGACGAGGTAGAGAGGTGGCTGCGCGGGGAGCTCAAGCCGGCGGTGAGCGGAAAGAAGAACCCGGGGACCGCGGTGGGGCGGGGAGTGCGGACGCTCGTGGTGAGGCTGCTGGGTGGCGAGAAGAGGCACTACGAGGCACGCACCGGCACGTTCAGACCGTGATTTGCTTTCTGCAACTGAACACTTCCGGCTGGGAGCTTTGGGCGGATCGGCTGGGGGCTTCGAGCTTCACTGCGACGGGATAGCTGGCACCGCGCTACGCTCAGACCGCTTTTACCGGTACGTGAGTCCCCGAATGGGGACCGCGGTGCTCGAGATCTTCGAGGTGGTGAAGGGTCTCCTCCCCGTAGAACAGCCTGATGTACTTCGCCTGGGTCGCGGTGAGGCGTCTCACTGCCCAGCTCAGGTGCACGAAGTGTGGCTCTACCGGGGCGTGCATCGGGTGCATGCCGATCTCGCTCGGGAGATTGTTCGCCTTTTTCGTGTTGCACGGACTGCAAGCTGTCACGACATTCGTCCAGTCGTTGGCGCCGCCGCGGGAGAGTGGAATGAGATGATCGCGCGTGAGTGACTCGCGCGGCTTCAGCTCGATCTGAAGGCGGCCACAGTACTGGCAGCGGTAGCGATCGCGCGCGAATAGAAAGGTGTTCGTCACCTGTCTGCGGAAGCGGCGTGGGACGTGAATGAAGCGCATGAGGCGGATCACCACCGGACGCGGCAGCGTCAGTCGCTCGGAACGGACGACGCGATCGGAATCGGCTTCGACGATCTCCGCTTTTCCATCGATAACGAGGCGCAGGGCGCGGCGCAGCGGAACCATCGTCAATGGCTCGAACGAAGCGTTCAGTGCAAGACAACCAACGATCAAGCACTCCTCCCGGGAAGTTCCATACAAGTATACGACTGGTACACTACTACTATTGCGACGACGCCGGCGAGTGCCGGTAACAGGTTCTACCCCACAAAGACCGTTCTTGGCGACCCCTCCAGGGGACGCCGATGGCGCCGATCAGATGGACGAAGCTGACATGTCGGCGACCCGCGGTCTCTGGCCTTTTTCACGGGTGGCTGCCAGCGTCTTGAGCGGGGGAACCGGGGTTAGCCAACCATAACGATCTTCGATCACTCCGCTCGCGATTCCCATGTATTCGCGCTGGATTGAAAGCGTGAGCGGTCCGGGTTTCCCCGTCCCCACGGAAATCCGGTCGACCGAGCGAATCGGAGTTATCTCGGCCGCGGTTCCGGTGAAGAAGAGCTCGTCGGCGATATAGAGCATCTCGCGCGGAATCGAGCCTTCCACGACCTCGACGTTCATGTCGCGGGCGATCCGAATCACGCAGTCACGGGTGATTCCGTTGAGAATCCCGGAGCTGATGGTCGACGTGAACAGCTTTCCGTCGCGCACGAGGAACAGGTTTTCGCCGCTACCCTCGGAGACGAGCCCAAAAGCGTCGAGCATGATCCCCTCGACGTAGTTGTCGATCCGAGCCTGCATTTTCGAGAGCTGGCCATTGAGATAGTTCCCGCCCGCCTTTGCCAGCGAAGGGAAGGTGTCGGGAGCGGGACGCCTCCAGCTCGACACACAGACATCGGCGCCATTCTTGAGCGCGTCGGCGCCCAAGTAGGTGCCCCAGGTCCACGGGATAATGAAAACCTCGAGCGGTGTGTCGTTCGGCAGCACGCCCATCTGTTCGCCGGTGCGAAGCGCGACCGGGCGCAGATAGCAGTGCGGCAGCGCGTTTTGCGCGACAGTCTCGACCGCGGCGCGCGAGAGCTCCTCCATCGAGTACTTGAGCGGCATTCGGTAGATGCGGCAAGAATCCGCGAAGCGGCGCATGTGCGCGTTGAGCCGGAAAACGGCCGGCCCTTCGGGCGTCTCGTAGCAACGGATGCCCTCGAACACGCTGGAGCCGTAATGCACGACGTGGCTCATTACGTGAATCGTGGCGTCTTCCCAGTCCACGAACTTTCCATCGCGCCAGATGCGGTGGTGATTATCTACTGCGGCCATTGAACAGGCTTCCTGCTGTGAGGACAGATTGAAGATATCAGAGGGGCACCCACGACGCGAGTGCGCTGCCGGCCTTTCGAACGCGCTCGGCGAGCGCTGGATCCGCAGAACGGACCCGTCCGCGCTCGACCAGAACCTTCCCGCGAACCGTAACCAGCGCGGCCGATCGGCCTGGTAGCGCAAAGATCGCCGCGGAATAGGGGTCGCCGAGGGGAGTAGTGCGGGAGATGTCGGTGGTGAAGGCGGAGAGGTCGGCGTCCTTCCCTACTTCGAGCGAGCCGACGCGCGAGTCGAGATTGAGGGCGCGGGCGCCGCCGATCGTGGCGAGCTCGAGCGCCTGGTGCGCACCAAAGGCGTCGTGTCGCCCGGTGACAGCGCGATGGATCAGCACGGCAAGACGCGCTTCGTCCAGGATATCCATGCGATTGTTGCTGGCGACGGAATCGGATCCGATTCCCACACGAATTCCGGCGGCGGCGATTGGGAGAAGCGGGGCGATGCCGTGACCGAACTTTGCATTGGACGCCGGACAGTGCGCGACGGAGCAATGGTGGCGCGCCATGATGTCGATGTCGGCGGCATCGACGCGCACGCAATGAATGAGAAGCGGCCCGCGCTCGAGGGCTCCGAGGCGGTCGAGCAGCTCAATGGGAGATCGGGCGCGTCGCGCCACCGCGAGGCCTCGGCGCTTCCATCGGTCGGCAAATTCGCCACTGCCACTCGCGACGATCTCGTGTTCGGCTTTGCTCTCGGCGATGTGCATCGCCATCGGCATACCGCGCGTATTTGCAAAATGCGTGGCCGCCTCGTAAAGACGATCGGATACGGTGTAGGGAGCGTGGGGGGAGACGCCGAGCGTGACGAGATCTGTCTGCTCGGGTTGAAGCTTGTCGATCCGCGCCGCCAGCTCCTGCAGCGCGGCTTCGACGTGAGATGGATCGGGGCCGAACGTTTCCTGATACATGATCCCGCGCACGCCCTGCTCGCGTAGCGCGCGCATCACGACGCCGCTCGAGCAGGTATCGGCGTAGGTGGTGATTCCAGCCTCGAGTCCCTCGACGATTCCGAATCGCGCCGAATCGAGGAGCATCTCCTCGTCGAGTACCTCGTTCCGCGACTGCCGGAGCTTGTCGATCCATTCCGTGAATCCGCCGTCCTCGAGAAAGCCGCGCATCGCGGTGAGCTCGAGGTGTGTGTGCGTGTTGACGAGGCCGGGAAGGAGGATCGACTCGCCCAGCTCGTAGTCATCGCCGGCTGGGGCGTCGGCGCGCGGACCAACGTATGTAATCACTCCGTCGTTCTCGGCGACGGTTCCATTCTCGATCGGCGGCTGGGTAATTGGCAGCACCCAACGCGCGTGATAGCGCATCAGCGCGGCGTGTCGGGCGGTGGCGGAGGCGGGAACGTCCCTGCCCGAGTGGTGTCGCGCCTGATGAGCGCGCCGCGGCTGGTGTCGCCCGGCGGCGGAGCGCGACGCGATGTGTCGAAGACCGTAGGAACTCTACGGGACGGCACCGGCGTGTATCCGGGCTGAATTACGGGCGCCGTGGGTCGCACTTGCTGCGGGTACGCGCCGGATGGCGGTGGAGATCCCGGCACTGTGCTGAAGGTGTCGATCGGCGTGAGTCCCGGATTCGCGTATGGGCCGTGCTTGTCGCAATCGCGCGTCGGCTCTGTTCCGGAAATGTAGAACTCGGTGGTGACGAGATTGCGCGGGCAGTACTGGGTCTGGAGCAATCCGCTGCTGACGTCGATGTCGCGTGTGACGATGGAGATTGGGCGCGGCCAGTCCGGCGGCGGTGGCTTGCGTCGATAGACCTCGATCATGAACGCCGTCCAGGCAGGCGCGGCGAGCAAGCCTCCCTGGGCGTTGTCCTTGATCTTCTGCGGGCGATCGAACCCCATCCACGCGCCGGCGACCAGATCCGCGGTGTAGCCGATGAACCAGACGTTGGTTCCGTCGTTGGTGGTTCCCGTTTTTCCACCGGCGGGATAGTGGAATCCAGCGCCCCAGACGCTGCCGGAGGCTGTTCCGCGACGCACCACGTCCTTCATCATATCGACCATCAGCCACGCTTCTTCGGGCGACATTACCTGGGAGCGCGTCGGCGTCGGCTGCCAGAGAATCTCGCCCTTGGCGTTCTCGACCCTGAGAATCGCGTTCGGCGTGGCGCGCACGCCGAGGTTCGCAAACGCAGTGTAGGCGGAGATGATCTCGATCGGATAGACGTCGGCCGCGCCGATGTGAATCGATGGGTAGGGCGGTATCGGCGTGGAGATGCCGAAGTTCCGGGCTTCGTTGATGACGGTCTGTTCGCCCAGCTCCATGCCGAGCCTGATCGTGGAGACGTTGCGCGAGTCGTACAATGATTCGCGCATCGGGATCTCACCGCGATACTTCAGGTCGTAGTTCTGTGGATTCCATTCGGGCTGGCCGGGCACCTGTAGCACGAGCGGGCTGTCGTTCACGATGTACGAGGCCGGTCGGCCGTTCTGGATCGCCGCCGAGTACACGATCGGCTTGAAGGTGGAGCCGGGCTGACGCAGCGCCTGCACGGAGCGATTGAACTTCGAGTCGTCGAAGTCGCGACCGCCGATCATCACGCGAACTGCGCCGTTGCGCGGGTCGAGCGCCAGGAACGCCGCCTGGAGATACGGTGACGTGCCGCTTCCTTCGTCGCCTTCGCGGTGCGCTACGTAGTGCTCGAAGGTCTCGTGGGGATATCTACCGAATCGTCCGCCCTCGATAAGCTTCACCTGCCTCTCGAGTGCGCGCTCCGCCGCGTTCTGCTCGTCGAGATCGAGTGTCGTGTAGACCTTGAGTCCCTGCTCGTAGAGCTGCTTCCCGAACTGCGCATCCAGCTGCTGCCTCACCCATTCGACGAAATACGGCGCGGTCTCGCCTGTAGCGGTCTTGTTGGCTAGCTGGAGCGGGTAGGCTTTCGCTCTGCTGGCATCGGCGTCGGTGACCTTGCCGTTCTGCCGCATCAGCTCGATCACCGTGTTGCGGCGCTGGATGGCGCGCTCGGGATAGCGAACCGGGTTGTATCTGGCGGGCGCCTTCGGAAGCGCGGCGAGCATCGCCGCTTCAGCGAGATTCAGATCGCGGACTGATTTTCCGAAGTAGCGCTGCGCTGCCGTCTCGACTCCGTAGGCGCCGTGACCGAGATCGATCTGGTTGAGATAGAGCTCGAGAATCTTCTTCTTGTCGTACTTGGCTTCGATCTCGCGCGCGACTTTCGCTTCCTTGAGCTTGCGGATGGCGCTCTTCTCGCGACTGATCTGCTCGGGGAAGACGTTCCGCGCCAGCTGCATCGTAATCGTTGAAAACCCCTGCGAGTAGCCGTGAAGCGGGGCTCGGACGACCACACCAACGGCGCGATGCCAGTCGATGCCGGCGTGCTGGAAGAAGCGCTTGTCTTCGGTGCTGACGAATGCGTCCTGCACCATCTGCGGGATCTCGTCGATCTTCACCAGCGTTCGGCGCTCCAGCCCCAGCTCGGCGATGAAGCGTCCATCGATTGCGTAGAGCTTCGAGGTCTGGTGCGGCGTGTACTCAGCCAGAATCTCGATGGATGGGCACTGATTGCCGCGACAAATGAGCGCCCAGCTCGCGTAGACGGCGCCCGCGCCGAGGGCGACGAGGAAAGTCAGTGAAAGCAGCACCGCCCTGACCAGCGTTGGGTGGCGCTTGCGAAATGGAAGTTTGGTGTTGATGTCGGAGGCCATGCGGAATGAAAAAAGATAACTGTGATACACTTAAGGTGACACCATGGCCGAGCGTCCCTATCTTCCCCGCATGCACTCGAAGAATTCACTGTTGGACGAGCTGTCCTGGCGCGGAATGGTCTACCAACACACGGACGGGTTGCCGGACGCACTCGCAACGGGATCCGTGAGCGCGTACGCGGGCTTCGACCCCACCGCGAGGAGCTTGCACGTAGGCCATCTCGTGCCTGTGATGGGACTTGCGCATCTCCAGCACTCGGGACACCGGCCGATCGCTCTCGTCGGTGGCGGCACTGGCATGATCGGCGACCCGAGCGGAAAGAGCGCCGAGCGGCAGCTGATCTCCGGCGAAGAGATCGACGCGAATGCAAAGGCCATCGGAAGGCAGCTCGAGCGTTTTCTCGATTTCAGCGGACCGAGCGCGGCACGGATGCGCGACAACGCGGCATGGCTGCGCCCGCTCAAGGCCGTTGAGTTCATGCGCGACGTCGGCAAGCATTTCACCGTGAACTACATGCTGGCGAAGGATTCGGTGCAATCGCGCATAGAGGGCGGCATCTCGTTCACCGAATTCTCGTACATGCTGCTCCAGGCGTACGACTTCCTCGAGCTGAGCCGGCGGGAGGGAGTGACGCTGCAAATCGGCGGCAGCGATCAGTGGGGGAACATCACCGCGGGCCTCGAGCTGATTCGCCGCTCAGATGGGAAAACGGCGCATGCGCTGACGATGCCGCTGGTGACGACCGCGAGCGGAACCAAGTTCGGCAAGACCGAAGCGGGGGCGGTCTGGCTGGACGCGGCGCTGACGTCCCCGTACAAGTTCTATCAATACTGGATCAACGTCGATGACCGGGATGCGGGCAAGTACCTGAGATTCTTCACGCTGATGTCGCGCACCGAGATCGAGGCGCTGGACAAGCAAATCGCATCAGCGCCGGAGAAGCGCGAGGCGCAACAGGCTTTGGCGCGCGACATGACCGGACGAGTGCACGGAGCGGAAGCGGCCAAAGTCGCGGAGGAGGTCTCGCGAGTGCTGTTCGGCAAGGCTGATCCGACATCGCTGGCGGAGCCGGTGCTGCGAGCGCTGAGCGAGGAGGTACCGTTCGCCGAGTCGCGCGAGACGCCTTCCCTTCTCGACGCGATGGTGACTCTCAAGCTCGCGGCATCGAAGGGTGCAGCGCGGAGGTTGGTCGAACAGGGCGGCGTTACGCTCAACGGACAACGCGCGGGCGCGGACACAGATCTCGCATCGGCGAAACCGCTGGCGGGCGGGTATCACCTGCTACGGAAGGGGGCGCGAGATTACGGATTGATTCGGACCGTACGGTGAGCACCTGCGCAGCAATTAGTGGTCAAAAGAGCGGAAGGTTCCTTCTCCCATCGAAACGAGGCGCACATGTTGTTCATGGTCATCGAGACGTACCGCGATGGGGATGCCAAACCGGTTTACCGCCGGTTCAGGGACGCGGGACGCCTCACCCCGAAGGGTGTTCGATATGTCTCGAGTTGGGTGACGACCGATTTCGAGCGCTGTTTTCAGGTGATGGACTGTGACAGCCGTGTTCTCCTCGACGAATGGATGGCGCACTGGAGCGACATCGTCGAGTTCGAGGTGATTCCGGTCCTCACCTCTGAGAAAGCGACTGCGGCGATCGCCCCGCACCTTTAGCCGGCGACCGCCGCGAATGGCAGAATGCGGTGAATGCGACCTTGCGGGTCGCTCTACTCCTCCTGCTTCACCCTCTTCCTCGGTCTCACTTCCTGCGCGTGGTCGTACCAGTTCTCGAGCGTCCGGGCCGCCAGGTCCCGCCCGCCCAATCCAAAGGCAAGACCAAGCGCAATGGCTAGCGCGCCAACAAAGCCCGTGAACAGTGTATTGATCAGATTGGTAGCGATGCCCAGCTGATTAATCGCGACGACGATCGCGAACGCCCATACCGCCGTCCGCGAAACATTCGCGAGAGTCTCCGGATTCGCGAATCCGCTTTCGGCCGTCGCGCCGCGCACGATGTTGCCCAGTGCGCGGGCAGCGATCCCTCCGATGAAGAGGACGAAGATCGCAACCACCAGATCCGGGAGCCAAAGGAGCAGCTGTCTCATAACGTCCGATACCGCTGGCAATCCCAGCGCGTCGAACGCGACCAGCAGCACCACGAGGCGAACGATCCACTTCACGATCCCGGCGACGAGCGAGGCCGAGTCGATTCCCGTGCCCATCTTGGCGACGAAGTCAGCGAGACCGGAGCGCTGCATCAGCTCGTCGAAGCGGATAGCGCGCAGCAGGCCGACGACCGCCCGCGCGAGCAGCGTAGAGACGAACCAGCCGATCGCAACGATGATGATGAAGCCGAGTATGCGCGGGATCGCGCTCACAACCATCGAGAACGCGTCGCGGAATGATCCCACCAGTGTGTCGGTGAAAGACGGTTGTGCGACGGTGGTCTGCACTTGAACGGGTGCTGTATTCTGGAGCAGCATTGTCATCCTCGTTCTGAGGTGATTGCCATTGCCCGGTCACTCCGAGCCGGCTGTGGGAATTTCTTTAAGCCTCCTTCCTTGCCCTGTAGTATTGCCGCGGATCGAGCGCATCGCGGAGCGCGTCGCCCAGCAAGTTGAAGCCAAGCACAGCAGCCCCGATCGCGACACCCGGAAACACGGACGTCCACGGGGCGGTTTGCAGCTGGAAGAGATCCCGCCCATCAGCAATCATCGACCCCCAGCTCGGCGCCGGCGGCGGCACTCCCAGCCCCAGAAACGACAACGCCGCCTCGGCCATGATGGCGCCGGCGACGCCAAGTGTCGCGGTGATCACGACGGGCGCAATGACGTTGGGCAGCACGTGCTGCATCATGATCCGCACGTCGCCCGCGCCGAGCGCCCTGATCGCCTGAATGTACTCAAGCTGCCGGACCACCAGCACCTGACCCCGGACGATGCGCGCCATCCCGGCCCAGCCGACAATGCCGATCGTGGCGAAGACCACTCCCTCCGACGGCTGAAGCGCGGCGACCATCGCGATCAACAGCAGCAGCGTCGGAAAGGCGAGCGTGACGTCGGCGAGCCGCATCACCACCTCGTCCACCCATTTGCCGTAAAATCCGGCGAGCAGCCCCAGCGAAACGCCGAGGGCGAGCGCGATTCCCTGCGAGATGAGTCCGACCGTGAGCGAAACGCGCGCTCCGTAAACAAGGCGCGACCAGATGTCGCGTCCCTGGATGTCGGTGCCCAGCCAATGCTGCGCGGAAGGACGCTGGAGTGTGTGTAGCAGGTCGATGGTGATCGGATTCTGCCGCGCGACCAGTGGCGCCAGGATCGCCGCGAGAGTCATGACCAGGACGATGCCTATCCCAATGCGCGCGCGGTTGTCGCGGAGAAATCTCTGTCGCTGTTTGGGATCCAGCATCGCCCTCCCCTCGTTACGCCGATGGGTCTCGCAGCGCGGCCGGAGTGTCCGGCGGCTGCCGCTTCCACCTGCGATGCTGCCAGAAATACTGCGCCGGAGCAACACGCACCCAATGCTCCAACCGCTCCGTAAAACGCGCGACGATCGCATCGACGTCGCTATCCATGTCACCCGTGCGCTTTGCCTCGAGGCGCTCGACAATCAGACGATAGCGTCCATTCGGCTTCCGAAGCGCGACGACGAACAAAACCGGGACCTCGAAACGCAAAGCGAATACCGCGGCACCGCGCGGAGTCTTGGCGGGCCGTCCGAAGAAAGGAACGAACGTCGATGCGAGGCCCTTGGCCCCCTGATCAGCGACGAACGCCACCGCTCTTCCCGCCCTAAGCGAGCGCGGTGTCCGCCGGACCGCTTCGGAGTCGGGGACAATCGTCATCCCGATTCCTTCGCGGGTATGATTGATGTATGCATCGAACAGCGGGTTCGCCATCCCGCGAACGATCGCGTCGAGCGGAATTCCGCGCGCTGCAACGTACCCGCCGGCCAGCTCCCAGTTGCCGATGTGCCCGGTGACCATCACCGCGCCCTTTCCCTTCGACATCACTTCTTCGACTTCTTCCCACCCCTCGACGCTCTCCACCAGCGTCTGAAGCCCCTCCTTCCCGATCGAATCGAGCAGCGCCGTTTCGATGAACGTCCGGCCGAGGTGCTTGTACGACTCGCGGGCGAGACCCACGACTGCTTTGTGATCCAGCTCGGGAAACGCGGCGGCAATCTGTCGCTCGACGACGCGTTTGCGAATGCCAAGCGGGCGATATCCGAGCGCGCCGAGTCGCTCGCCTACTCTGCACGCGGCATCCCAGCTGAGGGCGCTGAGCGCACGGATGGTTGCGCGCATCGTGTAGTACTCCGCGCGATGCGCCATCGTCGGCTTTCGCACTGCACGCTTTGGCTTCTTGTCGAGGCCGGTAGCCTCGACCCCGGTCGCGGTCACGGTTAGCCGAGGGGATTAACGAACTCTTCGCCCGAGAGAAGATTCCTGATTCTCTGGTCGAAGGTGTGGTGTTGCCGCACGAACGCCTGACCCTCTCTTCTGATCCGCTCGCGCGCGTGGGAGTTGACCAGGTAGTTCTTGCATTGCGAGAGGCAGGAATCGATATCCTTGTACCACGCGCAGTGCTCTCCCTCACGCAGCATTTGCTTCAGCTCCGGCGTTCCGTGTCCGAGGAAAAAACCTCCGGCGAGAATCACCATCCAGGTGCGGTCAGACGTAGTGTTTCCTGGCTCACCGGCGTACCGCGAAGGGTTGACGCCGAGCACGATCTTGGAGCTGGCACAGACGGCGGCAAACTCTTTTCCTTCCACCGACCGGCCGGTCCAGTGCAGCGGCTTGCGCCATTCCTCCCACTCCCGGCCCCAGACCTTGAAATCGAATTTAGCCGCGACCTTGAGCAGGAATGTCGCGCGCGCCGCATCGTGGCCAGTACCGATGAAGGTCACGTCGGCGGCGTATTTCTTATTCGGGGCTACAGACTTGATGGCAACATCGGCGCACGACGGGAGGAACTTCGCCGGAAGCCCCAAGCGGGCCCATTCCTTTTCGAAACCCGAGACAAAGAAGGTTTGGGTGAGCTTGCCGATCTTGACGGTGTGCGCGATGTCGGGACGATAGGTGCTCTTGAACCACTGAGCGTCATGAAACCACATCGCGTTCGATTTCCCCTCGATGATCTCACCCACGGTTTCGGGGGCAAGTCCACTGCATTTCGAGAGAAGGACAAAATCCGGCCTGAACCTCTTGGACTGCGAGATTGCCCAGCGCTGAGTGAGGCCGCGCCCGATCAGCTTTCTCGCCCTTGCGTCGTCGATCAGCCTCGTCACGTGACCTGCTCGGCGTAGGGCGCGCTGCGTCCCCCGCTCCATGCGCCACGGGTTGTCGCTGCCGATTATCAGAACTCGCACGTGGCGTAATCTATAGAGCCCGTAATGGCAGAACGCCAAGTGCGATGGCCATTGCCGTTCATCCGCGAATGCTCCTCTCCCAGAGGCGCGCGTACTTGGCCATCACGCTCGCGGCCGCCAGGCAGGAAAGGAGCAGACCATGTGCCCCGTCGAGAAAGCCGCCCTTCAACAGATACATGTTGACGAATCGTGCTGGCGGCCTGAAGAAAACCATCGCGGCGCTCGCCCGCCTTCCCTTCGCGTGATTCTGCTGCGCCCACCATCGACTGTACCTGCTGAACTTTTCGAAGTACTGATCGAGGGAGGCGTACGTGTAGTGAAGGAGCGCCGCCTTTGTTTCGCCGATGCGGACACCATTCGGCAGGTCGACGTGCTCGTGCACCAGATTCGCGTTGTAGCGGAGCTCCTGCCTGAAGAGGCGGACGGGCTTGTCGCTCTGCCATCCGCCGTGCCGAACCTCTTTTCCAAGGAAAAAGTTCCGGCGCGGAATGCGGAACGCCTGCGAATCGGTTTTGCCGACTGTCTCCTCGATCTCCCGCGCCAATTCCGGGGTGCAGCGCTCGTCGGCGTCGAGCACCAGAATCCAGGGTGTAGCGGCCCTCGCGATCGCCTGATTTCGAGCAGCGCCGATAGTCGTGAAGTGCGGGCTGATCACCGTCGCGCCAGCGCTGGTCGCGCGAGCAATCGTGTCATCAACTGAATCGTTCTCCACGACAATTACTTCGCTCGCCCAACCGACGCTCGCGATGCAGGCCTCGATGTTCGCGGACTCGTCGTGAGCCGCAATCACCGCGGTGACCACGGACGAGTCGCGAATGGAAGAGCTCACCCCGCGTGCCGGCTTCCCGCGCGGGCTGAGTTCGCGGCGCGATCGAAGCCTTCGATCATCGCGGTCTCCGGGAATTCTCTCGCGACGCGCGTGCGCGCCGCCTTGCCCATCGCCTCGCGCGACTCTTCGTTCTTGAGCAAGCCGGCGACGGCGGCGGCAGTCGACGCCGAGTCGTCGGGCGGATACAGGGCGCCGCTGATTCCGTGCGCGATGTAGCGCTGCGCGATACCGCCTTCGCTCGCAACCGCCGGAATGCCGAGCGCCATGAGATCGAGCAGTCCGTACACGCCGGTGTCACCCTCGGCGACGACCCAGCCCATGTGCGCGTCGCGCATCAGGCTGGTCTGATCGTCGCGCTCGCCGAGGAAGCTCACGAGGTGCAGCACGCGAAGGGCGGCAGCCTGCATGCGTAGATCCTCGTCGTCCGAGCCCGGTCCGACAAACATCAACCTCAGATTAGGGTGCCTCGGCGCCAGCATCGACAGCGTGCGAATGGCGGTGGCTGCGCGTCCACGGGCGGTCGGGTCGTAAACGCAGACTATGTAGTTCAGCGGAGTGGGCTGCTGATCGCTCGCGGCTTCAGCGGTCGCGGACGATTTCTCTCCGTCCGGGCGGTAGTTGTCGACGTTCACGCCGATCTCGGCGATGCTGCTGCCGGCCGCCTTCTTGGGAATCTCGGATGCCCGACGATCGGTCTCGCTGGCAAACAGGTACCATGTCTTCGCGAACCGAGCCGCCCAGTGCCCGGCAGTATCCACATTCAGTTTTTTTCCGGCAGGAGTCCAGCGAACGACCACCCCTCCCCTGTTCATCCAACAAGCCGTGGCAGCAATGAGGTGCTCGCGATCGTTGGTGACGAAAATCGTGTCGGCGTCCCAGCGTCGGAAGATCTTTCTAAGCCGGCGCGCGGCGGAGAAAAACCAGCCTTCGGTGGAAAATGGAATGATCTCGAAAGGCTCTGGTATCGGTGTATTGCGGGGCTGGTTGGGATCGCGCCGCGGCGATACGGCGAGGTGCACGTTGCTGTCGGGCGCGACGAGCAGCGTGACTTTGGCTCCGCGCTCGGAGACGCCGCGCGCCGCCCTGGAGAACAGACGTGCCGTACCGGACCACTCGCGACCCGCATAGAGAAACAAGACGTGCAATTGAGCTTACCCGGCTGAAGGAACCATCGATGCCTCGTCGGCATCCCCGAACTGGAGCGAATAGAGACGATAGTACGCGCCGCGCCGCGTCAGAAGCTCGGCGTGCGTTCCCCGTTCCGCGATCTCACCGCGATCGAGAACGAGTATCTGGTCAGCGTGCGTAATCGTGGACAACCTGTGCGCAATCACGAACACCGTCCTCCCTTGCAAGAGTCGGTCAACCGCTTCCTGCACCAGCCGTTCCGACTCCGTATCGAGGGCTGAAGTTGCTTCATCGAGAATGAGGATCGGCGGATCGGTGAGCAAGGCCCTGGCGATCGCCAGGCGCTGCCTTTGACCCCCGGAAAGCCGGGTCCCCCTCTCGCCGAGGAGCGTGTCGTAGCCCTGAGGCAGCTCCGCGATGAATTCATGCGCGTTGGCGGCTCTGGCAGCCGCCTCGATCTGCGCCTGCGCGTACTTCCCCGTCGCGCCATATGCGATGTTGTTGCGCACGGTGTCGTGGAAGAGAACGGTCTCCTGGCTCACGATTCCGGTGAGCGAGCGAAGCACCGGAAGCTTGATCTCGCGGGTGTCGATGCCGTCGAGAAGAATGCGGCCTTCGCCCGGCTCGTAGAACCGCGGGATGAGATCAACCAGCGTGCTCTTTCCCGATCCGCTAGGTCCCACGAGGGCGACCACCTCGCCCTTCTTCGCGCTGAAGTCGATGCCGGAGAGAACCGGCGCGTCTCCGTAAGAGAAACTGACGTCTTCGAACCTGAGCTCGCGATCGAACTTCGCGCTGTCCCTGGTGCCCCGATCGAGCTGGAATTCCGCGGGCGAGTCGAGAATCTCGAACAGCCTCTCCGCCGACGCGAGCGACGACTGCGCGGTGGTGCGCATCTGCGACAGCTGCTTTAGCGGCTGGAGCAGCCGGAGGACCAGCGTGAGGAACGCCAGCAGCGTCGCGCCGGTCATCGTCCCATTCCGAAGCACCTGCCAGGCACCGACCCACAAAATCAGAACCGCGATCAGAGTACCGATGATCTCCGTCACGGGCGGCGCGACCAGCGCGAGCCTCGTCATCTTGAGGCTGGTCAGTGCGTACCTGTTGCTTCCCTCGGCGAACCGCCCTTCTTCGTACGCCTCTGTGCCCGACGCCTTCACCAGGCGAATGCCGCTGATCGTCTCCTGGAGCACGCTCGTCATCTCGCCGTGCATGTTGCCGCGGCGAAGATTTCCCTTCCGGAGCTTCTTGAGCATCGGCTGGAGCGAAAAGCCGAGCAGCGGCAGGATGACGAGCGCGATGAGCGACAGCTGCCACGAGATACTGAACAGGATCGCTATGTACACGATGACGAGCGAGGCGCTCTGCAGCGACTGCGTGACGATCTGCGTGAGAATCAGCCGTGTCTCGAACGTGTCGTTGATCACGCGCGACAGGATCTGCCCGGCTTTCATCTGGGTGAAGTAGCCGAGCGGGAGGTGCGCGAGGTGACGATAGACGGAATTGCGCAGATCGCGCGTGACGTACTCCTGGAGCGTCGCGCCGAACTGTCCGGCGATCCATACCAGGAGATTCTTGAGAATGACCGCGAGGAGCACGACGATGATCACGTTCCGGAGCGAGCGCATCTCATCGCCCGGAATGATGCGTCCGCCGATCGCGGCGTTAATCAGCTTCGCGACCATCCCGTTCGGAATCGCCGTAGCGGGCTGGTGGAAGAGGATGTTGAGGAACGGAATCAGGAGGGCGATCGAGAATCCGTCGAGCAGCGCCGCAATGAGGTTCGCGACGATCGTGATCACCATGCGCCAGCTGTGCGGGCGCAGGTATGGAAGCAGTCGCTTATAGACGGGCATCAATCACGAACTGGGAAGCCGGATCGCACTCCGACCTTTACCACCCGGGGGGAAAGTCGGTTGGCGGGCCGGCATTTACCGGCGCGGAGTAAGCAGCGCCAACGGGAGAATTACTTCCTCCGGCGTTACGCCGCCGTGGAGGAACGATCCGCGATACCGGCTCTGGTACTCGCGCAGCTTCGTCGGATAGACGAAGAAGCAGTCATTCGTCGCAAGGAGAGTATTTCCTCCACCGCCGCGCCGCGGCAGCCGCAGCATGTCCTCGCTTGGAAAGAGCAGCGCCTGGTCCGGACGCTCGGCGCGCAGATCCTCACCGAACTTGTAGCGCAGATTCGCGCTCGCGTCGCGCTTGGCGAACACCGTCGCTGGAGTGTTGCAGTGAATGGAGCCGTGATCCGTTGTCAACAACACGGAGATCTTCCGGCGGGACGCCTCCTTCAGAACGCTGAACAGTGCCGACCGCTGGAACCACTGCCGCGTGATCTGGCGCAGCGCGATCTCGTCGCGCGCGACTTCGTACAGGATCTGCGATTCGCTGCGTCCGTGAGTCAGGAGATCGACGAAGTTGAACACGAACGCGCTCACGCCCTCGGGGCCAATCGCGGTGCCCAGATGTCGCTCGAGCTCGTCGGAGTTGCCGGCGGTGGAGATCTTCTGGTAACGAACCGGCGTCTTTCCGCACAGCTCCTCGAGATGCGACTCGAGCAGCTCCTTCTCGTGCGCGTTGAGAGATTCGTCTTCGCGATCCGCGTTGCCCCACCAGTCAGGAAGCCGCGCCGCGATCTCGCCCGGGAAGAGTCCACTGAACAGCGAGTT
>JBBQFZ010000009.1:0-51869 GCA_038322455.1 Gemmatimonadales bacterium | reverse complement strand
ACAGATATCTTCGACTACATCGAACGCTTTTACAATCCAACCAGGAGGCACTCAACACTGGACTACCTGAGCCCCATGGAATTTGAGAAACAAGGGCAGGTAGCTTAGATCACGTGTCCACGAAACCGGGTACAGCTCAAGATGACACTCTGACTAACGGCGAGGTCAAGTTGTGCTATCTAACTAGTAATTGTACTGCGTGTTTATACTGCGGAGAAACGACAAAGCTGCAACCGTATGCGAGATAAGATGGAGCGGTGAAGTGACGGCTGCGAGTGTAACTCTTTGTGGCCCACGTCGTTAAGCAAGAACCGCGAATGTGTGCAAAGAGTTATCATGCGCGCCGCTCGCGCGATAGCAATGCGCGAAACCATCCGAGAGGTGGAGAGGGAATAAAAGCACCACAAGACCCCCGATCTATGCTCACAAACGATCCGCCGGGCTCTGTACGCCAAGCCCTCCCCGATTCAACACATGCGTATAGATCATCGTCGTCTGAAGACTACTGTGGCCCAGCAGCTCCTGGATCGTTCGAATATCGGAACCGCTTTCCAGTAAATGGGTTGCGAAGGAATGACGCAGCGAATGGCAGGTTGCACGCTTTGCTATACGGCTCGATCGCACCGCCTCGGCTACCGCACGCTGAATCGCTGAGTCGTGGATGTGATGACGCCTGCGTTTGCCGGTTTCGCCCTCGGTGTAAATCCGCGTCGCAGGGAAGATGTACTGCCAGCTCCAGTCACGGTCTGCATTCTGCAACTTTCGCCCGAGGGCTTCGGGTAACGCTGCTCCCAGAACGCCCGACCGCAAATCCCGCTCAAACTGTTTTCGTACACGCTCCATCTGAACCTTGAGCGCGGGAGTCGCGAGCTTAGGAAGGGGAACGCGCCGATCCTTGTCGCCCTTTCCAACGCGAACCATGATCTCTCCGCGCTCGAAATCCACGTCCTTCACCCGGAGCTGCGTGCATTCCGACAGGCGCAACCCGCTTCCGTACATAAGGCTCGCGCACAGACGCGCCACTCCGCGCATGTGCGAAAGAATCGAGCGCACTTCACCGACCGACAGAACGACCGGCAACCGGCGCCCACGCTTTGCGGGTGTAAGGCCCGGAATGAGATCCATGGTTCGACCCAGTATGTGGCGATACAGGAAGAGCAGGGCGTGCAAAGCCTGATTCTGGGTCGAGGCGCTGACGCGTCCGTCCGTAGCGAGGTGGTTCAGAAAAGCGGAGATCTCAGATTCACCCATGAGAGATGGGTGACAACGGCGGTGGAAAATCACAAATCGCCGAACCCAGGCGCAGTAGGCGATCTCGGTACGCCTGCTGTAATGTCGAACCCGAAGGCCTCGCCGAACTTGCTCGAGTAGCCGGAATCGCCGAGCTGGGTCCGATCCCCCACTCAGGTGAGATAGCGGAATATGCGGCCGATTCTCGTCGGGCATAGCCCATAATGGCCGCCCATGACTGTCAGCGCGAAATCAAAAAACGGCGGGAGTTGCTGAACTCGGGGCCTTGGCGGGCTCGACGTTGCCCGCCGCGACGTCGGCGACTGCGGGAGCCGCCAACCTCTTCGCAAAAATCAGCTTGTCGTCACCAGGCTTGTAGTACTCCGGAATCTTCCCCACCCGCGCGTACCCCGTTCGCTCATAGAACTGAATTGTGCCGCCATAAGTCTCCTGCGACGATGTCTCGATGAGAAGCAGCTTCCCGCCGCGCCGAGTGATCTCTTCCTCGGTGAACTTCATCAGTCTCTTCCCGACGCCGCCCCGGTGCTTCGACTTGTCCACCGCGATCCAGTACAGATCGTACGTCGCCTCCGTCAGCGGTGTCGGTCCGAACGTCACGTAGCCCAGGACTTCCTTCGTCTCTTCGACCTCGGACTCGAGGACGTAGGTGAGATACCCGCTGTGCTCGCCCAGATCGAGCCACTCGTCGATCAGCTCCAGTGCCGTCGCGACCTCCTCCGGCGTGAAATTCCCCGCGTTCTCGAGGATCCTGAAGACCCCTCCACGGTCGGCCGCCACCATCGGCCTGATGCGCGAGCTGGGGGACATCTAGATGTGAATTGATCTGCCGAGCACGCCGAGCGCGGCTTCCTTCACGGCCTCGGTGAGAGTCGGATGCGAATGCACGGTAATGCCAATGTCCTCCGACGATCCGCGGAACTCGAACGCCAGCACCGCTTCCTGGATCATCTCCGATACGTTCGCGCCAATCATGTGCGCCCCGAGCAATTCGTCCGTCTCGGCGTCGGCGATGAACTTGATGAAGCCACTCGTCTCGCCCGACGTGCGCGCGCGCGCGTTGGCGGTAAAGGGAAACTTCCCGACCTTGTACTTCCGGCCGCTCTCCTTCACCTCATGCTCCGCCAACCCGACAGTCGCGATCTCCGGCCAGGTATACACCACCGACGGCATCGACTTGTAGTCCATGTGTACCTTGTAGCCCGCGATCACTTCCGCCGCGATCACTCCCTCTTCCTCAGCCTTGTGCGCGAGGAGCTTGCCGCCCACCGCGTCACCGATCGCGTACACGTTCGGAAGATTCGTCCGCATCTGCGCATCGACGGCGATTTCTCCGCGCTTTCCGAGATTCAATCCCAACCCCGCGGCGTCGATGCCGGTGAGCGACGACTTTCGTCCCACCGAGACGAGTACGTAGTCCGCGTCGATCGTCTCTTTGTTCCCATCCTTTTCCACGTCAACCAGAACGCGATCCTTCTCGAGCTTCGCACCGGTCACCTTGGTGCCGACACGGATGTCGAGCCCCTGCCGGCGGAAAACCTTATCGGCTTCCTTGACGATCTCCTCGTCGTTGCCGGGAAGAATCGTCGGCATCAGCTCCACGATCGTCACCTTCGCACCGAGCCGCCGCCAAACAGAGCCGAGCTCCAGACCAATGACTCCGCCACCGATCACCAGCAAATGCCGGGGCACCGCTTGAAGAGTCAGCGCGCCGATGTTCGACAACACGCGCTTCTCGTCGAACTTGAGGAACGGCAGCTCCACCGGAACCGACCCCGTCGCGATGATCACGTTCTTTGCGCGGTAGGACTCGGATTTCCCGTCGGCACCGGCGACGTCAACGACATTTCCCTTCTTGAGACTGCCGCGCCCCTTCGCCCAGGTGATCTTGTTCTTCCTGAACAGGAACTCGATTCCCTTGGTGTTCTGCCCGACGACGGCGTCCTTGCGCTTCATCATCGTCCCGAGATCCAGCTTCACATCCCCGAGCGTCACGCCGTGCTCGGCCGCGTGCAATCTCGCGAACTCGTAGTGCTCCGATGACGTAAGCAGCGCCTTTGACGGAATGCACCCGACGTTCACGCAAACGCCGCCGAGTGTCGTTGCCATCTCGATGCAAACTGTGTTGAGGCCCAGCTGGGCGGCGCGAATTGCTGCTACGTATCCACCGGGTCCGCCGCCGATGATCGCCACATCGCAGTCGATCATCTATTCGATAAGCATCGCGGCCGGATCTTCGATGAGTTCCTTCACGCGTACGAGGAAGAGCACCGCCTGCTGTCCTTCGACGATGCGATGGTCATATGACAGCGCTAGGTACATCATCGGCCGGATGACCACCTGACCGTTGATCGCAACCGGGCGATCCTGCGTCTTGTGAAGGCCAAGTATTCCGACCTGCGGGTAGTTGATGATCGGCGTGGACACGAGCGAGCCGAACACACCGCCATTGGTGAGCGTGAACGTGCCGCCGGTGAGATCGTCCATCGTCAGCTTTCCGTCGCGCGCGCGCTTGGCGACTTCGCCGATCTCCCGGCTGACGTCTATCAATCCCTTGCGATCCGCGTCCTTGATGTTCGGCACAACGAGCCCCTGCTCTGACGCGACGGCGATTCCAATGTTGACGTAGTGCTTGAAGATGATGGCGTCGCCATCGACCTGCGCGTTGATCGTCGGGAATTGTTTCAAAGCCTGGCAAGCGGCGCGCACAAAGAACGGCATGAACGTCAGCTTGACGCCATACTCCTTCTCGACCTTTTCCTTGTACTTCTCGCGCAGCGCGTTGAGCGCGGACATGTCGACTTCGTTGAACGTCGTGAGATGTGCGGTGGCGTGCTGAGACTGCAGGAGATTCTCCGCGATGCGCTTGCGACGCGTAGACATCTTTTCGCGCGTTTCGCGCTCGCCCGGTGTCGCGCCATTTCCACCACGTACAGGTGCCGGCGGCGCCGAGGCCACAGCGCGCGACGGAGCAGCAGCCGGCCCAGTCCCCGCAGACGCCGCGAGCACGTCCGGCTTTGAGACAACTCCGCCACGTCCAGTGCCGGCGACAGCCGCGATGTCGATGCCGCGATCGTCCGCGATGCGCCGCGCCGCGGGCGAGCTCTTCGTACTGTCAGACTTTCCAGGAGCGGCTGGGGTGCCTGCGGAGCCAGCGCCCGCAGCCCCGCGGAGACCGCCGTCGTTGCTTTTGGCGGGCTCCGCGGATAGGCGAGGACTAGCTGGCGGAGCAGGGGCCCCGGCCGCTCCCTGCGCAGAGGCCCCAGTCGAAGCGGGGACCACAGAGTCGTCGATCTCTCCGAGCACGTCCTCGACGTGCACCACGTCGCCTTCCTTTTTGGCCTGCCTGGCGAGCACGCCGGGCTTAAGCGCCGGCACCTCGACGGTGATCTTGTCGGTGTCGAGCTCGACCACCGTGTCGCCCGCTGCCACCGCATCGCCTTCCTTTTTCAGCCACCGGGAAACCGTGGCCTCGACGATGGATTCTCCGAGCGGGGGAACCTTTATGGAGAGCATTCAGTCTGATCCGGAGCGGATAGAAATCAATTTCGGTATTTTCATGCTGCGTACGGCCTTCCTACGACTGAATATAACGCTCCCATAATCGCGTGCGAGGACTGACAATCTCGGCGCACGGCGGTCTCGACCAGCTCGTGTACCGAACCGATCTGCCGAAGCCCGAGCCCAAGCGCGGCGAGATCCGCGTTCGCGTCAAGGCCGCGGCGCTCAACCATCTCGACCTCTTCGTCGTCGCCGGGATGCCCGGCGTCACCATCCAGCCACCCTGGATCCTTGGCGCCGACGCCACTGGAATCATCGACGCCGTTGGCGACCTGAGCGGCATCTCCGACAACCAGCTCAAGGTCGGCGATAACGTCATCATCAATCCAGGCTTGAGCGACCGCACCTGCGAGTACTGCCTCGCCGGTGAGCAGTCGCTGTGCGTCAACTTCGGAATACTTGGTGAGCACGCGCCCGGCACGCTCGCGGAATACATAGTGGTGCCCGCCGTCAACGCCCGCAGCATCCCGCGCGACAAACCCGTCGAGCAGGCCGCGGCGTTCACCCTCGCGTCACTCACCGCCTGGCGTATGGTCGTCACCCGCGCGCGCGTCAAGAAGGGCGACAACGTTCTCATCTGGGGAATAGGCGGCGGCGTCGCGCTCGCCGCGCTCGAGATCGTCCGCGGCATCGGCGCGACCGCATGGGTGACGTCACACAGCGATGAAAAGCTCGCGCTCGCCCGCGGCCTGGGCGCGGAGAATCTTATCAACTACGCAACGACGGACGTTGGAAAGGAGATCAGGGCGCGCACCGGAAAACGCGGCGTCGATGTCGTGCTCGATACCGTCGGCGAAGCCACCTGGCCGCAATCCCTCGGCGCACTCGGTAAGCGCGGACGCCTGGTGACGTGCGGCGCGACGTCGGGACCGATGGTGCAGATGGATGTGCGCCGGCTGTTCTGGAACCAGTGGGACATCCTCGGCTCCACGATGGGCAACGACACCGAGTTCGATGCGGTCACGAAGGAGTATCGCGCGGGGCGCTTCACTCCACTCGTGGATTCTGTGTTCGACATCTCGCAAGGGCGGCAGGCGTTCGAGAGACTTCAGAGCGGACAGCAGTTCGGAAAGATCGTCGTGCGAATTCCGGAATGACGGGCGACGAAGACCCGAAAAAGGACGCGGCCCAATCGCAAGCAACGGGTCAGGCGCAGTATTCGCCAGGCGAGCTGAAACAGATCCGCGCTGAATTCGTATCCGGAAAGACGCCCGCCTGTCCCCAATGCGGGGTCGCGATGACCAAGCGGGAGATCGGCGGCGGATCGTTCGGGCTGGGTTACGCGCGGCAACGCGACTGGCTTATCTGCCCCAAGTGCCGCCGCAGCGCGATCTTCGACATCCATCGCGGTACCCGCACCTGAACCGGGCACCGTCTCCGCTGACAATATTTCCGTATCTCCTGGGTTATTTTCTGACATGAATCTGATCAAACGCCTCGCCGCGGTCGGCGTTTTTACATTGTTGCCCCTCGCCCGGGGAAACGCACAGGTGATCGAGCGGCCCGTTCCGTTCGACAGCGCCGGCCTGGTCACGGTGATGACGCCCTTTCTCGCCGACAAGGCCGCGCTCCGCCCACCCTGGTGGCCCGTCTCGGGCGAGTTCACCGAGGCGCGGCTCTTTACTACCAACGACTCGACGTACGTACTCGCCGTTGGGCGAAGGTCGGGTGTTGTGGAGCGCTACAGTCTGAGCGCGACCGATCGCGAAGCCATCCGCGCAGTAGTGTCGAGACTTCCGCGCGAGACGATCATGGCGCGCACCGACGCGCGGAATTCATTCATCAGAGGGCAGTCACTCCTCGGCTTGATTGTCTATGGCCCCACGTTCGCCGGAGCCATCGCCAACAACGATGCCGGTGCCGCCGCTGGATATCTCGTCGTCGCGGGTGGGACTTTCTTCGCGGCATCCGAGATCTCGCGCCGAATGCTCGTCTCGAAGCCGCAGACCGACCTCGCATTCAATCTCGGGCACAATGGCGCGCTTGCCGGCTGGGCGACGCTGTACCTCCTGCACGCCAATGATCACGCCCAGTCCGCCGGTGCCTTTGTCGGCGGTCTGGCCGGCGCGGGGCTGGGGCTGAAGATCGCGCGCGGAATGACGGAAGCAGATGCGGTGGGTGCAGCGTTTGGCTCAGATGTCGGCGCGCTCATCGGTTACGGCGCGGCCGAGTCTATAAGAGGTAGCTCCGGGTGCGTTCAGAAATCGGACGGCACCTTCGACTGCGGTGGCCGGTTATCGGATCGCGCGGTTGTCGCCCTTGTCCTCGGCTCCGGAATTCTCGGCTACCCGTTGGGAGTCCTTTATCCACGCAACGCGAATTACAGCGTAACCGCCGGAGATATCCAGACACTTTGGCCCAGTAGCGCCCTTGGGGTTCTGACGGCGAGCGCCTTCCTAAACGACAATGTCAGCACCCGCACTGCCGCCGCGGTGCTCACGAGCGGCGGCGTGGTCGGAATGATCCTCGGCGACAGGTTCCTCGTCCGGAAATTCGACCACAGCCGGGCCGATGGCGGTCGCGTCACGCTAGGTGCGATGGCGGGAGGTCTCATGGGAGCGGGAGTTGCAGCGCTCACCAATACCAGCGATCCGAATCCGCAGCTCGTCTCCGGCATGGCGGCCGCGGGCGGTCTGATCGGAATCATCGCGACCGAGCGGTACGTCGACGCTTCTCCCGACGCGGGAAGGAGAGGAATGAGGCTAACCTTCAATCCAATGAGTATCTTTTTCGTCGCCGCCCACACACCAGGGAACCACTCCCTACTCAATGTGAGGTTCTAGTGGACACCACGACGACACTCACCTTCGGCGAGAGGCTGCAAGGAAGCTTCGAGCAGCTCTATGGTTACGTGCCCGCGCTTTTCGGCGCGCTCGTAATTCTCTTCGCCGGATACCTCCTGGCCCGACTGCTGGAGAAGGGAACCGACCGCCTGATGCGGCGGGTCCATCTCAATCAGATTCTCGAGCGCGGTGGAGTGATGCAGGCCGTGGAGCGATCGGGAACGCGCGTCAACCCGACGCGCGTGGCGGGGAGTCTCGTCTTCTGGTTCGTGATGTTCGCGGTCATGCTCGTCGCCGCCAACGCCCTCGGATTGCAATCGCTCGCAAACGTGTTCTCGGAGCTGGTGAGCTACGTCCCCAGCGTCATCGCCGCCATCGTCATCATGATCGTCGGCATCGTGCTCGGAAGCTTCGTCGGCGGACTGATCATGGCGTCCGCCGGTGGACTGCACGGTGGACCCACATTAGCGCGCGTGGGGAAGGGCGGCGTCGTCGTGCTGGCGGTATTCATGGCGCTCCAGGAGCTGGGAGTCGCAACTGAGATCGTGACGACCGCGTTCGCGATTCTCTTCGGGGCGATCGCTCTCGCGCTGTCGCTCGCATTCGGATTGGGCAATCGCGAGCTCGCCGGCGAAGTCACGCGCACGTGGTATCGGCGCTACAAGGACGAACGCGATTCGATCGAGCGCGAAAATCGTGAGCTCGATCGCGCAGAAGGAATCTCTACCACCGAAGAGTACGTGCGGCCGACGTATGGAATTCGCAACACGGGCCCGCACGACGTAGTCCGACCGCCGGAGTGAGCTCGATGGCGGCCATGCCCGTCGAGCCAGAGACGCCGTCCGCAACAAGAGAGCTCCTGAGGGCACTTTCGCTCCGCGACGCGATCGCTCTCGTCCTCACTGTCATCGGTACCGGTGTCTTCCTCAAGACGGCCCCGATGGCACAGCTCGTTGGAAGTCCAAAGATGGTGATCCTCGCCTGGCTCGCGGCCGGCATTTTGTCCCTCGCTGGCGCGCTCACCTACGCCGAGCTCGGCGCAATGCTCCCTGAAGCGGGCGGAGACTATGTATTTCTCCGCGAAGCATATGGACATCTGCCCGCCTTCCTCTTCGGCTGGAGCACGCTTTTTCTCATCGCCAGCGGCGGCCTCGCCGCCGTTGCGACCGCCCTCGCGTCATTCCTCGGCTCACTCTTTCCGCTCGATGCGGTGTGGGCCACGCATGACTTTCACATCCTCGGCCAGATCGTTCACTGGCGACTCGGCATCCAGCAGCTCGTTGCGGTGTCGGTGATCCTCCTCTTTTCCGCGATTAACGCGCGCGGAGTTGCGCTCGGTGCGCGCGTTCAATGGGCGGCGACGGTGGCCAAGCTCGGCGGAATCGCGATCATCGTGGTCGGCGCGCTCCTTCTCTCACGCACCGGATCCTGGCAGCACTTGAAGGAGCCGGTGACGGCTCGCATCGCGAGCGGAGGAGTGAGCGCATTCGGTGCTGCGATGCTGGCGGCGCTGTGGGCCTATCAGGGGTGGGCAAATGTCGCGATGGTCGCCGGCGAGATCGACAAGCCGGAGCGCAACATTCCCCGTGCGCTGATCTATGGAATGCTGCTCGTTGTCCTCGTCTACCTGATCACGAACATCGCGTACTTCTACGCGTTGCCGTTCAGCGAAGTACTCACGTCGAATTCGACGGCCTACCGCGACGCGCTCCCGGTTGCCGCCAAGGCCGCGTACACGTTCTTCGCATATGGACCGCAGCTCGTGTCGCTCGCGTTCATCGTCTCGGTTGCCGGCGCGCTCAACGGAATCATTCTCATGAATGCGCGCGTTCCATTCGCCATGGCGAGAGACCATTTGTTCTTTAGTCCGCTCGGCCGACTTAGCCCAACGACACGCGTGCCGGCGATTGCGATCTGGGTGCAGGCAATCTGGGCGAGCGTTCTTACGCTGTCCGGCACCTTCGACCAGATCACGACTTCGGTGATTTTCGCGCTGTGGATTTTCTTCGCGCTCACCGGGTCATCGCTATTCGTGCTGCGACGGAAGCTGCCGGCAGCGCCGCGACGGTATCGTACGCCGGGATATCCGGTCGTGCCGATTCTGTTCGTCGGCGTAGCTGTCTGGCTGGTGATCAACAGCATCAAGGCCTACCCGGTCGAATCGGCCGCGGGTCTCCTGCTGATCGCGCTGGGACTGCCCTTCTATATGTATTTCCAGCGCGGGGCGGCGATCCACCACACAGGCGAACACTCGACCGAGCCAGGATTACTGGGTTAGCTCCGATTCTCCTTCTTCGCGGGCTTACTTCGCGACGCCATTCATTACCGCCCTTGCAACCGCCTGCTGCAACGGACCGACGTCGGGGAAATATCCCGCGGGGTTAGTTCCCATGTTCTGTCGATTGGTCAGCAACACGATCGACAGCTTGTATTTGGGAATCCCAGCCACGTAAGTCCCCGTGAATCCCGTGTGCGAGAAACTTCCCCGCGGCAAGCCAGTCGGCGCCTGCCAGCCAAGGAAATTCTGGTACTTGTCGCGAGTGAAGAACTCGTCAATGACATTCGATGCAATGTACTGGCGGCCGTTTGCGTTCCCGTGATCGATCAGCATGTCGAGAAGCACCCCGAGATCCGCCGCGGTTGAAAAAAGTCCGGCATGTCCGGCCACACCGGCGTTGGCGTAGAACGAATTCCCATCGTCCGCTTCGCCGTCGAGCACATAGTGTCGCCAGCCATTCCAGGTCGTCGGGTCGCCCTTGTACAGGTATCCGAACGTCGGATCGTACACCATGTGATTCTCGTAGACGTTGCCTGGTTCGGTCGCCGCAAACTCGGTGAACCCGTGGGATCTCGGATTGAACGTCGTCGAGCCGAGGCCAAGTGCACCATAGAGATCCTGCGCGAGAAAAGCATCGAGCCGCCGGCCGCTGACACGCTCGACGATGTATCCCAGCAGCATGAAGCCCAGATCGCTGTAATGCCGTCCCTCACCGACGCCCCACTGTAGCGGCATGTCGCGAATCACAGCGTAGGTCTGAGCGCCATTGGATGCGCGGTAATAGAGCGGCTGCCACTGAACCAGCCCCGCCGAATGTTGGAGCAGGTGCCGGACGGTGATGCTGTCCAGGTGCACGCCGCGAAAATCGGGCAGATAACGGTAGACGGGCGCATCGAGCTCCACCTGCCCGCGATCCACCAGCATCATCACGGCGAAAGTCGTCGCCATCACCTTGGTGACCGACGCGAGGTCGAATATCGTGGACGTCCTCATTGCGCGCGGCGAAGGAAGCCTGTGCGCCGCGTAGTCATTGAGCTGCGCGTAGCCGAACGCGCGCTCGTGTACCACGCGTCCATTCTTTGACACGACGAGCACCGCGCCGGGAATCAGAGTGCCGACCGACGCCTCGATTGTGGAATCTGCGAGGGCAATGCCTCGTGTGAGCAATGGATCCGCGATGGGCGGAATGACGCTTGCCTTGGTGGGTCCGCCGCACCCGGAAACCGCCGATATGATTGCGACGGCGCGAACGAAGCGAACGGGTGTCATCTATCTTTGCCGGTTGAAAAAAAGTGCGACAGTGCCCGGAAAGATGTATAATCTTCGGGCGCAACGAACCCGCGAGAGGCCCAATTCGATGACCCCGATCAGTCCGGCCGACACAGCGTGGATGCTTGTTGCCACCGCGATGGTGCTGGTGATGACGCCCGCCCTCGGATTCTTTTACGGCGGCATGGTAAGAGCCAAGAATACGCTCAATACCATGATGATGAGTTATATCGCCCTCGGCTTCCTCGGCATCGGCTGGGTCGTGATTGGCTATTCGCTCGCGTTCTCAACCGGGTCGAGCTGGGTAGGAGGCGTCGACTACGCTTTCTTCAATAACGTTGGCCTCGACCCGAAGGGCACGATTCCCCACGTCCTTTTCGCGGCGTACCAGGCCACGTTTGCAATCATTACCGCGGCACTCATTTCGGGCGCGATCGTCGAGCGCATGCGATTCGGTCCGTACCTGACATTCATCACGCTCTGGTCCATCGTCGTCTACGCCCCCATAGCTCACTGGGTGTGGGGCGGAGGCTGGCTCGGGAAGCTCGGCGCGCTCGATTTCGCGGGCGGCACCGTCGTCCACATCAACGCTGCCGCCGCCGCCCTCGTCGTTGCGGTCGTTCTGGGTGCACGGAAAGACTATGCGCGGCAGGCGATCATTCCGCAGAACGTGCCCTTTACTCTTCTCGGAGCAGGACTCCTCTGGTTCGGGTGGTTCGGCTTTAACGGCGGCAGCGCCCTCGCGGCAAACGCGTCGGCGGCGCTCGCTTTCGCCAATACGATGTTCGCGCCCATGGCTACGCTCGTTGTCTGGAGCCTGCTCGACATGACGCGCACGCGGAAGACGACGGCGATCGGCGCGGCAACCGCGATCGTCGTCGGCCTGGTCGCGATTACCCCCGCTGCGGGCTTCGTCAGTCCGGTCTCCGGAATTGCAATTGGAGGAATCGCCGCGGTTCCCAGCTACTTCGGCATCCTCTGGCGCGCCCGCACCAGACTCGACGATTCGCTGGACGTCGTCGCCGCGCACGGCCTCGGCGGAATAGTCGGAGCGTTGCTGACTGGAGTGCTCGCCCAGAAAGTGTGGAACGGAACCGCCGACGGCGCACTGTTCGGTAACGTGGCGCAGCTCGGAATCCAGTTTGCGGCCGTGGCGGCGACGATTGTCTACAGCGCCGTCGGCACGTTCGTGATACTCAAGCTCGTCGCGCTCGTCGCCCCACTGCGCGCCAGTACCAAGGAAGAAGGCATCGGAATGGACGTCACCCAGCATGGGGAAGAGGCATACAGCAGGGGCGATGGCGCCATTCTCGTTCACGCTGACCGGGGTTGAGATATGAAGCTCGTCGTCGCGATAGTTCGACCCGAACGGCTAAATGAAATTCTTGAGGCGCTCTACCGCGCCGATGTGCGCGGGCTCACCCTCAGTCGCGTCAGGGGGCATGGCGGTGAGACGGAGGCAGTCGAGACGTATCGTGGCATGACCGTCAAGGTCGAGCTGCACGACAAGGTCCGGCTCGAGATCGGCGTCTCGGATAATTTCGTCGACCCGACGGTGCGCGCGATTCTGTCGGCCGGGGCCACCGGCGAGGTCGGCGACGGAAAAGTCTTTGTGCTGCCGGTCGAGAAGGTTTACCGTATCCGTACCGGCGAGGAGGACCGCTCCGCAGTAACGCCGATCACGACCGAGGAGAGCGGAGTCTAACCGGGAATGCTGAAGAGCTGGTCCGGGTTTCCCCGGACTGGCGGCCTCTAACCCGGAAGTATTACCGTCCGACACGGTCGACCGTCCATAATGCGTGGCGATTGCCACGCCGGATGTTTCGATCTCTGCCTTTGGAGGAACGTTTCTGCTGCGATCATCGTTTGCGGTTGTGACCGCAATAGCAATCGGCACCGCCTGCTCCCAGCCGAAGCCGGTCGTCACGGCGCCCGCTCCGAAAATCGTTCACGACACCGTTGTGGTGACGGTGCGCGACCCCGATCTCGACAAGAGAGTCGCCCGTCTGGAGCTCCAGGTCCTGGCGAGAGATGCCGAAGTTGAAGACCTCCAGATGAAGCTCGAGGACACGCGCGCCGAGGTCGTTCGCGCCATGGCCAAGCTTCAAACGGTTGCGAGCCGAGCCCAGGCTGCATCGGCGATGGCCGAGGCCGAAGTAGCTCTCCAGACGATGAAAGCGGGCTCCTCGCAGAATCCGCCCGAAGCCGATCAGGTCAACCGGCTGGTTCGTCAGGCCGCGAACGCTTTCGACCGGCAGAACTATGGTGGCGCGCTCTACCTGGCGAATCAGGCAAAGACTCTAGCGCTCTCGTATAAGGGCCGGATCGCCGGATCGGGTAGGGAGAACGCTAGACCCGGAGAGACTCCATTCGCTGTGCCGATCAGGCTTGTAACGACCACAAAAGGAAATGTGCGTGGCGGCCCGGGCACCAACTTCCCGATCGTATTCGCCGCGGACTCCGGCATGACCGTGACGGGCTACTCCTACGCTGACGAGTGGATCAGAATTGCCGACGATGGCGGACGGGGCGGCTGGATCTTCCGCACGCTCGTCTCGCGTCCCTGATCAGCTCCCTGTTTTCTTGAGCTTTCGGGCGCGGATCGCACGGTCCCGCCCTTCGCGCTTCGCCTGATAGAGCGCTTCGTCGGCGATCGAGATCAGTGCTTCGGCGTTATCCGCATCTTCCGGGAACGAGGCGACGCCAATGCTCAGTGTCATCTTCCTGCCCGTGAACTTCTTCGCCGCAACCCGCGCCCGAATGTGCTCCGCCAGCTCCAGGGCGTCGGCCGCCGAAGTGTCGGGCATCAACACTACGAACTCCTCTCCGCCGTAGCGCGCGACGCAGTCTACTGGACGCGCGGCTTCGCGCATGATGTCCGAGATCGCTTTCAGAACGTCATCGCCCGCGGGATGCCCGAATGCATCGTTGTACTGCTTGAAGTGATCGACATCGCCGACCAGCACCGAGAAGTTTCTCCGCTCGCGCCGGCACCGCGCTTCTTCCTTGTCAAGGTGCTGCATCAACGAGCGATGATTTTCGAGACCGGTGAGGCTGTCCGTGGTGGAGAGCATCTCCAGCTCTTCGTTCTTGGCGCGCAGCGTCTCGTGAATCAGGTCGAGCTCACGTCGGCCTTCACGAAGACGCGAAACCATGTGATTGAAGACGTCCGTCAGATAACCGACTTCGCCGCCACCGGCTGCTTCGGGTAGATCTACCGCGAGGTCGCCGGCCGCCACTTCGCCGGCTCCCTTTGTCAGCCTGTCGAGCGGGCGTGCTATGAGAAGTCCGAGACGGTATGCGATCGCCGCCGTGAGCACCAGCAGCAGCGCGATTACGAGCAGCGCAAAATCGCGGAAGCGGCGAACCTGACTGAAAGCCGTCTCGGCCGAAATCTCCGAGATCACGGCCCAATTGACCTGCGGTACGAACTCGAGTGTTCCGATGACGTCGCGGCCGCCGAAGCTCGTGTAGCCGAAAGGCGCGCGAGCGTTCTTCAGGAGCCGCTTCATCGTCAGGGGGTTCATCCGCGTCTTAACGAGCACGGGAGTCATTCCCTCGGAGCTGGCGATCGGACCGCCCTTGGTCGTGACCAGATAGATCGCGCCGCCGCCGTCGGGCGCGAACGAGCGAAGCAGCACGCGAATCGGCGCGAGGTTCAGCTCCGCTGCGAAGGCGCCGATTATGCGTCCATCAGCGCGCTGAGCGGGCACGGCGACAAGAAGCTTCGCCCGGCCGGACTTGTCATCCCAGTAAGCATCGCCAACCACCTGACTCTCCGACCGTAGAAGCGCCCGCCAGTCATTCGGCAGGTGAACGGGAGTTACTTCAGCCGCACTGCTCGCTACGACCTTGCCATCCAGATCGAGCACGATGAGCTGCTCGAAATCATTGAATCTCTCGTGCAGAGAGAGGAGATAATCGCGGAGTCTTCCCTCGGCCTGTGCCGACGATCCGACCGGAGCTCGCGCCGTGCTGACAGGACGGTCGAGCGTATTCGCGACCTCATCCGAGCCGGAAAAGACGCGCAAATCGTAAAGGCGCTCTCTGAGCCAGACGCTCGTCGCGCGCGCGCTCTGCGCACTCTCCGACAAAAGGTCCTGCGTAATTTTCTTCTCGAGAGCGCGACGATTCTGGGTGTACGAAATGCCGAGCATGACGCCGGATGGAAGCAGCGCGGCCGCGACAGCGAACGCGAGAATTCTGCTCCGGATGCTCTCCAGACGCGGGAAGGGAAGGTATTTGGCGCGCGCTCGCGGAGTGGTCGCTTTCACCGGAGAAGCGGCCGTTATCGGAGTGACACCGGTTGGATTGGTCGTGGGCATCGTGTAAAGACGATTCATGAGCCGCCTGAGCTACGGAGATCGTTTGCAGGATGACTACCCGCTGAATTGGCGGGACAAGTTTACGCTTTAAAACCTGCGAAAAAAACAGCTGTCACCGCCGAAATCACAATTCTGTTGTCACTTTTGCCACTCTTTTCGCATGATGCGACTCATTTGAAAATCGGACACCCCCGGCAGCGAAAAAGGTATTAGTTTGTTCGACGGTATTCGGTGAATAAAACGCCGATCCGGGTGTTTCCAACGCAGTACCTGAGAAGTCACATACCATTGAGGTGTGGTTCATTCCAGAAGCGTCTAGTCGCTCCTGGAATCTTCGTTTACACCGGCGCGAAGGGCGCTTCCGTCGAAGGAGTCGAGTGCGGACACGACATAGTTACCTGATCAACGGAATAATTGGTGCGCTCGCCCTCGTGTTGGTGGGAGCGCGGATCACTCCGGGAGCGAACGGTCGAGGACCGGTCCTTTCCGGAGCGGTTTCGTTGTTGGCCGGTACCCGATCCCCAGCTCCGGCGGACGGAGGTTCGTCCGTTCTGCTCCTCAAAGCCAGCGAAGCGGTTCGAGTTCTTGCGACGGCGGTTCGTCCGCTCAGTCATCCGAAAGCGCTCGAGACCGCTTTCCGCAGCTACTTCGCATACAAAGCGGCTCACCCGAACGAAGTCAAAAAGCCGCTGCTCTATTTCGTTGACTACGGCCTGCCAAGCACTGAGCCGCGTGGATACATCTTCGACATGGGATCGCTCCAGATCGTCGAAGGACCGTTCACGGTCGCACACGGACGCGGTTCGTCGCGCTCCCAGTATGGCATCCCCAGCCGATTCTCCAATGCTTCGGGCAGCGCAGCGACTTCGCTCGGCCTCTACGTCGCTGAGAACATCTACAACTTCCACGGTCACACTGGCGGCCGGATGTACAGCTCGACCGGGTTGAGGTTGAAGGGTGTCTCCGAAGGCTACAACGACAACGCGCTCGCGCGGGGTGTCGTTGCGCATGGGGCCCCTTACGTCGCCCCGAACAAGGCAGGACGCAGTGAAGGTTGCCCCGCGATGGAACAGGATCGCGCCCGCCGGGTTCTCCCCGAGCTGGCGAATGGCGGAATGGTTTTTCTTTTCGCGCCCGATCAGGAGTGGATGGCTGATGATCCGTGGCTCGTCGCCAGCGCCGAATAGATTCATCGCCTGAGGGTTCCCGGGCCCTCTACGTTGTCATGGGGGTGGCTGGTTCCGGTAAGAGCGTCATAGGCGCCGCACTCGCGCGCGCTCTCGGCGTCGATTTCGTCGAAGGCGATGACTATCACTCGGCCGCGAACGTCGAGCGGATGTCTTCCGGCATTCCCCTTACCGATGCTGACCGCGCCAGCTGGCTGAGTGCGCTCGCCAAACGCATCCGAAAAGCGAGAAAGGAAGAAAAGGGCGTGGTGATGTCCTGTTCCGCGCTCAAGCGATCGTATCGGGACACCCTTCGCGCGGAAGCGGGCGAGCTTCAGTTCATCTACCTTCGCGGCCCGAGAGCTGTGATCGTTGAGAGAATCGCCCAACGGCGCGGGCATTTCATGCCTCCGGCTTTGCTCGACAGCCAGTTCGACGCGCTCCAGGTTCCGTCACCCGAAGAACAAGCCTGGGTGATTGACATCGCGCAATCACCAGACGAAATCATCGCCGCTCTCCTGGCCCGGGCGTCAGCTTGACCGCTGACGCTCGTTTGCTTTTATACGCCTTGCTCGCGGTGATCACGCTGATCGGGCTCATCGCCCGCTTCAAGCTCCACCCGTTCCTCGCGTTGTTATCCGTCTCGCTCGCAATGGGCGTAGCCTCGGGAATGGCACCGGGTGCGGCCGTCAAGTCGTTTCAGGATGGCGTCGGCAACGTGCTCGGCTTCATTGCCATCGTCGTTGCGCTGGGGACCATGCTGGGGAAGGTGATGGCCGAGTCGGGCGCAGCCACGCGCATCGCAATCACCATGATCGATCTCTTCGGCGAGCGGCGCGTGCACTGGGCGATAATGTTCGTTGCCTTCATCGTCGGGATCCCCGTTTTCTTCCAGGTTGGATTCGTTCTCCTGATCCCGCTCGTCTTCACCATCGCGCGGCGCACCGGGATTTCGCTGATCAAGATCGGCATCCCTCTCGTCGCTGGACTTTCGGTGGTGCACGGGATGCTGCCGCCGCACCCGGCCGCGATGCTGGCGGTCACCGCCTACCACGCGGATGTTGGGCGCACAATCCTTTACGGTCTGCTCGTAGGAATTCCCACCGCCTCGCTTGCGGGACCGGTCTTCGCCTCATGGATCGCGCCCCGCATCGTGCTTTCGCCGGACAATCCGATGGCGGCGCAGCTCGAGGGAGAGGCCGCTCAGGCAATGCCGGGCTTCGGAATCTCCGTGTTCACCGTTGTGATCCCCATCATCCTGATGCTGCTTGCCAGCATAGCTGGCCCGTTCCTCGATCCAGCAAGCCCTGTACGCGCGGTATTGCTTTTCATCGGGAATCCAATCGTATCGTTGCTGCTCGCGCTGCTGTTCTCGTTCTGGTCGCTCGGCCGCACACGCCATTTCACCGGAGCGGAGCTCCTCAAGTTCTGCAACGATTGCCTGGGCCCGACGGCGGCGATCCTGTTGATCATTGGCGCCGGAGGTGGGTTCAACCAGGTGCTCGTACAGAGCGGAGTAGGGCGCGCCGTCGCCGGCATGGCCGCCGGTTCACACGTTTCACTGCTGGTTCTCGCATGGATCGTGGCCGCCCTCATTCGGGTTGCGACGGGATCTGCGACGGTGGCAATCATTACGGCGGCCGGAATCGTCGCTCCCATCGCGGCCTCCGTCCCCGGAACCAGCGCCGAGCTCCTGGTACTCGCGACCGGCGCCGGCGCGCTGGTGCTGTCTCACGTGAACGATTCGGGCTTCTGGCTCATAAAGGAGTTCTTCAACATGACCGTCGCCCAGACGCTCAAGACGTGGACGGTGGCGGAAACCATCATTGGCGTCGCAGGATTGGGGTTCACTTTGTTGTTGAGTTTCGTCGTCTGACCGGAGATCAAATGCGGACAGCTCGAAGCATCTCGTGTGGCTGCGCGATCGGGACTGCGAAAGCGCTAGCGCGCGGCGGTTGCCTTCGCGCCGCTCACCCGCTGCCGAACCATCCCCAGATCGCGGACCGGACGCACCTCGACGCAACCGGTCTGCGCCCACGGAAACTCCGCCGCAATTTTAACCGCCTCCTCCATGTTCTCGGCCTCGATCAGATTGAACCCACCGAGAACTTCCTTTGATTCGGAGAAGGGTCCGTCGGTTATCGTCTGACGGCCTTTGCGAATCCGGACAGACTTGGCGGTGGCCGGCTCATCGAGCTGCTGCGAATCGAGCAGAAATCCATACTCGCGCAGCTCGTCCGCGTGCGTCAGGCAATCGTGCATCTTCGAGTCGAACTCGGATGCGGGCATTGCGTCGTGGAGAGCCGTGTCGTTGTAGATCAACAGCATGAACTTCATGCCAATTCCGTGCTCAGGGTAAGCGTGCACATACCCGCGCCTCGCTGCCATGGCTCGGGTTTACTCATCCAGTTTAGCGTGCGTTCGGGCCCAGTCAACCAACTCAGCCAGAAATGTCGCGGTACGGCTCTCCGTGCCCGTGCCCCCCGTTCCCTACCCGTCCTTTTTTTGCTGGCGCGCCGCGTTCTGCGCAATTCTTGCCTTCACCAGCTTCCGAACCAGAGTAGCCGGCAGCGGGTCGTCGGCCTGGAAGCGGACGGTGCCCTTGCTGCCGGTGTCGAACCGGCCGAGCTCTTTGCGGAAAGGCTCGATCGAAGTGCCCGGATAAAGCGCGCAGTGATTTTCCCACGCGCCAAACCAAACCAACATCCTCCCCTGAAAGCGGAACGCTGGTATTTGATAGCTGATGCACTCAACGGCGCCGGGCGCCGCGGCCACGATGTTCTTTCGCAGCTTGTTGAGCGCAGCCCGGTTGTCCGCGCTCAACGTCGCGAGATAATCGTCGACGGTTTTGGGTTTGGACTTTGCTGCTGTCCTGGCTTTTGGTTTTGCTCTCTTCTTTGCTTTGGCTCTTGTCGTCACTGTGCCTCTGACGGAGAGGGGCTCCGGAGAGGAGCTATAGATAGCTTATCCACCATTCCTTCCTCCTTGCCTTGACACCTGCGAACCACCGGCACGCCGGGTACAGCCCGATCACGATCACCGCCCAGACAGCGTAGGCCATCCACAGATTGTAGCCAAAGTCCGGCGGGTACAGCTTCACCGGCCCGCCCATCGACGGCACGGGATGGAAGATGAACGCCCAGGCAGCCGACCCGTACCTGACAAGGGCCAGCACCGCCGCGGCAATGTGCGCGAGGTAGAAGTGGGTCACGAAGTAAAAGAGAGGCACGCGTCCGAAGACGATCACGGGATTGGATGCCTTGAAGGACAACGCGTCCAGCCGGCTCAAAACAATGAGCGCCGGCCCGAGCGTCATCAGCAGAAAGGCGAGCGAAGGCGGATACTTGGTGGTGTTGAGAAATGAGAGCCACGTATATGTGGTGGAGAGTTGCGTCGACCACGGTGCCGGATCGCCGTAAGAGTTGAGCCCACGAATGACCAGGAATGCAACGGTCATCGCGACACCAATGTTCAGAAGATGCCGCCGTCTTGTGCCCGCCTCCATCTGAAACATCGGACCAAACGAGAATCCGAGCGCCATGACGGCAACCCACGGCACCAGAGGATAACCCACGATCACCAGCGCCTTTCCCATAGGAAACGCACCCGGTTGGTGAATCACATTCCACAGTGGGGCAGCCGATCCGAACCGCGCCGGCTGGATGCCGTCGAGAAGATTGTGCAGCGCAATCGTGGCAACGCTCAGCACCGCGAGTGCCCTCACCGGCAGCCAGACCAGCGCAGCCATCAAGATCATGCAGCCCCCCAGCGCCCAAAGGACGAGGAGGAGGAGTGGGTAGCTCTGAGCGAGATCGAAATTGTACGCGAGGCGCATGACCGTGACCTCGAGAAACACGAGCCAGAGTCCGCGCGTCGCCAGATACTTCGAGAGCTGTCCCTTCGACCTTCCCCGCTGCCACCATAAGTACACGCCGAGCCCGGCGGTGAACACGAACACCGGCGCGCAGAAATGCGTGATCCAGCGCGTCAGGAAAAGAATCGGCGTGGTCGTGGCCAAGTCTGTGGGCGACGACGACATCGCGGCGCGATGGATGAAATCACGCACGTGATCGAGCGCCATGATGATCATGATGACGCCGCGCAAAGCGTCGATCGAGTCGATGCGCGCTCTGTTGTTAATTCCTCTCCCCGCGCCGCAGTCTGCTCAGGATCATCCCCAGGCTGGCTGGCCGGGTTGGAGGGGCATGCATCCAACCCATCGGCCCGGCGTCAGCACGTAGCGAAGCGCTTTCGTGAGACCCACCCGCGACGTGAAGTACGAATCGAGCGCGAGCCTGCGAGCCAGCACGAAGTAGTGTTTGTCTCCTTCCTTCTTCGCCTCAGCGTCGATCTCGCGCAGGAACTCCTCTCGTTTGGCTTGGGGCAGCGATGCAAAGGAGCCGCCGCAGCGGTCCTCGCACTTCCGGCGAAAATCCTTCAAGCCTTCCACCAGCCGCTGCTGTTCGTCCGTCTTATGGCAATCGGTCAGGAGAAGGTTGATGACTGGCCCCACGCCGGCGGCCTTGGCGCCGGGCGACGAAGCAGTCGTCGGAAGAATGGTGTCGGCCATCATTTCCATAAGGCTCTCGTCATCGGGATTGAGAACCCTCGATGACGCCGTCTGTCTGGAGTCGGGTGCGCACGCTCCGAGCAAGCCCGTAGATGTGACCCACACGCCGCCCACCAGCAGCGTCGTCGTTTTCAATGCTTCGCGTCGATTCATCGGAGGCATGGGAAACCGTTACTCAGAGGTTCTGCTTCGCCATCTCGCGCGAGGCATGATCGACTGCCCGCGCGGTGAGAGTCATGTACAGGATCGACGGACTCTGATTGCCGGTGGAAGTCATACACGCGCCATCCGTGACAAAAACGTTCGGGCACGCGTGCAGCTGGTTCCACTTGTTGAGCATCGACCTCTTCGGATCAGCTCCCATCCTGCATCCGCCCATCTCGTGGATGTCGAGTCCGGGCGCCTGACCGTTGTCGTGCGTCTCGACGTCGTGACAGCCCGCCGCTTCCAGCATCGCCTTTGCTTCGGTGCGCCAGTCGCGGATCATCTTCTCGTCGTTGTCGTCGTATCCGACCGACGTCACGAGCAACGGAATGCCCCACTGATCGGTTTTCGATTCGTGGAGGCGGACGTGATTCGCTTCCTTGGGGATCGTCTCGCCCTGCATGTACATGTAGATGCCCCACGGACCGGGATCCGTTTGGATATCCTTGTACTCACCCCCGACCGTCTCGGTCGTCGGCGTCCCGCGCTCCCGGTACGCGCCCGTGAACGTCGTGTAGCCGCCGACAAAATCTTGCTTCTGGTCACCCAGGTTCCTGAAGTTGACGAGGATGCACTCAGTCGGATTGCGGCCGAACCAGTACTGATCCTCGAATCCTTCGATCCTTCCATTCGCGCCCGTCCGATAGTCGTGGTGGCAGACGTACTTGCCCAGCAACCCGTTGTCGTTGCCGAGCCCGTCCGGGAAACGCTTCGATTTCGAGTTGAGGAGAATGAGGTTGGTGTTGAGCGCCGACGCGTTCATGAAGACAATGCGCGCATGATAGTCGGTGACGGCGTGGGACTTGGCGTCGATCACGCGGACGCCCGTCGCCTTGCCCTTGGCCTCGTCGTAGATAACGGAGTGAACGACCGAATCAGGACGGATAGTAAGATTGCCGGTCTTTGCCGCCCACGGAAGGGTCGAGGAGTTGGAGCTGAAGTATCCGCCAAACGGACAGCCCCGCATGCACAGGTTCCGCGCCTGGCAGGTACCGCGACCCTGCTGGAGGTGGATCTCCTTCGGTTTGGAGAGGTGCGCCCAACGTCCCTGAACGACGAAACGATCGGCGTAGTGCTCTCGAAGCTTGTCGCGCAGGTGACGCTCGACGCAGTTGAAGTCGAAGGGCGGAAGAAACTCTCCGTCGGGCATCGCCTCGAGATGATCCGCGTTCCCGCAGACACCGATGAATTTCTCGACGTGCGAGTACCACGGCGCGACATCGTCGTAGCCAATCGGCCAGTTCATCCCATAACCCTGTCGCTCGGGCGCGGTGAACTCGTACTTGCTCCACCGCTGGCAGGCGCGTCCCCAGATCAAAGACTTGCCACCGACCTGGTAGCCCCGAATCCAGTCGAAGGGCTTCTCCTGGACGTAAGGGTGGTCCGCGTCCTTCACGAAAAAGTGAGCGGTGTCCTCACCGTATCCCGCCGCCTTGCTGATCAGCGGGTTCTCGTCGATCAGCTTGCGTGGCGTGAATCCGCGGTGCGGAAGCTCCCACGGGGACAGGTTCGCCGTGGGATAGTCCTTGATGTGCGTGACATTCCGGCCGCGCTCGAGGACCAGCGTCTTGAGACCTTTCTCACAGAGCTCCTTCGCTGCCCAACCGCCGGAGATTCCGGAGCCTACGACTATCGCATCAAATGTGGTCGCGTCGGTGCTCACGGGTCGATGATGCGTCACCGTAATCGGAATATCAATAAGGCTCGGTGCGAAATATCGACGGGGACCGCGTGGATCTTGTTTTGCGGCGGAGCGCGCGTCGATGGCGAGGGCTATTAACTCTTTACTATGTAAGAAGTTAGACAGGTTTTTGATGGTTGATTTTGTGACGCGTGGAGAGTAGATTTAAGGTTACGTTGAATGGGGGCATTTTTATCCTCCCGCTTCCCCGTCCGAACCAGTAGCAACCACCGGATTTAATGACGGCTCCGAACAACAGAGAGCGCATCCTCCCGCGCCTCATTCACGAAGAAATCAAAGAATCGTTCATCAACTATTCGATGAGCGTCATCGTCTCCCGAGCGCTGCCCGACGTGCGCGACGGGCTCAAGCCGGTCCACCGGCGCGTTCTGTACGCGATGAACGAGCTCGGACTCGTGCCCGGCCGCCCCTACAAAAAATCGGCGACCGTCGTCGGGGACGTCCTCGGCAAATACCATCCACACGGCGACAGCTCGGTCTACGACGCGCTCGTGCGCATGGTCCAGGACTTCTCGCTTCGCTATCCGCTTGTTGACGGCCAGGGAAACTTCGGCAGCGTCGATGGCGATTCCGCCGCTGCTTACCGGTACACCGAGGCCCGCCTCACGCGTATCGCGATGGAGATGCTCGCCGACATCGACAAGAACACCGTCGATTTTGCGCCGAACTTCGACGACCGGCTGCTGGAGCCAAAGGTCCTTCCCTCAGCGATCCCGAACCTTCTCGTGAATGGCTCGTCGGGCATCGCCGTCGGCATGGCCACCAACATTCCCCCCCACAACCTCCACGAAGTCGTGGCCGCCGTCACCGCGCTCATAGACAATCCCGAGCTCAACCCCACCGAGATCAGAAAGCTGGTGAAGGGCCCCGATTTCCCGACGGGCGGATACATCTACGGCCGCGCTGGAATCAAGGATTATCAGGAGACGGGTCGCGGTCGCATCGTCATGCGCGCCCGCGCGGTGATCGAGGAAAAGGAATCCTCGAACAAGTCCCAGATCGTCGTCACCGAGCTTCCGTACCAGGTGAACAAGGCGAAGCTCATCTCCGACATGGCCGACCTCGTCAAGGACGCCAAGCTCGAGGGTATCTCGGCGCTTCGCGACGAGTCCGACAAGGATGGAATGCGGATAGTCATCGAGCTCAAGCGCGATTCAATTCCGCGCGTCGTCCTCAATCAGCTGTACAAGCACACCGTAATGCAGTCGACGTTCGGCGTCATCATGCTCGCGCTCGTGCCCGATCCGCACACGACCCAGCTCGTGCCGAAGGTGATGCCGCTCAAGGACGTGCTCCTCCACTACATCGAGCACCGGCATCAGGTCGTCGTGCGGCGCACGCAGTACGAGCTGGACAAGGCGCTCGAGCGCGAGCACATCCTGGAAGGTCTCAAGATCGCTGTCGACAACATCGACGCCGTGATCAAGCTGATTCGCGCCGCCGATGATACTCCATCCGCCAGCGCGCAGCTCCAGAAACGCTTCAAGCTCAGCGAGCGTCAGGCCGAGGCGATTCTCAATATGCGTCTCGCCAAGCTCACAGGCCTGGAAATCGAGAAGCTCGAGGCCGAGCTGAAGGAAGTCCTCGCTTTCATCAAGGAGATGAAGGACATCCTCGCCTCCAAGCCGCGCCGGATGAAAATCATCCGCGATGAGCTCCAGCAGGTCTCCGACAAGTACGGCGACGAGCGGAGATCCGAGATCACGAGCGACGAGGGAGAGTTCACGATCGAGGACCTGATCGCGGAAGAGGACATGGTCATAACCATCTCCCACTCCGGCTACATCAAGCGCACATCGGTCTCGACGTACCGGAAGCAGCGCCGCGGCGGCCGAGGGCTGAGCGGGGCGGGCCTGAAGGATGAGGATTTCATCGAGCGGCTTTTCATCGGCTCGACGCACGACTACATCCTGTGTTTCACCGATGATGGTCGCTGTTTCTGGCTCAAGGTGCACGAAGTGCCGCAGGCCGGACGCGCCGCCAAGGGCAAGCCGATCGTGAATCTGATCAACGTCTCGCCCGAGACGCAGATCAAGTCCATGGTTCCCGTTCGCGAATTCTCGGAGACGCAATTCCTTCTCTTCTGCACCCGAAACGGAACGGTGAAGAAGACGGCGCTATCCGAGTACTCGAACGTCCGGCAGACCGGCATCAAGGCGATCAAGATCGACAAGGACGACGAGCTGATCGACGTGCAGGTGACGAGCGGGTCCAACGACATCGTCCTCGCCACCCGTCACGGTCTTTCGGTCCGCTTCCACGAGATGGACGTGCGCGAGATGGGCCGCGACACCACAGGCGTCAAAGGAGTGGAGCTGCGTGAGGGCGATTCCGTCATCGGAATGGTGGTCATCAAACGCGATGCGACCCTCCTCGTGGTCACGGAGAAGGGCCTCGGAAAGTGCTCGAACATCGACGATTACCGCGTCCAGAAGCGTGGCGGGAAGGGAATCATCACCGTCAACCGGACCGAGAAAACGGGCGATGTCGTTGCCCTGATGGAGGTTCTGCCGGCGGACGAGATCATGATTATCACAAAACATGGTGTAATCATCCGTTCCTCCGTCTCCCAGGTGAGGGTCACTGGGCGTATCGCGCAGGGGGTAAAGCTCGTCAATTTGGACGAAGGAGATGTCGTTACTGCCGTCGCTCGAGTCGTTCCAGAAGACGAGGGGGAAGACGCTGAAAATGGCGCGCCCGCCAGCGATACCGAGCAGGTCGAAGCCCTCACCGACGAATGATGACCAAGCCTGCGAGCGGTTCCGCTCAAACCGAGGAATTGGAGAAGCTGCGTTCGGCGCTTGTCAGGTCCGAAGGCGAAGTGCAGCGCCTGCTCGAGGAAGCGGCCGCGCGTGGGGCGCTCGTCGACATCCTGCACGACGTCATGGGCTCGCTCTCGATGGGAGAGCTGTTCCACATGCTGGCGAGACGCCTCGCCCGCGCTCTCAACCTGAGCCACTCATCCGTGATCTTCGCCAAGTGCGGGGACAGTCACGGTACGGTCGCCTCGGCCCACGAAGATCCTCAGCTGGAAAATCTCCAGGTCGAGCTCGATAAGTATCCGGAGATCGAGGCGGCGCTCGCCAGTGAGAAGCCCGTGCTTATCCCCGATATCTGGCATTCGGACGCATACAGGGACCTGCGCGAAGCTTGGGAAAAGGACGGCAGCGTCATCTCCGTCCGCTCCATCATTGCTCTTCCATTCCAGCTCGATCTCGATCGCACCGGAGTGTTCCTTCTCCGCAGAACAGCGGACAAGGCGTCGCTCAACGACGCCGATGTCGATTTCGCCGAGACGGTGGTGAAGAGCGCTATGAACGCCATGCGCCGCGCACACATGGTTGAAGTGACCCAAGCCGACAACATCCGGCTCGAGGCGCTCGCCCGCACCGATCCGCTCACGCAGCTGTTGAATCGCCGCGCCCTCCTCACCCAGCTCGGAACCGAAGTCGAGCGCGTGCGCCGCTACAACGCTCCTTTGAGCATCCTCATGATCGACGTCGACCAGTTCAAGTCAGTGAACGACACCTACGGCCATCTCGCCGGCGATCAGGTGCTTGTGGAAGTCGCCCTGATACTCGCGCGCACCGCGCGCAGCGTCGACGCGGTAGCCCGCTATGGCGGGGACGAGTTCGTCATCGCCGTTCCCGAGACCGGTGAAGTAGGCGCCATCGCGTTCGCCGAGAGACTTCGCGACAAGATCCAGGCGCATCCATTTGAAATCGGGAAGGGCGCTCCGATTCGCCTCACCGTGAGCATTGGAGTCGCCGATTTCCCCGAGCCCCGCGTCGAGACGGCGGAAGATCTTCTCGACTGCGCGGACCGCGCGCTCTACCGCGCGAAGGCCGGCGGACGTAATCTGGTGTGTGCCTGATTAACTCCCGGTGGGCTCTGAAGCCTGCCGACAAAGCTCCTCCCACACAATCATGACCCACTACACCAGCGCTCGTCGCGCTCCGCTCAACCTTGCCGTCTTGTCGCTACTCGCGCTCGGCGCCTGCGGGGTTGACTCCTCGAAGAAAACGAGCACCGCCGACACGACGCACGCGGCGCCTGTCGTAACCGTCGTCTCCGTCAATCGCGGCTCGCACGGAATGGCGGAGCGCGTACTTTGGGAATTTTCGCCCGACAGGAAATCCGTTCTCGTGATAGCGGATCCTGGCGGCGTGGAGAACGAGCCCGTGCCGAATGGCTTTTTCTTCGGCGACGAAGCGCGGGGCTATCAGACGCAGATGGACAGCGTCTGGGATGTCGCGCCGTCACCCGATTGGAAGTCGATCGCCTTCGGACGCGCCTACACGGTGGTGGGCGGTGAGGGCACCGGAACCGACCTCATGACAAATGTGGCGCGACGGACTTCGATTGACACCGCCACACTTCGCGCGGGATCGTTCGCGTCGAGCGGGATGTCCATGTCCCGCGCCGTCGCCCAAGCCGGCGTGATACGCATCCCCGACAACCCTCGGCTGACCGGCGCCATCGATAGCGCGGCGCCCAGGCTGTTTCCTGTCGCCCGTGGTTGGCGCGTTCGCTGGACCACCGATGGGTCTACCCTCGCACTTGGCAACAACCCGCAACGCGCGGTGGACAACGAGCCGAGCCAGACGTGGTCGGCGCTCGATCCCGTGACGGGCGCCCTGCACGGCACGCTGCCCGGGAATACGAGCCTCGCAGATCTGAAGCTCACGCCTGGTCCGACGCTCGATCGATCGGTACCGGTCGATCTGAGCAACGCGCCACCGATCCAGGTTCAGCACGGAAATCAGACCTTCAACGTGCAGAGCGAGCGCGGGGTGATCACGCTCGTCGAAACCACGGCGGGTGGGGCGGCGAAGGCAGCGCCGCGCGTCGTAGGCGCGGGCGTCGCGCTCGCTGCCACGGCGGGCGGCCGCTACATCATTGCGCTGGCGCCGCGGAGCAAGCCGGATCCGAACGAGATGAGCGTCGAGCCCGTGGTCTATACTGTTGCGTGGTAATCCGGGTCTGAACTACAAATAACTCCCCCGGGGCGTCGTTTTTAGTTGCAGTTGCTGTTATCGGCCGATCCTGCGCAGCTCCACGAGAAGACAGCGATCCTGCACAACGTCGATGCCCGCTCGCGCAAACTTCTCGGCAGCCTCGTCGTTGGTGATGCCGAGCTGAAGCCAGACAGACTTCGGCTTCTTTGCGATGATGTCATCGACGTGTTGCGGAATGTCTTTGGGCCGTCGAAACACGTTTACCATGTCGATCTCACCGGGAATGTCGACAAGCCGACGGTACACCTTCTCGCCAAGAAGCTCCGTCGCATCCGGATAGTAAACAGGCACTGGTACGATGTCGTAACCGACACTTTTTGCATGGTCGGGGACGTAGTGCGCGGGCTGATCGGGGTCCGGTTTGATGCCGAGCACTGCAATTCGATGCGTGTTTTCCAGAAGGCGCTTGATCTGTTCCGGCCGATCGAGCAAGTGCGAGCGCCAGGCTTCCGCATCCACTTGTGCAATCACGATTTCACTCGCTGTCGCGGGGTAACGGGAAGTGCGTCACGAACATAAATTGCAAGAGCAAGTCCAGTCAAAACTCGGAGAAACACAAGTAATGCGGATGTTAGTTCTTGGCGCGGGCCTGCAGGGCTCCGCTTGCGCGTATGATTTGCTGCAGAATCCTGAGGTAACGGAAGTCCGTCTCGCCGACCTGCATACCGGACATCTCGCCCCGTTTTTGGCGCCGTACTCGGGCAAGCGCCTCATCTTTACGACCCTCGATGTGCGCGACAAGGAGGCCGTGCTCGCGCTGATGCGCCAAGCCGACGCGGTGATGAGCGCGATTCCATACTACTTCAACTACGACCTTGCGGCGCTCGCTGTCCAGGCGGGGGTTCATTTCGCCGATCTCGGGGGAAACACCGAGATTGTCTTCAAGCAGAAGACGCTCGACGCTGAAGCCAAAAAGAAAAAGATCACCGTCATTCCCGACTGTGGGCTCGCACCGGGCATGGTGAATATCCTCGCCGAGCACGCAATCGAGCAGCTCGATACGGTGGAGAGTGTGAGAATTTTCGTCGGCGGTCTCCCGCAGCATCCGGAGCCGCCGCTCAACTATCAGATCGTGTATTCGCTGGAGGGTGTGCTCGACTACTACACGACGCTGTCATGGGTGCTGCGCGGAGGGAAGCGCACACAGGTCACCGCGCTGTCAGAGATCGAGCCGGTTCACTTCGAAGGATCGTTGGGCGAACTGGAGGGATTCCACACCGCCGGGGGGCTTTCGACGATGGCGTTCCGCTACGAAGGCAAGATTCCGACGATGGAGTACAAGACGCTGCGCTACCCTGGACACGCGAAGATCATGGAAGCCGTTCGCGAGCTCGGACTACTCGAGCTCAATCCGGTGGACGTGAAGGGAGTAAAGGTCGTTCCGCGCGATCTGGTCGTCGCAGCGATGGGCCCACGACTTACGAAGCCGGATGGCCGGGATCTCGTGGCCCTGCGCGTTGTCGCGGAAGGCACCGAGGGCGGGAAGAAAAAGAAAATCGGATGGGAGCTGGTGGACTATTACGACGAGAAAACCGACATCAGCGCGATGGAGCGCTCGACCGGCTACTCGCTCTCGATCACCGGGCAGATGCAGGCGCGCGGGGAGATCGGAAAGTCTGGTGTGTTCACCCCGGACGAGGCGATCCCGGCGGAGAAATACATCGCAGAGCTTGGCAAGCGTGGCGTGATGATCCGGGCGCTGAAGTAGGAAGGCGGATAGCCTTTCCCCCTTACTGCTGAGGTCACCTAAGCCTTGGATTAGCAAGGGCTTACGGGCTAAAGCCGGTCCACCTGGGCCCTTCCATTTTTGGCCTTGACCGAATAGATTTCAGGTTAGACAAACACTTGTCGGTCCAAGCTGTTGGGATTCGTTGTTGCCCGCCTTTTTGAGGCAGCTGACCAACCCACCCAAGCGCCGATTCCAAGCAAAAGGAGGGACCTGTGAGACACGCCAATGCGCTTCTCAAGTCCGGCCTGACTCGGAACGTGGGCCTCGCGGGCATGACGTTGCTCGCAGCCGTTTTCACCATTCCGCGTGTGCGCTCGGATCTGAATTCAGTCCAGACCGCTTTGGGCAATTCACTGCCTACCGTGGTTCCCGCTGCGGGGAGCTCCAGCTCGTCAGTGGGCTGGGATCTCGCCAACATGGACAACGCCCGGGTGGACTCCTGGACCACGCTATTCAGCACGGATGCCAGGGTTAAGTCGCGCTTCTCATTGTGGCTCGATCGAAAATCCGAGTACGAGCCGATGATCTCCGCCAAGCTTACTGAGCGGGACATGCCGCAGGACCTGATCTATCTCGCGATGATCGAGTCCGGCTTCAATCCGAAGGCGCAGTCACCTGCGAAGGCGGGTGGCTTGTGGCAATTCATAAGTGAGACGGGCAAGCGTTACGGGCTTACGGTCAACAAGAAAATTGACGAGCGCAATCACCCGGACAAGGCGACGGACGCCGCGCTCTCATATCTGTCCGACCTTCACGATCGCTTCGGCTCGTGGTATCTCGCCGCGGCGGCGTACAACACCGGCGAGAATCGCGTGGGTCGCATAATGCGCGAGGTCACCGGGAGCGAGAAGGGTACGGACGCCGACTACTACCGTATTTCGAGTCGGCTGCCCCGGGAGACCCAGGACTACGTGCCGATGATGATCGCGGCTGGACGCATCTCGAAGGACCCCGCGAAGTACGGATTCGCTGCGCCGGATGCGGCGTTGGGCGAGTAATCGCGTCAATGCGCCAAAGTATAAAGGGACGTCCAACCGGACGTCCTTTTTTTTTGCTGGTATGAAGCGCAAGACTAACTGTCGTGCGCCAATCAGTGTTCGGCCAAAACGTATATCGCCGCCAGCGCGAGCAGAAAGTACGGCACCAGTGCCGCCGCGCCGGCGTAGTCCTTGGCCACGCGCTGCCCGAAAAAAAGCGCGCAGAGATTTATCCCCCCGACCACCGCGCCGAGGAACGCAACGGATGGATCATGATGAAGTATGAGCAACGCGCATCCCACCCCGCTCAGCGCGCCGGCGGCGACCTCGAGGATAGTGATCACCACGAACATCGGCCCGACGGTGCCGGCCAACGGGCTCTTTGCAAAATGCGCCTGGAGGTACTCGCGATTTCCCCGCCGATCCACGACCTTGTCGAGACCAGATTGCAGGAACAGGATTGCGAGAAACGCCGACACCAGAATCTGCAGGACGTATGAGGCGAACTCGGGCGAGCTCATGTTCGGCATGCCGTTATTGTAGCACCTCCAATGCGAAACTGTCCAACTCGCGGGGCAAATGATTCACCGGAATAGCGTGAAGCCTTCCATCATCGCAGCCGTTTTTCTCCTCGGCTGTCGGTCATACCAGTCGCCAACCTCGCAGGATATGACGCGCATCGTCGCACCCGGACGGATCGATATCGCGGAGCAGCTCGTGGTGGTGACGACGTCGAGCTGGACATCCACAACGGGGACCATGCAACGGTTCGAGCGATCAAACCCCACTTCTGCCTGGCATCCGCTGGAATCTCCCATTCCCGTCGTCGTCGGTCGGACGGGAATAGCCTGGGGGGTCGGATTCGACGACATATCTGCGGAGGGACCGCACAAGCACGAAGGCGATGGCAAGGCGCCGGCCGGAGTTTTTCAGCTCGATACGGCATTCGGCTTCGGACCGCGCGATTCGATGCGGAACGTGAAGCTGCCGTACGTGCAGCTCCTGCCCACCACCGATTGCGTCGACGATACCGCTTCAGCGCACTACAACACCGTGGTTGACAAGGCATCGGTCCCGCTCGTCGATTGGAACAGCGCCGAGCACATGAGTGAAGTCCAGCAATACAAGATCGGCGTGATCGTCGGATACAACGCGACGCCCCCGCTGAAGGGCCGCGGATCGTGCATCTTCCTCCACATCTGGACGGGCCCGGATTCGCAAACTGCCGGCTGTACGGCGTTTGACGAGGCGAAGCTCCGCGCTTTGGTCGTCTGGCTCGATCCGAAAAGGCGTCCGCTTCTCGTTCAGCTCACTGCCCACGACTACTCGGCGCTGCGAGCAGACTGGAAGCTGCCGGCGATTTAAAGTGTCGCCCGTCGCCGAATCAGGCGACGCTGGATCCGCCCTCTGCCTTGGCGACGAGCTTCGCCTTTCCGCAAAGTAGTCGCAGACCTTCCTGGGTAGCGCTATCCCAGTCGGCAGGGATCGGAATCAGCCGACGCTTTTCGATGAGAGATTCGAAGGTGAGCCATCCCCTGCCATAACCTTCGGCCAGGGTGATTCTTCGTTGGCTGACCGTGCGGCGATCGACTCCGCTTCGCCGCTCAGCACCCTTCCAGGGGAAGCGCTTCATGTTGCGGCGATCTGCGGGGGTCACTCGGCGCTCCATCCGAGTGGGTTGAGAATCCCACACCTGCCAGTACGCCCCGTTCCGGTCTACAAAAGTTCGGTATGCCATGGCGCTCTATCACCTCACGCGGTGAGTCCGCGATTAGCCCCACAATGGGTGCAGGAATAATGCCACGGCTGAGCGAATCAGTTTCAAGCTAAGCGTATGTCTTCCAACGAGTTACCTAGCAAAACTCGCCAGGCTCTCGCTCATGACGTCGATCATTGATTTGGCAGTCCACCGGTCCCTTCCGTTGTAAAGAAAGGAGAAAGCCAGTACTTCTCCATTTACCGCCGTGACGTAGCCGGCGAGTGCGATGACGTCGTTCGTGGTGCCAGTCTTGGCGTGAAGATTTCCTTCGGCCGGTGTGTTTCTCATCCGACGCTTGAGGAGCTCCGAATTTCCCGCCACTGGGAGGGATGAGTGGAGCCAGGGTCCCCACGACGCGCGGTGGGCGTAGCTAAGGAGCTGTACCTGGGCCCGCGGGGTCACGCGGTCCAGCGTCGATAGTCCGCTGCCGTCGGCGAAAACGAGTCGAGTGGTGTCCACGCCGACCTTGGTCGCGAAGAATCTATCGAGCACTGAGCTCGCGTTCTGGACGCTGCCCACTGTACTACGTGTTGGACCGCGGGCCGCATCCCTGAAAAGGAGCTCCGCGTAGTGATTGATGCTTTCCCGGTTCATCGCGGCGATCATCGTAGCGAGAGCAGGAGACTGGAGACTGGCGACCTTGGCTGCGGTCGGCGGAGTTTTGCCAAGCTTGATTCCGCCGTCGACTTTCACGCCACGTGAGATGAGTGCGTTGATGAAAGCGCCCGTCGCGAAGCTTGGGGGGTCCTCGACGATGTAAACGTACTTGCGGGTGCCTGCGCGCGTGCCGATCGAACCGTTCGCCTGGATAGTTCCATTGCCCAACTTTCTGAAACTCAGTCTCGCTCCCGTGCCGGGAACCGTGCGGACGTTGGAGACGAGCGGAATCGCGCTTGTCGACGGCTCGAGCGACACCATCGCCGGGTTCCCGGCGGCGGTCGGAGTTACAGCAACTGCGATCAGGTTTTCGTTCAGCGAGAGCGCCGAGACGCGCGCCGCATAGGAGGCCTGGAGATAACGCGTCAGCCAGCCATCCGGAATTTTCTGGTCATCGAACCCGGTCGCATCGCCGATGACGCTGCCGGTGACGTGCTTGATCCCCTGTTGAGCGACCAGATCCGCGAGGCGATTCATCGGTGCCGAGGCGCCGCCGGGTAGAAATTTCCCCGAGAGGGCGGGGTCGCCATCGCCCCGGATATAGAGATTGCCATTGAGCGTTCCGTCGGGACCCACCGCTGCGTCGCGCAGCGCATCGGTGCTGAAGTGATAATTGGGGCCGAAGTTTTCAAACGCGATGGCGCTCGTAAAGAGCTTCATCGTCGAAGCGGGCATCATCTCTTCGCCCGCGTTCAGGGCGTAGAGAGTGTCGCCGCGCGTGAGGGAAATCACCATTGCTCCCCACGTTCCACCCCGCGTGCGTCCTGTGAGGCCGGCCAGAGTCGACGCGACGTCGGCGGAGCTCCTCGGCGCGCTGTACCGGACAACCGGCACGGCCGGCGCCTTCGGCCTTTTCGCGCGGCGGCGCGTGGTTGTGGCTCTTTTTCTTGTCTGTGCTTCGACGATTGTTGGAGTGGCACCACAAATCGTCAGCGCCAGCAGCATGGCGATCTGGATCTTACGAGAAAACATCTATCCCTTTTTCGATTGCGATTTGAACTCGAGAACAGCCTTGCTCAATGGCGAGAAGGGTGCCATCGCCCGCGCTTCATTGCCGCCGATCATGCGTCAGCGATCGCTAGGAATATATCCGTGAGCAGGGTAATTTCCCCGAAGCAACCGGAATCCAACCGCATCAGGAGTACGAATGGCTGAGCGGCACCATAATTATCTGCTCGAGGGCGTGATCACTGGCTTCATCGGCGCCACGGCGATCGCGGTTTGGTTTCTGATCGTCGACATGATCGGCGGCCACCCGCTGTACACTCCCAATTTTCTGGGCCAGGGATTGATAAGCGTGCTGGGAAAAGCGTCGATGCCCGACACGATGTTCGCGCACGTAGCCGTTTATACGGTCTTTCACTATGCCGCCTTCATTCTGGTCGGAGTGCTCCTCACCGTCATCGTGCATCAAGCCGCGCGAACGCCGGGGATTCTAGCCGGCCTGCTCGTCGCGCTGGTGATCATGACGATGGGCTTCTACATGATTGCCGCCGCGTTCGCGCATAGTGCCCTCGGTCGCCTCGCATGGGCGCAGATCTTCATCGCGAATATCATCGCCGCGGGTTTGATGCTGGGATATCTCTGGCGAACGCATCCCCTGCTGAGTGGCCATCTGAGGAACGCGCTCGAGGGGACCGACGACTAAGCGGTCGAAGGCTTCCAGTCCACCTGTGCGCCCGCGGTCGAGTCCTCGCCCCGGGCGTTCCATTTGAAGAACACCACCGTCATGATGACGACGAAGATCAGCCCGCCCGGAATCCACATTATGAGGGCGCCAAGGAGCTGATCCTCGAGCGGTGAGAGCGGCAGCACGCGCGGAGCGGCCGCATAAGCCGGATACAGCACATGGTCGGACATCGCTATGTAGACGGCAATGATCGACATTGGGATGCTCATCAAAAAGCTGTAGAGCATCTGTCCCGGATAAGCGAGCCGCGGAAGCTCGGGCAGCTGGCTCATAAGCGGCCACCACATGAGCACGGCAGCGACCATGAACGTGAGGTGCTCGAAGATATGGATGCCGTGGTGCGCCATTGCCGCGTTGTAGAGCGGCGGCAGATGCCATCCGGCGATCACGAGATTGAACGTGGTGAATGCGATTGGAGCGCGGGTGAAAAAACCCGCGGCGGGCGAGATAAAGCGGTTCGCGAGGGGCCGCCGAATCATCCAGCCCGGCACGCCTGCCAGCAGGAGCGGGGGAATCGCCAGCGTGAGGAGCAGATGCTGCACCATGTGCGCGCTGAATAGATAGTCGTCGCTCAGGTCGTGAAGCGGGCCGTTCAGCGTTGCGAACATGAGCAGCAGGCCCGACAAAAAGTAGAGCTTCTGACCTGGAGTGGGGTCGCGGTGGAAGTGCTTCGCCGCCCACAGATAAAGCGCGCCCAGCGCTGCGATGCCGGTGATAGTACTCGGGTGAATCGACCATTGCGACCAGCTGAGATCGACGATGGGATGCAGCAGCGCCAGGACCAGCATCTACATGATCTTGACGTAGAGATGTCCGAACAGGAACATCAGCGCTAGCAGCGTGAGCGACGCGATCAGCAGCGGGCCGGTGAACAGCACCCGGAACAGCCGGTGGTCGTACTTGAGATGCATGTAAAACATCACCACGATCGCGAACTTGACGGCGGATAGTATCAGCAGCGTCGGGACGAACGCGCGGCCGGCTACGAACGACGGGATGTAGTAAGCCCACACCTCGCCCACGGTGATGAGCGTGAGGATGAGCGCGACCTTCCAGTACGTCGACCACGTCGGATGCGAGTGCTCTTCGCCGTGTGGGGCGTGTGCTTCCGACTCGGCGGTATCCGGAAGATCGGTCATGTTGGCGTGAGAATCCATCGTTCCGCCGTTATTTGATGAGGTAAACGAGAGTAAAGATCGCGATCCACACGACGTCGACGAAGTGCCAGTACAGCGCCGCGATGTCAACGAGCAGCGCGTCACGCGGGCCCAGCCCGCGCCGGTAGTCTATGGCAAGCAGCGTCACGAGCCAGAGCACGCCCGCCGTCACGTGCGCTCCGTGGAATCCCGTGAGCGTGAAGAACGACGAGCCGAACAGATTCGTGCGGATAGTGAGTCCTTCGTGCACGAATGACGTGAACTCGAACGCCTGAAACCCGAGGAAGGTCGTTCCTGCGATGGCCGTCATGAGGAGCCAGAGCTTGGACGAGCCAAGGATTCGCTCCCCGCGAGTACGCTTGGGCAGATTCTTGTTCTGGACCGCCGCGAGAGCGAGCACCATGAACAGGGATGACATTAGGAGCACGAAGGTCGACGCCGAAGTCACCGGGATATTCAGAATCGGCTTGAGCGCGTGGCCCGTCGCCGGATCCGTCCACGCCTCGTGCGGGAGTGGTCCTACGACACTTCGTCCCTTGTAAATGAGGTAGGTGGAGATGAGCGAGACGAAGAGCATGCACTCCGAGCCGATGAAGGCCCAGATGGCAACCTTCCGGTTATCGAGGCCAAGCGTCGTGTAATGGTGTGGGTGCGGCGCTGGTGCGTGCGTTGCGGGCGCTGACATTGTCTAGTGGTGCTCCGGCTCGAGCGGGCTCAAGAGCCAGCTGTAAAGTGAGAAGACCATCACTGCCGCGCCGACCGCGATCAGGGCGTGGCTGGAGATGAGGCCGCAAAACATGATCACGAGCCCGGCCGCGACGAACAGCGGCTTGATCGTGTTGTACGGCATGATGATGCTCAGGTCCGCAGGAGTCTTACCCTCCTGCGAGTTGATGCGCGCGTCCTCCTTGTCCACTTCCTTTCCTTCCCAGATCGGATATCGACTGGTCACCGTTGGAATCTTTGCGAAGTTGTATTCGGGCGGCGGGCTGGGGATTGTCCACTCGAGAGTGCCCGCGCCCCACGGATTCGGCCCCGCGATCTCACCGCTCTTCCGGCTCTTGAAGAAGTTGTAGACGAAAAAGAGCGTAGCTATTGGCCAGATCATGGCGCCGATTGTCGACATCGCGTTGAAAACCTCCCAACCCTGGCCGGAGTCGTACGTGTAGATGCGGCGCGGCATGCCGAGCATTCCCGAGAAATGCATGGGGAAGAAGGTCAGGTTCATCGCGATGAAGGTGAGCCAGAAGTGGATCTGGCCCAGCCTCTCATTGAGCATCCGTCCGGTGATTTTCGGAAAGTAATGATAGATGCCGGCGAAGATTCCCATGATCGATCCGCCGACGAGCACGTAGTGGAAGTGCGCGACGATGAAGTAGGTGTCGGTCTGCTGAAGGTCGGCCGGCGGCGATGCGTGCATGATTCCCGAGATTCCGCCGATCGTGAACAGCGCCACGAGCGCGATGCCGAACATCATCGCGGTCGTGTAGCGAATCGACCCCTGCGCCATCGTCGCGATCCAGTTGAAGATCTTCACGCCGGTCGGGATGGCAATCAGCATTGTGGTTAATCCGAAGAACGTATCCGCGATCGGTCCCATGCCCACGGCGAACATGTGGTGAGCCCAGACACCGAAGCCGAGCACCGCGATGAGGATTCCCGAGTACACCATCACCGGATAGCCGAATAGCGGCTTCTTCGAGTAGGTGGGCAACACTTCGGACACGAGTCCGAATGCGGGCAGAACCAGGATGTAGACCTCGGGATGCCCAAAGATCCAGAACAGATGCTGCCACAGCAGCGGATCCGCGCCCGCGCTCACCGTGTTGTAGAAATTGGTTCCGAAAAAGCGATCGAGCAGCAGGAATACCAGCGCTATCGTGATGACCGGGAACGCCAACACCAGCAAAACCTGAACGATGAAGGCCATCCAGGTGAACATCGGCATCCGCATCAGCGTCATGCCCGGTGCGCGCAGATTGATGATCGTGGTAAGAAAGTTGAACGCCGCCGCCAGGGACGAGATGCCGAGGATCTGGAGACCGATTACCCAGAAATCGATGTTGATTCCCGGCGAATATGCCTTGATGGTAAGCGGCGCATAGCCGAACCATCCGCCGTTCGGAGCGACAGCAAACAGAATCGGAATCGAGATGAACAGGCCGCCGAACAGATAGACCCAGTAGCTGAACGCGTTCAGACGCGGGAAGGCGACGTCGCGCGCTCCGATCTGGAGCGGAATCAGGAAATTGAAGAACGCTGCCGAGAGCGGCATGATCGCGAGGAAGATCATGGTCGTCCCGTGCATCGTGAAGAGCTGATTGTAGAACTCGGCGGAGACGATGTGTTGATTGGGCGCGCCGAGCTGCGCGCGGATGATAACCGCTTCGAGTCCGCCCCAGATGAAGAAGCCGAGCGCCGTGTAGAGATACAGGACGCCGATGCGCTTATGGTCTACGGTGGTGAGCCAGCTCCACAGTACGCTCTGCTCCCCCGAGTATTCGCCGCCGTAGGCCGGGGTCGATATTACAGTCGTTGCCAAGTCTTGTCTCCGGTTATTTCAGTACGCTTAGATAAGCGACGATGTCGGCGATCTGCTGATCGGTGAGTCCGCCGGTCGCTGAGGTGACTTTCGCTTTGAGAACAGGATCATACTCGTTGAGCCCCAGCGTCGGCATGATCACTTCGGGCTTCATCGCGCGGGCGTTCTTGATCCAGAGCGCGAGATACGCCGCCGTGTTCGGGAAACGCCCAGCGGCGATCGTGCTGCGCGAGCCGACGTGCGTGAGATTCGGGCCGGTGACGCCCATCGCCGAGGGATTTCCGGCGATCGAGTGACAGCCGATGCACGCGGCGCCGGAGAAGATCTTCAACCCGCGCCCGGCGTTGCCCGTGAGTCCCGCCGTGAATTTCAGATCCGCCGGAATAGGAGCGTGGGGCACCGCATAATCGGGAATCTGCTGACGAGGGAAGATGTAACCGCTCGGAAGTCCTCCCTGTGCCGATGTAAAACTGGCAGTGGCGGGAGCAGCCGCGTCGCCGCGCGCGCCCGGATTCGCGGCCGGGTTCTGACTGCGCGGAATCGCCGGCTGCGTCCCGCCCGCTGGTCCGGTGCCGGAGCTGTTTCGCGCGATGCTTCGAGCGGCCGCCTGTGCGGCCGGCGTTGGAGAGTTTCCACCACCCTGGGTTGTGACTGCCGGAGCCTCGAGTGGTGGCGGCCCACCAGCGGGAGCGGCCGGTGCTACCGCGCCGAAACGCGCCGGCGACTTCTGACCAGCCACCCACGACTCGAACTGTTGCGGAGTGACTGTGAAAACCCTGAAACGCATGTTGGCGTGCGAGGCGCCGCAGTACTCGACACAGAACCCATTCCAGACGTTGCTGGCCGTCGAGCTATCGGGCGTGTACCAGATGTAATTGGTGCGATTGGTCACGACGTCGCGCTTTCCGCCGAGCTGCGGCGTCCAGAATGAATGAATGACGTCCGCCGATCTGAGGCGGAAGTTCACCGTACGGCCGGCCGGCAGATAAATCTCGTTCGCCGTCGTGACGCCGTATTCGGGATACCTGAATTCCCACCACCACTGGTGTCCCGTGACGTCAATGTTGAGCGAGCCCGGAGCGGCCTGAGCCTGCGTTATGAAAATCGTACGAACCGTCGGCACCGCGATGAACACCAGAATTACCGCCGGTATCAGCGTCCAGGTGATCTCGAGCTTGGTGCTGCCATGAGTCTGTGGCGGCGTCGCCTGATTGTCTCTCCGCCGGTACTTGAACACGACGAAGATGAGAACGCCTTCCACCAGTATGAAGACGACGGTGCCGAGAAGGAGCAGACGGTCCCAGAGAAAATCGATCTCGCGCCCGAAATCTGAATGGGGCGTGAGCGTGGAGTTCGGATGTGCTTCGTTGCAGGAAACGGCCGCGATGGCGAACGCGGCGAACAACGCGTAGGATGCAAGCCGCCGGAGGCGGTCAGAGCCTTTCATGCGAAGGGAATCCTGTTCTCGTCGTGATGGAAGCGTCTCACCTTCGCCGGGTGAAACACCGTGCGGAGTGCTTAGGCTGAAGCACGTACAAACTAACCCTCAACGGTTGGTTGTGGGAGGCCAAGAACCACTACCCGGCGTCTCTGGGCGCAGTCATCGATGCAGGGTTGAGCAGACGGTCGAGCTGTTCGCGCGTCATCAGGCCGCGCTCGCACACCAGATCGTAGACATCGCGCCCGGTTTCGAGCGCGTCTCTGGCGATGTCGGTCGTCGTCTCATAGCCGAGCACCGGAACGAGCGCGGTTATAACGCCGACGGATTGCTCCACGAACATCTGCATCCTTTCGCGGTTGGCCGTGATCCCTTCGACGCAGCGGTCCTGGAGAATTTTGCACGCGCGGGTGAGGTTCGTCATCCCGCCAAGCAGCCGAAACGCGATGATCGGCTCGAACACGTTGAGCTGGAGCTGGCCTGCTTCCGCCGCCATCGTCACTGTCACATCGCCACCGATGATGTCGAAGCAGACCTGATTCACCATCTCGGGTATCACGGGATTCACTTTGCCAGGCATGATCGAAGACCCGGGCTGCATTGGCGGCAGATTTATCTCGCCGAATCCCGCTCGCGGACCGGAGCTGAGCAATCTAAGATCGTTGCAGATCTTCGAGAGCTTGACGGCGCACCGCTTGAGCACGCCGGAAAGCTGGACGAAGGCGCCCGTGTCCGCCGTCGCTTCGACCAGATCGGGCGCGGTGATCAATGGAAGCCCGGTGAGGTGCTCGAGATGCTTGCGGACGCTCTCGGCGTAGCCGGGCGGCGCGTTGATGCCCGTGCCAATCGCCGTGGCACCCATGTTGATCTCGCGAATCAGCGCCTGCGCTTCGCCCAGGCGATCGACGTCCTCGAGAATTGTATGCGCGAATGCGTTGAACTCCTGGCCGAGCGTCATCGGCACGGCGTCCTGGAGCTGCGTGCGGCCCATCTTGATGTAACTGCCGAACTCCTCGCCCTTGTGGAGAAACGCCGCGGCGAGGGCGACCATTCCCAGCTGCAGGTCGCCGATCGTCGTGTGAAGCGCGAGCTTCACCGCCGTGGGATACACGTCGTTTGTCGACTGGCTGAGATTGACGTGGTTGTTCGGGTGAACGACGTCGTACTGGCCACGCTCCTTCCCGAGAATCTCCAGGGCGCGGTTCGCAATGACCTCGTTGGCATTCATGTTGGTGGAGGTGCCGGCGCCACCCTGAATCATGTCGACGCAGAAATGTCCGTGGTGCAATCCTTCCCTGATCTCGCCCGAAGCCAGGCAGATCGCGTCCATTGTCTCACGGTCCAGGAGATTCATGTCGTGATTGGCCCGAGCCGCCGCCTCCTTCACCGTGGCGAGCGCGGAGATGAGACTGGGGAATTCGCACAACCGAATTCCCGAGATCGCGAAGTTCTCTATCGCCCGAAGCGTCTGAATCCCATACAGCGCGGTCGCCGGAACATCCCGCTCTCCAAGCAGGTCGTGCTCGCGCCTAGCCGGTCCGGAGAGATCGACTTGCGGAGCGCCGGCGGCTTCGAGTCGCAGCGTTCTCAGTCTGGATGGATGGGCGGACTTCATGCGTAGCGGGAAGCTATACTCGACCCATACCTTATTGAAGGCACGCGCCCGTCCAGTGCGGGGCACTAACAGGAGCAAAATGGAAATCTCGAGACGGAAGTTCTTCGGCGTCGGCGCCGCCGCGGCGGCATCCCTCACACTTGATCGCAGCGCGAGAGCAGACGTTCTGCGCGAATCGGGCGCTACTATTCTGCCCGCCCGCTCGGCGGGGCAGCCCGTCGTCATCTCCTCGGCGAACGGCATTCGCGGTGTCGCCCGCGCCTACGACATGATCACGCACCAGAATGCGGACACCCTCGATGCGATCATCGCCGGCGTCAACATCCAGGAGCTCGATCCCGAGGATCAGTCGGTCGGCCTGGGCGGACTTCCAAATGAAGCGGGCGTCGTACAGCTCGATGCATCCTGTATGCACGGGCCGACCAAGCGTGCCGGCGCGGTCGGCGCGCTCGAGGACATCGCGACGCCGTCTCTCGTTGCCAAGGCCGTCATGGATTACACGGATCACATCATGCTCGTAGGCGCGGGCGCGAAGAAGTTTGCCCTGGAGATGGGATTCAAGGAGCAGGTTCTGCTCACCGAGAAGAGCAGGCAGGATTGGCTGCGCTGGAAGGCGTGCCTCAACCCGGCGGACAACTGGCTGGATGCGCGGAGCGACAGTGTACTGCCGCCTTCGACGGCCAGCATCCCATTCGATGATCCGTTGCACGTGAAGTTCACCACCGGAACGATCAACATGAATGCGGTGAACGCGGCCGGGGACATGTCGTCCGTGACGACGACGAGCGGGCTGTCCTGGAAGCTGCCGGGAAGAGTGGGTGATTCACCCATCATCGGCGCGGGTCAGTACTGTGACAACACCGTCGGAGCCGCGGGCTCTACGGGCCGCGGCGAAGCGAACATCAAGGCCTGCGGCGCATTCCTCATCGTAGAGTTCATGCGACAGGGCCTTTCACCGGACGAGGCTTGCATGCGGACGATCGATCGCGTCATTGCGCTTACCGAGCGACGCCTGCTCAATGCGCAGGGACGCCCGTTATTCGATCTGCAGTTTTACGCACTGGCGAAGGACGGACGATTCGGCTCCGCGGCTGCCTACGAGGGCGGTCGATTCGCGGTCGCCGACGCTCAGGGCGCGCGCCTGCTGCCGATGCGTTTCAAGTTCAGCCGGTCGGAGCGCCCGCAGATGCCAGGGGTCAGCTGCCGCCGAGCTTGAACGTGCTGGCCAGCTGAGAGATTCGCGCCGAGGCTTCGGTGAGGGCCGTCGCAGCCGTCGCGATCTCGCCGATGTTGTTGCTCTGTTCCTCGCTCGATGCAGCGACGTGCTGGATGGCGCGTGAGAACGCCGCCGTTCCCTGCGAGAGACTCGATAGTCGCTGCGTCATGCCCGTGATCAGCTCGCCCGATTCGTGTACAGCTTTCGCCATACGGCCACTCAGATCTTCTCCCTCGACCGCGCCTTCCTCTACTCGTGCGAGCGCATGACGCCCGGCCTGCGTCGACTGTAGGACCTGTTCGACCGTCGAGACCGTCCGGGCAGTAGACTCGCGCGAGATCTTGATGCTGTCGAGCATCTCCTGCACGAGAGAGGTCGTTCGTTGCGCCGCCTCCGCAGAGCTGCTGGCGAGACGCCGAACCTCGGTGGCGACGACGGCAAAGCCGTGACCGTGCTCTCCCGCCCGCGCTGCTTCCATCGCTGCGTTGAGCGCGAGCAGCTTGGACTGACGCGAGATCTTCTGGACGAGAACCAGGAATGCGCGGATCTCGTCCGCGGCGGAGGAGAGCGCATCGATGCCTTCGGCGCTCTCCAACGCGTCAGACGCGAGCTCCTGCAACGAGGTCGAAGTCCGCTCCAGCCGCACGCGATTCTCGTGCGCCAGCTGGCGCAGCGCTTTGTCGCGCCTGAGCCCATCCTGTGCCGCCTCGCTCATGCTGGCCGTGATCTGAACCAGCTTGCTGGCTTCGGCGGTCAGCTCCCAGATCGCACGCTCGCGCGCGGCGGCATCCTGGCTGAGAATGCTCGACGTCGTGGCGCCCTCGCGAGCGGATGCGGCGGCTCCATGGGCGGCGTGAGCGATCTGAGTCGCGAGCTGGTCGTTGTCCTCAGCCGAAGTCCGCATTTTCCCGGCGACTCCCCGCAGCTCGGACACCATCGTCAGCGTAGATCTCGTGAGTCGATCAACCGCCATGTTGGACGCTGAGGGTCTGTAGGTGCTCGAGAGATCTCCCTTGGCGATCGCCTCGTGCGTGCGGGCGAGCTCGGCCGCGGGACCGCTGACGTGATGACGGACGAATATCATGGCGGCAGCGGCGGTCGTGGCGATGGCCACCGTGATCCAGAGGACGGCGATGATCAGCGCCGTCCAAACGCCGTCAACCGCGAACACATCGTGAAGGATCTCGTCGGGGAGGAGATGGTAGAGCTGCCAGCAGATTGCGGCCAACCCGAGCACGAAAACCGATCCGAATGTTATGCTCGTTCCGAGCGCGCGTTTCTGGAGCGCGCTGAATACGGGCTTGAGAAAGCCCGAGCTGGAGCGGGGAATGACTGGATAGGGCGTTGCGGTCATCTGGAAGGAACGATTGTAGGCCTGCACGATCACCTGCAGCGACAGATGAAACTCGGTCGCGGAGCGGCTAGTTTGTACGAATGGCGAATCCGGTAATACGAGACGACCTCTCGGAGCCCATTCAGTACGATCCAGGCGCGATCGAGCGGAAGTGGCAACGCATCTGGCAGGAGCGTGGAACGAACAACACAGACCTGCAACGCGCCCAAAGGCCGTTCTATACACTGATGATGTTCCCCTACCCCTCCGCAGAAGGACTCCACGTCGGGAATCTTTTTGCGTTCACGGGGAACGACATTTATGGACGATTCCAGCGGCTCATGGGACACAATGTGTTCGAGCCTCTGGGGTATGATGCTTTCGGGATTCATTCGGAGAATTATGCCCTCAAGGTGGGCCAGCATCCGATGGACCTCATCCCGCGCAATATCTCGAACTTCCGGCGGCAGCTCGAGAGATCCGGGCTGATGGTCGATTGGCGCCACACGCTCTCGACCACCGAGCCCAATTACTACAAGTGGACCCAGTGGCTCTTTCTCCAACTCTTGAAGCAGGGGCTCGCGTACAAGAAGCAGGCGGCGGTGAACTGGTGCCCCGACTGCAAAACGGTACTGGCCAACGAGCAGGTCGTCGCCGGACTCTGCGAGCGGAGCAAGACGCCGGTCGAGCAGCGCCTGTTGGAGCAGTGGTTCTTCCGGATCAGTGACTACGCGCCTCGACTCTTGGAGAATCTCGACCGCATCGATTGGTCAGAGACCACGAAGACCGCGCAGCGAAACTGGATTGGACGTTCTGAAGGCGCCGATATTTCCTTTAAGGCGGATAGCGTCACGGGCGGCAGGTGCGAGATCCGCGTGTTCACCACGCGGCCCGACACGATCTATGGCGCCACGTACCTGGTGCTCGCTCCCGAGCATCCGCTCGTGGATGGGCTGACCAAGGTCACCGAGCGCAAGAAGGTGGATGCGTACCGCGAGAAGACCAAGAAGCAGGACATCATCACGCGAAAAACGGGCACGGATAAAACCGGAGCCTTTACCGGATCGTATGCGGTGAATCCCGCGACGCGGAAGCAGATCCCGATCTGGGTGTCGGACTACGTGCTCATGGAATACGGGACCGGAGCCATCATGGGCGTGCCCGGCCACGACGCGCGGGATTTCGAGTTCGCCACCAGGTTCGATCTTCCGATAGTGCGGGTGGTCTGCGGCGAACGGGAGGATGCGAATACGCCACTTACCTCCGCGTTCACGGAATGTGAGTCGGGCACTCTGGTCAACTCTGGAGAGTTCGACGGCTACAGCGTCGATGCGGGCAAAAGAGCAATCGTTGAGGTCCTGTCGAAATCCGGGTCTGCCACACAGGTCGTGCATTTCAGACTTCACGACTGGTGCATATCGCGCCAGCGCTACTGGGGCCCGCCGATTCCGATCATCTACTGCGAATCGTGCGGAACGGTGCCCGTTCCGGAAGGGGATCTGCCGGTGGTGCTCCCGTTCATCGAGGACTTCAAACCCGACGACTCGGGGATCTCGCCCCTCGCGCGCCATGAGGAGTGGTATCGCGTTGCGTGCCCGAAGTGCGGAAAGACCGGGCGTCGTGAGACCGATGTATCGGACACCTTTCTCGACAGCGCGTGGTATTTCCTGCGGTATCCGAGCGTCGGTAACGACGATGTGCCATTCGAGAGGGACATCACGAAAAAATGGCTGCCAGTGAACTCCTACATCGGGGGAAACGAGCACGCCGTGCTGCACCTGCTCTACGCGCGTTTCATAACGATGGTGCTGCACGATGCCGGCATGCTCGAGTTCGAGGAGCCATTCACCAGGTTCCGTGCGCACGGGCACATCATTCGTGAAGGCGCGAAGATGTCCAAGACGCAGGGCAACATCGTGAACCCCGACGAGTACATCGAGCACTGGGGAGCGGACGCGTTCCGAACCTACCTCATGTTCCTTGGCCCCTACGAACAGGGCGGCGATTTCAGGGACGCCAGCATTTCCGGCACCCGGCGTTTCCTGGACCGGCTGTTCGCTTCGGCGCAGGGGATGTCCACGACAGGAATGCCCGATCAATCCGTAATGCGGAAGCTGCACCAGACGATCCGCAAGGTCAGTGAGGACATTCCCCGACTCAGCTACAACACCGCGGTTGCGGCGATGATGGAGTACATGAACGTGCTGCGTAAGGGAGAGCGCACGCCGCACCGCGACGAAGTGGTGCCGCTCATTCCCCTCGTGTCGCCCTTTGCGCCTCACATCGCCGAGGAGCTGTGGGAGCAGGCCGGCGGAACCGGAAGCGTGTTCGACTCCGCGTGGCCACAGTTCGACGCCGCGCTCGCTGCCGAGGATTCTATAGAGCTCGTCGTTCAGGTGAATGGACGGGTTCGCTCGAGGATTACCGTCTCTCGCGACATCAACGAGGAAGCCGCGATCGCCGCCGCGCTGGCCGATCCGGTCGTGGCGAAGTTTGTTATCGGCGCGCCGAAGAAGATCGTTTTTGTTCCAGGACGACTCCTCAACATCGTCGCCTGACCGCACTGGAACAGCCGCTCAAGGAATCGAATCACGTCGTCGCCGCGCTGGAGCGCTGGCTACACGCGCGGTCAGCCTAGCGTCACTCGTACATGTTGGCAGGATCCGCCCGCGCGAGATCGACGAGGAAGCTGCCAATTCGCTCCGTCACCGCGCGGAAAAATCTTTCGCCTTTCTCGCGGGTGGAGGCCTTCGGATTTCCGGTGCCGGTGTCGCTCGACACTTTCGTCCACTCCCTCGGCGTCCATGCCCACCCGTCTCGCAGGCCCGCCACCTTGAACTTCTTCGCCTTTCCCGGTCCCGCCTCCGACAGCGGCAACAGGAGGTCCGGCTTGAGCGCCATCATAATGCTCGTCTCCATCTCGCCCGCGTGATCGCCCGGCTCGTCAAAATATTCGGCGCCGCTCACGCACGTCCACCAGTTGATCGAGCAGATGAAGAGATCGACGCGCGGTTGAAGCTCGCGAATCATCTGCCGGAAATCGTTCCCGCCGTGACCATTGAGTACCAGCAGCTTGCGCACGCCCTGACCCGCGAGCGCCGATGCCAGATCCGTGAGCAACGCGAGCTGCGTACTCGGATTCATGTTGAGCGCGAGCCTGAGGTCGAGCTGTCCCGTATTCACGCCGAACGGAACCGTCGGAAGCGCCACCACTTTCGCGCCCTTGTTCCAGGCGATCTCCGCTGCGCGTTCGGCGATGGCGCCCGTCTCGTAGTTGTCCGTCGCGTAAGGGAGATGGTAGTTGTGCGGCTCCGTCGCACCCCACGGCAGCACGGCCACCTCGAAGGCGGTGTCCTTTACGGACCTCCAGTTGGTTTCGGCGAGAATGTACGGGCGTGAGGGCACGCTAGAGCATCCTTCCGATCCACCCACCAAAGAAGTAGCCGACTCCCGCTACGCCGACTCCAACCACGAACATGTCGAAGCCCGAGCGGAAGACTCCGCGTCCGGTGAATACCGATCGCGCCGCGCCAATTAGGAAATGCGACAGCATGGACACCGTGAAAGCGATGATGATCGCGGTGGCACCGGACCAGATCAGGAATGGAAAGACGGGAATCGCCGCGCCGAACGCGGTTGCGAGACCCGTAAGCCATCCTTCCCGGAAGGGCGATGTTGTGAACTCGCCGATCTTGAGCTCTTCCTGCACCTGCTCCTTCAGCATCAGCGCCGGATCGGCCATGATTCGCGTCGCGAGCGCGTGCGCCGAGTCGCGGTCCATCCCCTTCGTCTCGTAGATGATCGCGAGCTCGTCGCGCTCGATCTCCGGCATAAGCTCGACCTCGGTCTTCTCCATCGAGATCTCGTACTCGTAGACTTCGCGCTCGCTTTTGCTGGCGAGATACCCGCTCGATCCCATAGATAGCGCATCCGCGATGAGTCCCGCGACTCCCGCCACGACCACGGCCTGGTGCTGGTTGATGGTGGCCGCTCCGATTACGCCCGCGACGAGTCCGAAGTTCGCGGTCAGTCCGTCGTTGAATCCGTACACCACGTTGCGAAGGAATCCGCCGGACGCCGTCTTGTGCCACGGCTCCGCGCCCTTGCCGGAAATCTCGCCAAGTGTCGTGGCATGCTCGGCTGATTCCCGCGCGAGCGTCAGCGCCTCGAGACCGCCCGGCGCGCCGATCGGAGTCTCGCGGTGCATGTCGAGGTACGCCTTGACCTCACGACCTTCCTCCTCGAGCAGCATCGGCAGGAGAAAGCCGGGGCCAAACCAGCGTCCGAACGCTGCGAGAAGTCGCGCGCGGCGGCTGGGCCGGAAGTTCGTAGGGCGGTGGCCGTGCTTCTCCAGGAGGTCGGCCCACACCACGACGTGCCTGTCTTCTACATCCGCCAGGCGGGAGTAGATGTCCTTCTTCTTTGCGTCGGGCTCGGCACCCGCAAGGAGGCGATAGAGGTATGCTGCGTCAGCTTCGTCCTGCCAGTGGTGCTCGAACGCGTGAACGTCGATTTCCTGGCTCTCGGACGGTTTGGTGCTGGGCTCGAGCGTCGCGGACATGATTGAATATCGCCGGGACGGGCGTCTTTTGCACCCGGCAACCCTTGAATGCGGTTCGATGTCATATCAGACAGAACTTCAATGGAGATACGATGAAAGCAACGCTTCTACTTTCCGCAGTCGCAGCGATATCGGCGGCCACCACACTGGATGCGCAAGCGGGCGCGGCAAAGCCCGACTCGAGCTGCACGAAATTCTCGAACGGACGTGTGGAGTGTCGAGTGTACCGCGTTTGGGCACCCGGCGATTCTGCCTTTGGCAACGTGATGTTCATGCGCATGGACTCGGCGATGGCGAAGCGCGCGGCACTCGGGATAGAGCTTCGATCGACTGGCACTCCGCGCGACACGCTCGGCGTGTTCGTCGAAGCCGTGACGCCGAAAGGACCAGCCGAGACCGCCGGATTGGTGGAGGGCGATCGGATTGCGGCACTCAATGGCGTCGATCTCCGGACAGCGGCAGGCGATGTTGACGATCCCTACTCCAACGGGCTCGCCTCACACCGGCTGACGCGTGAAGTGCAGAAGCTCGCGCCGGGAAGCCGCGTTACGCTGCGCGTCTATTCAGGCGGACGCTTTCGCGATGTCCAGGTCGTCGCCGGAAAGGCGACCGATGTGATGCGGCTTGGCGATCATTTCAGGATCGGCATGCCGGGAATGGAGGGTATGGCGCCCTTTGGGGGACCGGAGGGGGCGATGATGTTCGCACCCGACGCGCGGATGATGCGCGAGCGGATGGAGCCGTTGATTCGCAAGCGCCTGGAGCCGATGCTACGCGAGCGTCGACGAAATTAGGGCTCTTGCCGCGGACGCAGCTCGCTGTGCAGAGTCCGCTCCAGAGCAGCCTGGTTCGGACGCAGTCGCCTGACCAGATCGCCGCTGCTCTCCTGCCAGCGGCTTCCCATCGACTGAGTCGCGTACTGGACGCGCCGCTCCAGCATGGTCGTGGCTGGCGGCGCGTTCGTAGGTTCAGCGCACCATATGAGGGGCGGGTGGCGGGGATCGACGGCCGCATACCCTATGCGCGGCAGGACCTCGGCTGCAACGAGCACAAGCCCGGCAAGCACGATGATGAGCGAAAGTACGTGCAGTTTCGCCAGGCGCGCGCGCCAGGTAGTGATCGCCACCCACAGACCGCCGGCGACGATTACGCCTTCGACCCCGACAAATCCGAACCATCCCGAGCCGCAGTCCCGCGAATACGGCCAGATCACGAGCGCCGCGCCGAGGGCTAACACGAGTACCAGGCGCGCGCTGGAGCCGATGACGGCGGCACGCGTCAGGGTCCGTTCTTTGGCGCGACGCTCGTCTTCGCTCTGCATCTTCTGGAACGCAGGCGATGGCGCGGGCGGCAGTCCGTCGAACTCCCGCTCTATTTTCTTCAGCTGCGACGACCAGTTGTCTTCGACCATGGGCGCACCCCGCAGGCCAGATCTCACTTATCTTGATGACTCCGAACCCTCGGCAACGGCAACCAAGGGAAATGACACCCGACGACGCAATCAAAGTACGACTGGATAAATGGCTGTGGGCCGCGCGCTTCTTCAAGACCCGGGCAATCGCCGCGACCGCAATCGAAAGCGGTAAAGTCGAAGTAAATGGAGAGAGGGCCAAGCGCGCCAAGCAGCTGCAGGTCGGCGACTCAGTGCGTATCCGACTGGGTCCCTACCAGCACGTGGTGTGGGTGCGCGCCGTTTCCGAAACGCGGGGGCCCGCGCCGGTCGCGGCAAAGCTTTACGAAGAAACCGAGGAAGGGCGGAAGCTGCGCGAAGCGATGCAACTACAGGTCAAGGCGGCCCACCTCGCCGGCGGGTACGATGCCGACCGACCGTCGAAGAAGGATCGACGCGAGATAGCCAAGCTGCGGCGAAAAGAATAACCGCGTCCGGCGGGGGCCAGCCTAGAACTCGATCTGCGCTCCGAGCTCGACGACGCGATTCGGTGGAATTCCATAGAACGCCGTCGCCGAACGCGAATTCCGAGACATGAAGACGAATAATTTTTTCCGCCACCTCCACAATGGAGTAGGACCGGTGGGAATCAACTGCTCGCGTCCAAGATAGAAGGTGGTGTCGAGCGGCTTGTTATCGATTCCGGCTTCCTTTGCCCGGGCAAGAATCGCCGGCACGTTGGTGCTTTCCATAAATCCGTAGCGCGCTGTGATGCGGTAAAAGCCCTGTGGGAGCTTCTTGATCGTGATGCGATCGCTATCAGGTATCTCGGGCACTTCTTCGGAGAGGATCGAGAGAAGCACGATTTGCTCGTGCAGAACCTTGTTGTGCTTGAGGTGGTGGAGCAGCACCACCGGCGCGCCCTCTGGTTCGCGCGTCATGAACACCGCCAGGCCGGGAACTCGAACTGTCTTCCTGCTCTCGAGATCGGCCAGCAGAAGGTCGATTGGCAGCATGCCTCGCCGCAGCAGTTCCTGGACGATCTCACGGCCTCGGTTCCAGGTGGTCATCAATACGAAGATGACGAACGCGATCGTGAGTGGTACCCAGCCACCCTGGTGAATCTTGATGAAATTCGCGCCGAAGAACGCGCCATCGATTATGAGAAATGGAACGACGAGCGACAGCGTACGCAATTTGCTCCAGCCCCACCATGTGCGCGCGACGACATACAGCAGGCAAGTCGTCATCAGGAAGGTCCCCGTTACGGCAATGCCGTAGGCGGCGCCGAGCGCCGTTGAAGACTTGAAGTAAAAGACGACCAGCAGGCAGCCGATCATCAGGGCGTTGTTCACCTCGGGAATATAGATCTGTCCCACTTCCCGCTTCGACGTGTGGACGATCGTGACGCGAGGACTGTAGCCCAGCTGGACGCACTGCTGCGTCAGCGAAAACGCACCCGAGATCAGCGCCTGCGATGCGATGACAGCGGCGATCGTCGCGAGGGCGATGAGCGGATAGAGCATGGAGCGAGGAGCCATGAGATAGAAGGGGTTGGCCGCCGCTTCCGCAGAATGAAGAATGAGTCCGCCCTGGCCGAAATAGTTGAGGACCAGGCTCGGCAGAACCAACCCAAACCACGCTATCCGGATTGACTGCTTGCCAAAATGCCCCATGTCCG
>JBBQFZ010000008.1:0-57083 GCA_038322455.1 Gemmatimonadales bacterium | reverse complement strand
CCGGCATCGGGCGCGGTGAGAATCGCGCCATCGAGGCCGCTCAGCAGGCGATCGCCAGCCCTCTGCTCGACAACGTCTCCGTGTCCGGCGCTACGGGGGTCCTGGTCAATATCACCGGCGGTGCCGACCTCACTCTTGGCGAAGTTCACCAGATCAACGAAATCATTCACGACGCGGTCGGGGAAGAGGCCGAGATCATCTTCGGGGCGGTCCATGAGCCGGCCATGCAGGGGGAGATCCGGGTGACGGTCATTGCCACCGGCTTCGACCGGGAGCGGCAGCAGTCGACCCCCGTCCCGCAGCCCAACATCACCCAGAATCCCTCGCCGATCCTGCGCGGCTCACCGGTCATTCCGCTGCGTCCGCCCCGAGGGAATGGCGCCCCTCGCGTAGGTCCGCTGGAGCTCCCGCGACGCACCACTCCGACCAGCAATCCCCCTGTGACACCGGAGAGGGATCGGTCGTCTCCTGAGCAGGACCTGAGTGACATGGAAATTCCGACATTTATTCGAAGGCAGATGGACTGATGCAGGCACGCGTGAGACCTTTGAGCTATGCAATCGTGGCGACCCTGGCAGTGGTCGCCATTTGGCTTACGCCGCCCCTCGACAAGAAGCATGTATTCCCGATGGAGCCGGTCGTCGTCACGAGACCAGGGCTCGATCCTGCGGATTTCCTCCTCACCCCCCTGGTGGTCGAAGCGTCCAACACCGAGCTGATGGACACCCTCGCTATCACAGGCGTGATCACATCCAGTCTTTACAACGCGCTCAACGAAAGTGGTGTCGGCGTTCTGCCACCTTCAGCGCGGCACCAGCTGGCGTGGTCTCTCGCCGACATCTTCGAGTACAAAGTCGACATGAGCCGCGATCTTCACCAAGGGGACAAGTTCCACCTCCTGGTCGAGCGGCTTCAGAAGCCCAACGGTGCAATCATCGTTAACAAGATTCTCGGCGTCCGCCTGGCACTCTCCAACAGCCAGAACGCACTTGAGGCGATCCATTTCGATCCGCCGGGCGGCGGGAGCACGCAATACTACGACGCCAGCGGAATGTCACTGCGCGCCGCGTTCCTCCGGGCGCCTGTGGCGTTCCGACGCATCAGCAGCATCTTCGGCGCACGCAAGCATCCGATATTCGGTGAGTGGCGCAATCACACCGGCACGGATTACGCGGCGGCGATGGGCACGCCGGTTCGGGCGATTGGCGACGGCGTTGTGATCTTCGCCGGAACCAAGGGCGGTTACGGAAACATGATCGACATCCGGCATCGTAACGGGATGGTCAGCCGCTACGGCCACATGCGCAACTTCGCGACGGGCATGCGTCCCGGAACGCGGGTCGCCATGGGCTCGACGATTGGCTTTGTGGGCATGACCGGCTGGGCAACAGGACCGCATCTTCACTTCGAGATTCGCGTCGATGGCGTCGCGCACGATCCGAAGCTCGCTCTACAGAGCCGTGGTGGAGAGCCGATTCCGGCCAGCGAGCGGGCGCTCTTTCAGAGGATGAGAAATCAGACGCTTGCCAACCTGAGCGATACGCACCTGGCCAGCGCGTCGGAGTAGCGCCGCCGGTCGTCGGCAGGACTTATCTTCAACCCGGACCCAGTGTCCGGGTTTTTCTTGCCCTCAATCGAGCTCTCAATAAATGGCAGGCAGGATTGTCAGGCGCGTCGGGGATCTCCCCGCGCGCTCGCTTTGGACGAAAATCAAGGACGTAGCGCTCACCGATGTCGCGGCTCTCGCGCGCACTGGAGCCATACAGGGATCACTTGAGACGCTGGAGGAGATTCTCCTCGAAGCGGATTTCGGCGTTCCCACTACCATGCGTCTCGTCGCCGAGATCGAGGGACAGGCACGACGCGGATTCGTAAAAACGCAGGACCAGTTTCTCGCCGCGTTGACAAAGGCGATCGAATCCGCCCTCCGCTCCGGCAACAGCGACCCCGCTATAAGGTACGCCGAATCGGGACCTACGGTCATTCTCGTCGTCGGCGTGAATGGCGCCGGGAAAACCACCTTCGTCGGGAAATTCTCGGAGTCCCTTAAGCGCAAAAAGATGACGGCCCTCGTCGGAGCCGCCGATACGTTCCGTGCCGGCGCGATCGATCAGCTTCGCACATGGGCCGAGCGCTCTGACGCCGACTTCGTCGGCGGCAACCCCGGGTCGGACCCGGCTTCCGTTGCATTCGATGCTGTGGACGCGGGAATCTCCAGGAAGAAGGATGTGGTGATCGTCGATACTGCCGGACGGTTGCACACAAGCGGGTCGCTCATGGAGGAGATGAAAAAAATCGATCGCGTGGTCCGGAAGCGGCTTCCCTCAGCGCCGCACGAGACCCTGCTCGTTCTCGACGGCACCATCGGGCAGAACGCGGTGGCTCAGGCCAAGACCTTTGCGGAGGCGATTCCGATCACGGGACTCGTCATTACCAAGGTCGACGGAACGGCGAAGGGGGGCATCGTGCTCGCCGTCCACGACGCGCTCGATGTGCCCATCAAGTTCATCGGAGTCGGCGAAAAAGCCACCGACCTGCTGGCATTCGACGCGGCGGACTTCGCGCGCGAGGTCCTCGAGGGCTGATGCCCGCTACAGAGAGGCGCGCTGGAACGGGCAAGGTCTACCTCGACATGCCCGTCACGTACCTCAAGGGCGTCGGACCAGCCCGCGCGGAAGCGCTGCGCAGACTTGGAATCCTCACCGCGCGCGACCTTCTCTTCCACATCCCGCGCCGGTACGAGGACGCGAGCACCATCAGCGCCATCTCGTCCCTGGAGCCGGGGATGGACGGAACCATCATCGGGCGCGTGATCTCGAAAGGAATAATTCCAACGCGCAGGGGACTGCGAATCTTTCAGGCAGTCCTCAAGGACGACTCCGGTATGATCGAGGCGTCCTGGCCCGGACAGCCGTTTCTCGACCGCACGATCGAGAAGGGCGACGTGATGCTCCTCTCGGGAACCGTGCGCTTCTACCACGGTCGCCAGCTCCAGCCGCGTGAATACATCCGCCTCGGCAAGGACGACGAGGGAGTGAAAGGCGGGCGAGTGCTCGCGGTCTATCCGGCGACCGAAGGGCTCTCCTTCAAGGTGATTCGCGGAGTCATCGACACACACCTCGACAATCTCATTCCACTGCTCAAGGAATATCTGCCGGAGGACGTGCTGCTCCTCGCGGGAGTTCCCTCGCTGCGCGAAGCGATGCGGATGGTTCATCGGCCGGAGTCGATCGGCGAGGGCGAACGGGGACGCGGGAGACTCGCCTTCGAGGAGCTGCTATTCGTCCACATCCTGCATCGCCGCGCAAACGCTCTAATGAGAGAGAAGCGTCACGGTATAACCTTCGAGAACAAGCGGACGCTGACTTCGGCGCTGAAGAAAGCCCTGCCCTTCAAGCTCACCGATGCGCAGACGGGCGCGCTCCGCGAAATCGTCGCCGACATGTCGAGCGACAGGAAGATGCACCGCCTGCTTCAAGGCGACGTGGGGAGCGGCAAGACGATCGTCGCGCTTTTCGCCGCCCTGCTCGCAGTGGAAAATGGGTACCAAGCCGCGATCATGGCTCCCACCGAGCTGCTCGCGGAGCAGCACGCGCGGACGCTGACGCGATTGCTCGGGCCGCTGGGAATAGAGCCTGTTCTTGTGACGGGGAGCCTGAAGTCGCGGGCGAGAAAGGCGGCCGCTGAGAAACTGGCGGGGCTGGAGCCAATCATCGCCGTCGGAACGCACGCGCTGGTTCAGGAGGCCGCAGTCTTCGGCCGCCTCGGCTTCGTCACGATCGACGAGCAACATCGCTTCGGCGTCGAGCATCGCGCGGAGCTCTCAGCCAAGGGGAATTCGCCGGACGTGCTGTTGATGAGCGCGACGCCCATCCCGCGCTCGCTGGCCCTTACGCTCTACGGTGATCTCGACGTCAGCACGCTCGATGAGCGCCCGGCGGGCAGGCAGCCCGTTACTACCGTGATGCGTCCCGAGAAAGCGCGTGAGCGCGTACTCCAATTCGTTGCGCGCGAAACGGAAAAGGGTCGTCAGGCCTACGTCGTCTATCCCGTGATCGAGGAATCCGAGAAGACCGACCTCAAGGCGGCCACTACGATGTACGAGCAGCTCTCGGCTGGGCCTTTTGCCGGTAGGGTGGTCGCGCTGATACATGGTCGTGTTCCGTCCGAGGAACGCGAGAAGATCATGAGGGCGTTTCGGGACGGCAAGATCGACATACTCGTGTCGACGACGGTGATCGAAGTGGGAATCGACGTCGCGAATGCGACCGTCATGCTGATCGAGCACCCAGAACGATTCGGGCTCTCGCAGCTGCACCAGCTGCGCGGGCGGGTGGGGAGAGGCGCGGAGGCCTCGTATTGCATTCTTCTGGGCGACGTTGGTGACGAGGCCGCCGAGCGGCTGCGGATTTTCGTCGAGACGGATGACGGCTTCGAGATTGCCCGGGCGGACCTCAGGCTGAGGGGAATGGGAAATCTGTTCGGCCAAGAGCAGAGCGGAGAACAGACCTTCAGGGTTGCCGACCCGATTCGTGACGAGGCCCTGAACATCAGAGCTCGGACCGGCGCGGAGATTCTTCTGGATCGCGACCCGGAGCTTACGAGCCGCGAGAACGCGGGAATAAAAAAGGTCCTGAGCTCCCGCTATTCGCGCGCGCTGGAGTTGTTCAGGGTCGGTTAGGAGCTGACGCGCTGTGCCCCGCGGCTTTTGCGGGCTACGCTAGTTGCTTGGATTTGCCAGCCGCTTTTTGATGCGATCGAGCTCGGCGGTGGCCTTTGCGAGGTCGTCCTTACTCTTCGCAAGCTGGTCCTTCAACGCGGCGATCTCCTCGTCGCGCGACCTGCTGACGACGACCACGGTGTCTTTGATCATCCCAGAGGCGGTGGGGATGACGGGGAACGCGGAACCCATTCCGTTTACTCCCCGAGCCGCGGCCGCCGTGCGGCGGAGGACGAGGGCCTGGTCCCTGTACAAATCCGTGGAATCAGTCGATGCGAGGTACCCGTCGAGCGCGGCGATGCCGCCGGCAAGAGAGCCTCGAACATTCGCGGGATCAACCATGTATGCAGCCTTCCAGAAGGCCGCATCTCTCGCTTCCCGCGTAAGCGGATGAACGCGCACGTATTCGCCGAGCAGCTTGTCGGCGACGAGATAGTTTCCGGCTGCGATCTTTCGCCTCACGTCTGAGAGCGTGCGATCCCAGTCGCTCCGAGGGGCTGATGCGGCGATGGGAATATGGGCGCAGCCCCCAAGCGCGAGGACCGACAACACAAATCCAAACGTTCTCATCCAACAACCTCGGGCTGGGGGCCAGATGGGCGCCGCCGTCTCGCTCCAGCTGGCTCGGCCGGAAGCGTGACGACGAATTGAGTTCCATGGCCCACTCGGCTTTCTGCGGTAATCTGCCCGCCATGGGCTTCGACGATTTCTTTCGCAATCGCCAGGCCTAACCCAGTTCCCTTGGTGGCCGCCTGCGCCTGATTGTCGGCCTGGTAGAACTTGTCAAAGATGTGCGGCAGCTGCTCCGCCGATATTCCCACGCCTGCATCTTCAAGCGTGATGATGACCCTGTTCTCCGCGGAAGCGACGGACAAAGCGACCTTGCCGCCGCGCGGAGTGAACTTGAAGGCATTCGACAGAAGATTGCCGAGCACTTCGTTGATCCTGTCCTCGTCCCAATAAACTTTCGGGGGAAGCTCCTGACCGTGATTCACCGTGAACGAGATGTCGCGCTGCGCCGCGAGCACGGAGAACGAGTTCTCCAGCGTCGTCAGAAAATGACGGAGGTCCACTTCGCGTACATCGACCTTGCCACCGCCCGCTTCGAAGCGGCTGATGTCGAGCAGTCGCTTCACGAGCCGCGTCAGTGCGTGGGCCTGCTTGGTGATCGTCGCCAGGATTTCCTTCTGCTTGGGGTCCAGCTCGCCGTAAATCCCCTCCTGCATCAGCTCCAGATACCCGATAATGACGTTGATCGGGGTCTTGAGCTCGTGCGACGCAACTCCAACGAATTCCGCGCGAATTCGCTCCAGCTGAGCAAGCTGTCTGGCCATTGCCTGATAGCTCACCGCGAGTCGACCGAATTCCTCCTTCTGATTCGGCCGGACGCTGAGATTGTAGCTCAGATCGCCCTCGGAGATCGCGCGCATCCCCTTTTCGAGCTCGTAGATCGGGCGGCTGATGGAGCGGAGGAGCCAGATACCCATTACGAGCGCCAGCAGCAGCGCCACCGGGAGGGCGCCCGCCACGAGTCGCTCGGCCTTGAGCGTCTCGCTCGTCGCGTCAGCCACGCGCTCACGTGTGCGGCTGCGCAGCGTGGTAGCGCTTGCGCCAAGCGCGCTGTCTACGGACGCGATGGCGGGCCTGGTGCGCCGCTGGGAGACCATCTCCGCGACCGTGCTGCGGCCGGCGGAGGCCTGCTCGTACTCGTCACGGGAGGCGCCCCTCAAGGAATCCAGCGAAGATCGAATCTGCGACGCGGAGAGATCCAGCTTGTACCGGTCGAGCGAATCAGTGAGCGCGACGAGGCCGTCGATTTCCTGCTGCATTCTCGTGGCGCTCCTCTGGTCGTGAATGAAGAGGAGCGCGTCCTCGGCGCGCCGTGTGTTGTCGGTGCGCTCCCGAAACGACCCGAGGAGCATGGACGCCGCGAATTCGCGGTCGCGCAGAAGCCGGCTCGTCTCGTAGAGATGCTCGAGCGAATTCAGCGAAAGCGCGAGCGGAATTATAAGCACCGCCGCGATCGCAAACAGGCCCCAGCCGAGGCGGGCGCGCAATGTCATTTCAATGGGATGCTGTTGTCTGTGCAGTCAGGCAGATTCGTCGCGACAAGCGTGATAAAATACCGACGTCGTCTGGTAGACGGAACCGCGTCGGAATGATACTCTGATTGATATGACACCCAACTCGCACGCTACCCCATTCCGGGCGCTCGCGCTCGCCGCCGCATTGGCCGCGACGATATCGGCGCCGGGGACCGCTCATTCGCAGAATCAGCAGCAACCCGCCTTGTCGGCGGTGGAGCAAAAGATTCGCGCGTACGTGCGCTCGCATGAAGCGGAACAAATCGGTCTCCTCGAGCGCGCGGTCAACATAAGCAGCGGGACGCTCAACCTTCAGGGCGTAAGAAGCGTTGGGCACCTGTTCGAGCCCGAATTCTCTGCCATTGGATTCAACGTCCAATGGATTGCGTTGCCTGACGCCGTTGGCCGCGCCGGACACCTCTTCGCGGAGCACGAAGGAACGTGTGGAAAGCGTCTGCTGCTGATCGGACACCTGGATACCGTGTTCGAGGGAGACGGAGAGCGATTCGTGCGCTTTGACACGCTAGCGGCGGGCGCGGGCAGCAGTGACATGAAGGGCGGCGACATGGTCATCCTTTACGCGCTCAAAGCGCTCGCGAGCGTGGGCGCGCTCAAAGACACCAGGATCATCGTCGCTCTGACGGGCGACGAAGAGGATGCGGGCGCGCTCTTCGACATCTCGCGCAAGCCCTTGATCGACGCCGCGAAGCGCAGCGACATAGCGCTCGGCTTCGAGGAAGACGCGGGCAAGGGTACTGTCGCCCGGCGTGGAATGGGCGGGTGGCAGCTCGTCGTCACCGGGATACAGGCCCACTCCTCTGGAGTTTTTTCTCCTGGCCCCGGCTATGGCGCAATCTACGAAGCCGCGCGCATCCTCAACGAGTTCAGGGAGAAGCTTTCCACCGAGAAGTATCTGACGTTCAACCCCGCGGTGATTGTGGGGGGAACTGACGTCACCTACGATTCATCGAGGATCGCTGGAACCGCCGCTGGAAAGGACAACATCATCGCGCCAAGGGTGTACGCGCGAGGGGATCTGCGCTTCATATCGCATGACCAGGAAGCGAAGGCCCGCGAGCAGATGCGCTCGATTGTCGCCCAGCATCTGCCCGGTACATCCGCAACGATCACGTTCGAGGATGGAAATCCGGCGATGCCGCCCACTAAAGGCAATTATGCGCTGCTCGCATCGCTCGATTCGGTGAGCCGCGCACTCGGTCGGGGACCCGTGGAGGCCTTGGACCCCGGGCTGCGCGGCGCCGGGGACATCTCGTTCGCTTCGGACTACGTGGATGCGCTGGACGGACTGGGCGTGATTGGAATGCGATCGCACACACCCGATGAGCGCGTGAATCTAAAGTCGATCGCGCCTGCGACCGAGCGGGCTGCGATCCTGATCTATCGCCTCACCCACTCGCACTGACGGGACTGGGGACACGAGAAAAAAAACGGCACACCTCCAGTCGGAGGCGTGCCGCTTTTCCTTGAAGGCGATCAGTATCCGGGATTCTGGGTCAGGCCCGGTGCCGTATCGATTTCACGTTGAGGAATGGGGAGCAAGGTTTGATTCGCGGGGACGCCCTGAGCAATCGCCAGCCCCGTACGCACCATGTCCGGCCACCGGTCTCCCTCGAATGCCAGCTCCAGGCGCCGCTCCTTGGCAATGGCCTGGAGAACATCGGCTTGCGTGCGGCCGATGGTTGGATCGGCTGCTACACCCGCTCTCACCCTCAGGCGGTTGTATTCCGCGACAGCCTCTGGAAGTCGATTCAGGCGCGCGAGAGCCTCGGCCCGAATCAGGATCACCTCACCAAGACGAATCACGTGTAGATCCTCGTCACCGGTGGGATTTCTGAACTTCGACGCGTACGTGCGCGTGCCCTGACGTGAGATGCTGTAGATCCCGCGCGCATCCGTGGGACGATAGTTGGCCCACACTCCCCCCGAGTTTGGATCGTACGCCAGCAGGATGCTGGGGTCGGGAGCGACTTCGTACCGTCCACCCAAGGGCTTGGTGAGATAGTAGAAGCTCACCAATTGCGCCTGAGTGGGCGTGAACGTCACCCGGGAAATGTCTTCCGGCGTGTTGTTCCCCGTTGCATCGAATAGCGAGCTGTAGTTTGGGGCCAGCGAATAGCCCCTCGACTCGACCTTGGCCGCCGCCGACTCGGCTCCGGGATAATCCGCCTGATAGAGTCGGACGCGGGCCTCGATGGCAAAAGCAGCGCCGACTGTGCCCTGACGGGTATTGGTGTTGGCGATCATCTGCTCCGCCTTCGCCAGGTCCGCCAGAATCTGCGTGTATACCTCGGGGACCGTTGCGCGCGTGATGGCGCCCGCTTCGGCTGCTGTAGTGACCGGCTCCAACCGTAAGGGAACGCCGCCGTACAGCTTGACCAGGTTGTGATACTGCAGTGCGCGCAGAAAGTACGCCTGGCCCTCTATGTCGGCCTTCTCCGCGTCGGACAGGTCGGTGATGTCCGGCACGTGCTTCAGTATCTGGTTCGCCCGATTGATTCCGTTGTACTGAGCGTTCCAGATGAGGGTAGCCGTATTGTTGTCCGACCTCAGGATGTGGCTTTCGGCATCAGCGTAGTCATCGAACGTTCCGGTAAACCGCATGTTATCCGAGAGCAATTCCGTCCAGTCGATGATGCGGTGCCCATAGGAGCCACCGGCCTGGAGTGCGGCGTATGCGCCGGCAAGGGCCGCTTTCGCGCCGATCGCGTCCGAGATGGCGACCTCGGATGGAACGGCGCTCGTAGGGTTTACATCGAGCACCGAGCTGCACGCGCTCATGAGCGCGGCTGATGAAAGTAGCAATGTTTTAAATCGCATTGTTTTATGAAATCGAAGGTTGAGGGATCGCATGGCTTAGAAATCCCCGCTGACGCCGACCTGCCAAACGCGGGCGAGCGGGTAGGAGTAGAATTCGGTACCAAGCGATATGTTGGACCCGGAACCGTTGCTGTTCACATCGGGGTTGTAGCCTTTGAACTTGGTCCACGTGTGGAGGTTGCGGCCCGAAACGTAGAGCCGTGAGTTCTGCATCCCCGCCGATCGAGCGAGTGAGGTCGGTATTCTGAACCCAAGAGTCACTTCCTGGAGACGCGTGTACGCACCCGGCTCGAGCCAGCGGCTCGATGTCAGAAGGGCATTGGACGTTCCGTCAAAGCTGGCACGAGGCTCGTTCGTGATGTCACCGGGCTTCTGCCAACGGCGGAGAACGTCCGCGAACTTGTTGTCGTAGTTGTAACCGGCATCGTCCGCGAAGGCGCGGATGCCGTTGTAAATCTTGTTGCCGCCGCTGAACTGAAGGGCAGCCCGAAGATCAAAGGGTCCGAACCCAAACGTGTTGATCATCCCGCCCCAGTGCGTGGGTTGCGGATTGCCCACAACCTGCCGGTCGTCGGCGTTGATCGCGCCGTCGCCGTTCACGTCCTCGTACATGGCATCGCCCGTAGCGGGGTCCACGCCTGTGAACTTGATCAGATAGAACTCGCCAAGGGGCTGCCCCACACGGACAGAGTTGACGTTGTCAATTCCGCTCGTGAACGGCTGGTCGAGGAACAGAGCCGTCACTTTGTTCTTGTTGGCAGAGTAGTTGAAGTTCGTCTGCCACGAAAAGCCTCCCGCTCCGTTGCTGCGGACGTTCTGCGTAGTCAGCTCGAGCTCAAGCCCCTTATTCTCAATGTTGCCGACGTTGTTGGTAAAGGTCGTGAAGCCGCTGGTGGCCGTGATTGGCTGGGCTACCAGCAAATTCGACGTCTTCTTGCTGTAGTAGTCGCCAACGAGGCCGATCCTCCCCGAGAACATCGTCCAATCGGCGCCGAAGTCTGCTTCCTTCGTCTGCTCCCACTTGAGAGTGGGGTTGCCGAAATTCGAGGGCGAGATCCCGGCGACCTTGCCGTAGTTCGCCGAGGCATAAGTGGCACGCGCCGCGCTGTTGCCGATTCCCTGGTTGCCCGTGATGCCGTAACTGCCGCGCAGCTTGATCGAGCCCAGTCTGGAAAGGCCGCTCAGCATTGGCTCCTGAGTGATCACCCATCCCAGCGAAACGGCAGGGAAGACGCCGTAACGATTGTCGCGTCCGAATCTCGACGAGCCGTCCGCACGGATGCTGGTGCTCATCAGATAGCGGTCGGCCAGATTGAGATTGGCCCGCGCGAAATATGAGACCAGAGTGTTCGCGCTTCTGCTCGCGTCGTAAACCGTAACCTGCGTCGCATCGCCGACATCATGGAGGGCGGGACTGCTGAATCCTGTGCCTTCTACGAAGTTCAGCTCGGTATGATTGCGCTCCGTGCTGGCACCGACGGTCGCGGTCAAGGTACCCCGACTGCTCGTCGACCAGGGAGTGAGCGTAAAGAAGCCTTCGCCGAGAAATCTATTTCCGGTGTTATAGCCCGACGTGGCGTCTCCACCGACTCCGCCGTTCTCGTCCACTACGAGCGGCGATCCCCAGAGACGCTCGTGCAGCACGAGCTGGTCGCCGGCCACGCGTCCGGTGAACTGCACCCAGTTCGAGAGATTGTATTTTCCCTCAGTGCTCGCGATCACGCGCTGCGTAGTGGTCGGGTTGTAGTCGTAAGTCGCGATCGCGACCGGGTTGGTGTATTGAAGCGCCGGAGAAGTCGTAAAGGTTCCATCGGCATTCCGGATTGGCACGTTGGGCTGGTCGGCAATCGAGTTTGGAACCGTCCCGCTGATGGTATTGTCACCAACCGTGCGGTAGTTGATTTCCCGCGAGAGCGCGATCGAGCTGTTGAAGGAAAGTCGATCGGTGGCGTTAATGTCGATGTTAGCGCGGCCACTTGCCCGGTTGTAGGCCGACCCCAGCGCGATGCCCTGTTGGCCAAAATATCCACCGGTCACGAAGTACTTCACCCGTCCGCTTCCGCCGGAAAGTCCGAGGTTCACGTCTCTCACTGGGGCAGTACGGAAAACCGCGTTCTGCCAGTCGGTCGAGACCGAATCATCGACGCCTACCACAAACCCGAAGTCCGCGGGATTTTCGCCATCGTTCGCCGCGGCCTCGGCCATAAATGCCACGTACTCCGGCCCGGTAAGCAGGTGAAGCTTCCTGTCCAGTTTCTGCCAGCCGGTGTACCCGCTGTATGTGATCTGATTGCTGCCGGAGACGCCGCGTTTGGTTGTTATCAGAACGACGCCATTCGAGGCGCGGGAGCCGTAGATGCCAGCCGACGCCGCATCCTTGAGAACAGTTATCGATTCGATTTCGTCGGGATTGATCGACGTCACGGCGGTCAGGTCCTGGCCGCCAAATCCGACCTGAGAGAAATCATCGGTCTGAATTGGCACGCCGTCGACGACATAGAGCGGCTGGTTGCCGGCGGTCAGCGACGCGGATCCTCTCACGCGCACCGATATGCCGTTGCCGGGGTTGCCAGCATTCTGGGTGACCTGCACCCCGGCAGCCTTACCCGGTAGTGGGTCGACCCACTACCGCCTTACCCGACAACATTCCATCGACGCCGGCGATGGGCGTGCCCTGGATTTGATTCACAGCAACCGTCGTCAGTGCGCCAGTGACATCGGCGCGGTTGCTCGAGCCATACCCAACGACGACAACCTGCGACAGCGTCGTGATCACGGGCTGAAGCATTATGTCCTGGGTTACCGTCGCGCCCGAGCTGACGCTCACCCGGCTCGTCAGCTGCGCGAAGCCGATTTTCTGGATTCGCAGCACGGCCGAACCCTCCGGCACGCCCGCGATCACAAATGCGCCCGACACATCCGTCGAGACAGACCTGTTGCTTCCAACCAGCGCGACCTGAGCGCCCGGAACGCCCTGCTGCGAGGTCGAGTCTCTCACGACGCCTCGCACGGTTCCAACTCCCTGCGCGGTGGCGCGCGCAGCGGGGACACCCAGAGCCAGAAATGCGCCGAGGAGCATCCAAATCAGACTTGTTTGTTTCATGGTCCATCCTTGTAAAGGGAGGCGTGAATTGTTGCCGACGGCTGTCGGCGGGGGTTCGTGACGCAACAACGACGGGTATGGCATCGACTTGCTCCTCAGGAGGGTGGAAGGGTTCCGCGACCGGTTCGCGGGTCGAAAGTGCTGCCAGCGGGCAGCACGGATACTCTGATGTCGGTGGCGCCCAGCGGTGCACGATTCTGCGATGTCACGTTGGCCCGACGGGCGTCGAGAACAACCACCGCGCTCGCGCCGAACACTGCCCACTTTCCGCCCGGAGTGACTTCGAGCACAGTGCCCTCGTCGATTCCGACGCCGAGAAGGTAGGGTCGTTCCAGGACGACGCTGAACAACCTGTTCTCGCGCTGTCTGCGAATGAAATGCTGATCTACGATCGCGGTGTGAAGAAATCCCAATCCCGCCGCGATCTCTATCGTGCGCCTGCCAATTCGAGAAAACGACGGTGAATCCACCGCCGCAGTTCCAGGCCAGAACTGATTGCCCGTAATCATCGAGTCGCTCATCACGGCGGCGCCAGCGGATGTGCCGCCGACTACCGCTCCTGCGCGGTAACGGTCATGAATCGCTCGGAGGGCAGCCGATCCGCGCAGTGCTGCGGCAAGCGGCGTCTGGTCTCCGCCGGGAAACCATATTCCCGTCGCGTTAGCGAGTTTGCTGACTATCGAGTCGTCGTCCGCCTGCGCACGGGTGATGTTTACCACGAATGCATCGGCCCCTAGACTGTCGAGCTGCGTTTTTTTTTCGGCTCCGGTTGCGACAGCGTCCTCGGTTGCCATCGGGAGTATCGCTATCCGCGCCTTGCCGGGACCACCAGCAAGAGCGACGAACTGTCTGACAAGTTCAGGGGATTGATAACCTCCGCCCACGATGAAGAGCGTCCCCCGAATCTGCGCACTCTCATTGTCGCTGTCTGACCGCGCCGAGCGCCCAGTCGAAGCGCACGCCGCCATGGAAAAAAGCAGGAAAGCGCGGCAGGCGTGCATATGTCTCGGCAATCCGATGAATCCTCGGTGGCAGCCGCCCCGTAAATAGTTGTCGAGCCACCAGGACGGTCGGCGGAATCGATTTCACAACTTGGGCTACATTGTGCCCCGTGTCCGGTTATGTCAAGCGTTCACATTGTCTAGCTTTGGTATTGCCGCGAGTGCCGGACCGTCGCGGTTGACACTCGCTACGAGCGCGGTCTACCTTGCCGCGCCACCCTCGAATCACTCATGACTCCGCCATATTCGCGCATATCCGAGCTGCCCTCACATGCCGGCGAGACCGTACGCGTGCGTGGATGGGTCTCTCACGTCCGTTCTTCCGGCAAAGTCGCCTTCATCGTCATGCGCGACGGCACGGGACTGCTACAGGCCGTGGTCGTAAAGAGCGCGGTTTCGCCCGCGGCCTGGGCGAATTTCGCCAAGCTCACGCAGGAGACGTCGATCGAGGTCGAGGGGGAGGTTCGCCCCGATGCGCGTGCGCCCGGAGGATTCGAGCTCGGAGTGAAAGATCTCTCCATTTACGGAGAGAGCCCCATCGACTACCCGATCCAGCCCAAGGAACACGGCATCGACTTCCTGCTCGACAATCGGCACTTCTGGCTCCGGACACCGAGGCAGCGGGCGATCGCAAGAATTCGCCACGAAGCGGAGCAGGCGATTCGCGACTTCTTCTACGAGCGCGACTTCACACTGGTGGATACGCCCATTCTCACCGCGTCGATCGGGGAGCGGAGCGGGTTGTTCGGCACCGAGTATTTCGACGAAGGGACGGCGTACCTCGCGCAGACCGGCCAACTGTATGGGGAGGCCGCAGCGGCGGCGCTGGGGAAGATCTACTGCTTCGGGCCGACGTTCCGCGCCGAGAAGTCGAAGACCCGCCGGCACCTCACCGAGTTCTGGATGGTCGAGCCGGAAGTCGCGTTCAACGACTCGAACGACAACATGCAGCTCCAGGAAGAATTCGTTTCCTACATTGTTGCGCGCGTTCTCGAGCGGCGGCAACCGGAGCTCAAGGAGCTCGAGCGCGACGTCAGCAAGCTCGAGAGCATCAAGGCACCCTTTCCGCGAATTGACTACGGCGAAGCGGTGGGAATCCTGCAGTCCAAGGGAAGTGTGGTCACCTGGGGCGACGACCTCGGGGCCGAGGATGAAGCGCTGCTCGTCGAGGGATCCGACAGGCCGGTGTTCATCTACAACTATCCGAAGCAGGCGAAGGCGTTCTACATGAAAGAGAACCCGGACGATCCGCGCACCGTGCTGTGCGACGACCTGCTCGCGCCCGAGGGTTACGGTGAGATCATCGGTGGCTCACAGCGCGAGGACAATCACGACAAGCTGCTCGCGAGAATCGAGGAAGAGAACTTGCCGGTGGAAGCCTATCACTGGTACCTCGACCTCAGGAAGTACGGCACCTTTGTTCACTCCGGGTTCGGGCTCGGCCTCGAGAGGACGGTCGGCTGGATCTGCGGCATCCATCACATTCGAGAGGCAATCGCTTTTCCGAGAACAATGAACCGGCTCCGTCCGTAAGCGCGGCGCCCTAACGCACACGAGAAATAAAAATGGGATTCGACCAGTACCACGAGCCGCCGAACGAACTGTCGGCGAAGACGCGAACGTTCGCGCGGATGATCACGTCTCTCATCGAAGAGGCGGAGGCGATCGGTTGGTACGAGCAGCGCCTCGCACTCGAAAAGGACAAGGAGGCGAAGGCCATCATGCGCAACGCACAGCACGAGGAGTTCAAGCACTTCGGGATGGATCTCGAGTTTCTGCTGCGAAAGAATGCGAAGTGGCGCGAGGTTCTGAAGGGAATCCTCTTCAAGCCCGGGGACATCGTCGAGCACGGCGACGAGGCTGAAGAGGAGAGCGACTGATTGGCGTCGCATCTCACGCGCGCTCTCAGGCGAATTCTCGCCCCCGCTGAGATCGAGGGCGGCGCAGAGTCCTTGTGATCAAGCGGGACTGGCGGATTTTCGTCCCCGGTGCAGAATTCCATGCATGATGGTTCTCTCCGCTCTCAGGCCGGAGGCCAGCCTCCCCGAATTCCTCGCGCATCGCGCCAGGTCGGCGTCCATTCGTCGGCTGTCGCTCGATTTGATCGCCGGACTCGCGACGTTGTCCGCAATTCTTTGGTGGCGACCGGGCGCGTTGCTGGTGCTGGGAAGCACGGCGCTCTGCTTAGCCAGCTACGGTGCGTGGGGGATCGCCGACCGCGCCAGATCCGCGAGCGCCCCAGCTGTTGATGGCCGAGCTCTCATCCCGCTGAGCATCCTCTGCGGGCTGCTCGCCGCGCTCGGCGTGCTGGCGACTGCAGCGCTTTTCTTTGGGGTCTGGGCCGTTGCACTTGGCACCTGGATCAGCTGAGACGTGTGATGAGGGCGCGCGACTGATGGGGAAGCGTGATCCACGGGTCGATGCGTACATTGCAAAGTCAGCCGACTTCGCCAAGCCAATTCTGAACCACGTGCGGGGAGTCGTTCACGAATCCTGTCCGCCGGCGGAAGAGACGATCAAGTGGGGCTTCCCCCATTTCCTGTACGAAGGAATTCTTTGCGCGATGGCCGCATTCAAGGGGCACTGCGCGTTTATCCTATGGAAGGGATCGCTCATCGTCGGCAACGGTGACCGCGACGCCATGGGTCATCTGGGGAGAATCACGAAATTGTCCGATCTCCCGGCCAAAAAGGTGCTGACTGGATATATCAAGGCGGCAATGAAGCTGAACGAAGCCGGCGTCAAATCGCCCACCCGTTCCAAGCCAAAGGCGAAAAAGCCCGTCGCCATCCCGGCGGAGTTCAGGCGGGCGCTGGCCGGCAACAAGAAAGCGGCGGCCGCGTTCAGGACATTTCCCCCCAGTCACCGGCGCGAATACACGGAGTGGATCGCGGAGGCCAAGGGTGAGGACACCCGAAAGCGCCGAGTGGAGAAGGCGATCGCGCGGATCTCGTCGGGTAAGTCGAGGAACTGAGATACCGTAGCCGGTACCCGGTACCTGGTACCAGTTACCCGGTAACCCGTCACTCTCCCTCATGTCTCCGTTCCCCACGCTTCACTTCATCCCAGATCGCGTCGAGCTTTTCGAGTCCCGCGTGCGCGATGTCGATGCCCCGATCCTTTGCCAATCTTTCGATCTGCTGAAATCGGCGCTCGAACTTCGCGTTGGCTTTGTCCAGCGCAATGGACGAGTGAACGCCCGCTTTCCTGGCGAGGTTGACGACAGCAAATAGCAGGTCTCCGATCTCCGCCTCGAGCGCGTAGTGCCGTTCGTCCAGCACTGGTGGAGCGCTCGCCTTCGGCGGTTGCGATTGGCGCAGCTCGGCCCGTACCTCTTCGAGCTCTTCCTCGACCTTCTTAGCCGGACCCTCGACATCCGGCCAATCAAACCCGACTCCGGCCGCGCGATCCTGGAGTCTGTGCGCTCGATGCAGCGAGGGCAACGCGGCCGGCAGTCCGTCCGCGATGCTCTTGCGATGCCGGGATTTCATCCGCTCCCACGGCTCCCTGGCCGCATCACCATATAGATGTGGGTGGCGCCCCCTCATCTTCGTGATCAACCCCTCCGCCACATCAGCGATTGCGAAGGCCCCGCGCTCTTCTGCCACGACGGAGTGGAAGAGCACTTGCAACAGCACGTCACCGAGCTCTTCCCGCATCAGGGTGTCATCCTCGAGCCTGATCGCGTCGTCCAGCTCATTGGCCTCTTCTATCAGATACGGACGCAGAGACTCGTGCGTCTGTGCCGCATCCCACTCGCAGCGTTTGCGGAGGTCGCGCATAAGTGCCAGCGTGTCGTCGAGCGAATGTGTCTTGTCCATAGTGTCGTAGCGCAGCTTGTTTTCTTGAAGGCACCCAATGTCGGGCGTATACTACCCGGAACGTAAATGAAGCGTCAATGAAGCAGGCATTAGCTCGCGCCCGGGTCGAGATCGATCTGGGCGCGTTGCAGCGTAATGGGGCAGCGGTCGCGCGCCGCGCCGGTGTTCCGCTATTGCCGATGATCAAGGCGGATGCGTATGGACTCGGTGTGGCGGGCGCCCTGCGCGCGCTCGACGGCCTCGAGCCGTGGGGATTCGGCGTCGCCACCGTCGCCGAAGGTGAGGAGCTGCGCGCGCTTGGAGTATCCCGCCCCGTCGTTATCTTCACGCCGCTGCTGGATTCCGAACTTCTCCGCGTCCGGTCAGCGCGCCTTACGCCATCCCTCGGCTACCCGCACGAGATTGACGCGTGGCGGCGGGCGGGCGGTGGGAATTGGCATCTCTCGATAGACACCGGCATGAGCCGAGCGGGGATCCCGTGGCGCGAGATCGGAGACGTTCTACACGTGGTCCAGCTCGCCCCGCCGGAGGGCGCGTTTACGCATTTTCATTCCGCCGAGCTCAACGATGGGACGCTCGAAGTTCAGGAGAAGCGCTTTCGTGAGGCCATCTCGCGTCTGCCGTCGCGGCCGCCGCTGCTGCACACCGACAACAGCGGGGCGATCGCTCGCCGCGGTCGAAGCGAATGGGACCTCGTGCGCCCCGGAATTTTCCTTTACGGCGTGGGAAGTGGAAATACCGCCTCGATTCAGCCCGAACCGGTTGTGAATCTTCGTGCGCCGATCGTAGAGATCAGAAACCTCGAGGCCGGCGACACCGTGAGCTACGGGGCAACGCTTAAAGTCGCTCGGCCCGCGCGCATCGCGACGCTCGCCGTCGGTTATGCGGACGGCTATCCGCGCTCCCTGGGCGAGGTGGGCTCGGTGCTTGTCGGCGGGACCATAGCTCCGATTGCGGGTATGGTCACAATGGACATGACAATGGTCGATGTGACCACCGTGCGCGCCGAGGTGGGCGACGTCGTTACGCTGATTGGCCGATCGGAGGGAACGGTGCTGACGGTGGAACGCGTCGCTGACGATGCCGGAATCTCGCCATACGAGCTGCTCACGGGTCTCCGGTCGCGAGTAGAGCGGACTTACACCGGGCCAGCTAGTTGAAGCGCGCGGTAATCATCATTCTGGACGGCGTTGGAATCGGCGAGGCGCCGGACGCCGCCGCGTACGGCGACAGTGGTAGCGACACGCTTGGCAACGTCGCCCGCGCATCCGGCGGGTTGAATCTTCCGCGTCTCGAGCGGCTCGGTCTCGGGAATATTCGGCCGCTCGAGGGAGTTGCGCGTCGAGGAGACGCGGCGGGTGCGTGGGGTACGATGCTTCCGGCCTCCGCGGGAAAGGACAGCACGGCGGGCCATTGGGAGATCGCCGGAGTTCATCTCGATTGTCCGTTCCCGACATATCCCGAGGGATTCCCCCCGGATGTCACCGACAGATTCTCGCGTGAGACGGGGCGGGGAGTGATCGGAAACGTCGTCGGCAGCGGGACTGATGTGATAACCCGTTTCGCGTCCGAACAACTCGCGACCGGCGGTTGGATCGTTTACACATCGGCCGATTCGGTTTTTCAGATTGCCGCCGACGAGGGGCTCATTCCGCTGGCCGAGCTCTATCGATCATGTGAAATCGCGCGCGCGATTCTCCAGCCTCCACACGATGTGTCGCGCGTAATCGCGCGTCCGTTCGTCGTCGCAGATGGCGGTTACGCGCGCACTGCCAACCGGCGCGACTATTCGCTCGCGCCGCCCGGAGAAACGCTTCTGGATGCGCTCGCGACGGCGGGGATACCAAGGACCGGAGTGGGGAAGGTCGACGATCTCTTCGCCGGCCGCTCGATCTCGTCGACGCACACGGCTTCGAACGCCGAAGGCATAGGTGGAATCAAGAATTGGCTTTCGAGCGCGGAAAGTGGGTTCCTTTTCGTCAACCTAGTAGATTTCGACCAGTTGTACGGGCACCGCAACGACGTTGCGGGATTTTATGGTGCACTGCGCGAATTCGACGCGGCACTGCCCTCCATCACATCGCGGCTCAAAGAGGACGATCTGCTGTTTATAACGGCCGACCACGGCAACGACCCAACGACTCCATCCACCGATCACGCGCGGGAACGGGTGCCGCTCCTGGCCGCGGGGATGCGCGTTGTGCCCCGTGACCTCGGTGAGCGCGCCACTTTTTCCGACCTGGGCGCGACCGTTGCGGAATGGTTCGGCCTCTCCTTCAGGGGGCGCGGCAAATCGTTTCTGGCAGAGCTGATAGCTTGATGGTCCCGAAGTCGAAAGCAAACGCTTCCCTCCGGGAGGAAGCGATCCGCGCATTGGACAACGCCTACGCTCCGTATTCGAATTTCCGCGTCGGCGCCGCCCTCCGCACGGCCGATGGCCGGATCGTGACGGGATGCAACATGGAGAATTCGGCCTACGGACTGGCGATTTGTGCGGAAACCCTTGCGGTGGCTTCTGCTGTCTCACAAGGACTCACCGAGTTCGAAGAGATCGCCATTGCGACGGATGACAGTGAGCCGACCCCTCCGTGTGGCGCGTGCAGACAGGTGCTCAACGAGTTCGCGCCGAGAATAAGGGTTTCGAGCTACACTCGCGATGGGAAGGAAGCTTCGTGGACTCTCGACGAGCTGCTCCCGCACGCCTTTGTGCTACACCAATCACGTGGAAGGACGTAGTGAAGTCTTTGTCATTGCTGCCGCGCGCGGTTGCGACCGCGGCGCTGTTCGTTTCGTTCGCATCATGCACCGAGAATCTCGATAGCTCGGCCGTCTGCAACGTGCTCTGCCCGGCGGTGGGCGGAGAGATACAGAACATCACGCTCGACGCGGTAGTACTCGACACGGCGGTGCAGTCGCTGTCGGGTCTTGGTACCGAGCCGGCTCTGCTTCTGGCATCGAGAGGCGACACGCTCGATACGCGCGTGATCATTCGCTACGACTCGCTGCCCACGAAGTTCACGCCCGCCGGCGACACCGCGCGCGACATTGCGAGCGTCGACAGCGCGTACATCCAGTTCATTCTCGACACGCTTACGATCAAGGGTCCCGGGCCGGTGACAATCGAGGCCTACGACGTTGACACGGTCGCGAACGACACGCTGACCGCTGCGGTGCTTGCGCTCTTCCGGCCCGACCGATTTATCTCTTCGCAGACGTTTACCCGCGTCGAGCTCAAGGATACGCTCAGATACTTTATCTCCAACGCCGCGGTGCTTGCGAAAATCCAGAGTGTAAAACCGCTGCGAATAGGACTCCGTGCCACGGGCCCCGCCTCGTCGCAGCTGCGCCTGGCTTCTACTGAAGGTGGCATTCCACCCCGTCTTTCCTTCCGCGCTACGCCCGACACGGCGACCAAACCTCTCGTGGTGGCGCCGTTTTCCACAACGCCTGCCGGGGAATCGATCGCGGCCGCGCATCTCTCGGACTACACCATCATCGCCAGGGGACCACCGCCTGCGGCGCCGTCAGACCTGGCCGTGGGCGGACTCCCACCGCGACGGACTTACTTTCGATTCGATATCCCGCTGAACCTCGTCGACTCGTCCATTGTTGTGCGCGCGACTCTGCTGCTCAATCAGATCCCAAATCCTTCTATTGATCCTACCGATGTCGTGAAGCTCATCCCCGGTATCGTGTTGGCGGGAGCCTCCGTCAAGGATCCCGCAAAGGCTTCGCAGATCGTGACGGACATTGCGCTCGATACAGTTTCCGTGACGCCGGGCGGCTCCGGGCTCACGCAGGTCGAGCTCGCCAACGCATTCGCCATCTGGCGCACACAGTCACCGGACTCCGCTCCGCGCGCCATCATTTTGCGTTCGGTCAACGAGGGCAATTTGCCCCTTGAGATCAGATTCTACTCGAGCGAAGCGGCGTCAGCACTGCGGCCACGACTGCGAATCAGCTTTACTCCACGTGTCCCGCTGGGGCTGCCTTGATGCGTACATCAGTCCGGATTCTGCTCGCCCTGATGGTCGTCGCTTCCGCCGCTCACGCGCAGGGTGCGCTCAGCACCTCCGGGCTCGGTTATCCCACCGGACAGATCAGTGCGCGCGCCGAAGGCGCTGGCGGTTCTCACGCCGACTTTGACGCTTTGAGTCTGGTGGATCCTGCATCGATCGCCGGCGTCGGATCGGCCGCACTTTTCTTCCAGTATTCTCCCGAGTTCCGGCGCGTCAGCGACGGTTCCAAAACCGCGAGGACGACAACCGCGCGCTTTCCGCTGGTTTCGGGGGTCCTCCCGGTTGGCCAGCGATGGACGATGGGACTCAGCTCCTCGACGTTCCTCGACCGCTCGTATGAAACGAGTCTCGTTCGAATACAGTCGGTCGGCAGCCCCACAAATCCTCTGGACAGCGTTCCGGTGTCGGAACGCACCAAAGTGCTCGGCGCAATCAACGACATCCGGCTATCGGCGGCCTGGGCGGCGAGCCCGATGTTCAGGTTCGGCGTGGGCGGACACGTCTTCACCGGCAGCAATCGCGTTACGCTGTCCGAGATTTTCCCCGACAGCTCGCGATTCATTTCTACTTCGCAGACGAACCGGGTCAGCTTCTCGGGCTTTGCCGCATCTGCCGGCATCGAGTTCCGTCCGTCCCGCGTCATCGGGTTTGCTCTGGCGGGCAGAAAGGGTGGCGATTTGACCGCCCAGGCCAACGACACCGTGCTCGGAAAGGGAAAAATCCCTGATCACTACTCCGCCTCCGTGACGTATGACGGAATATCGGGCGCTTCGTTCGCTGCGCGCGTAGCCCACGATGCATGGAGCTCGCTCAGCGATCTTTCGACGACCCACATTCAGGCGTTCGATGGCTGGGATACCAGCGTCGGCGCGGAAGCAACGGGTCCGCGACTGCTCCAGCGGATTATCGTCGTGAGAGCGGGCGCCCGATTCCGCACTCTTCCGTTTGCATCGAATGGTGAGAAAGTCTCCGAGAGATCCTTTACCGCGGGGCTTGGCGTGCCGTTGACCCGTGACCGCGCGGCATTCGACTTTGCGATTCAGCGCGCCGCGCGATCGGCGCGCGGCAGCACAAAGGAAACCGGATACATTCTGAGCTTCGGCCTGAGGGTGTCACCCTAGTATGGCTGATGGCGCGAATGCGAAGGCCGAGGTAATTCTCGTCGCTGACGACATTCCCGCCAACGTCGAGCTTTTGCTCGACCAATTGAACAGTCTGGGCTACGAGACGATAACCGCCATCGATGGTCCGTCGGCGGTTGCCGCGGCCTTCGAGCACCACCCCGACCTCTGCATTCTCGATGTGTCCATGCCCGCCGGCGATCTGGGCGTGGACGACCGTTCGACTGGATTCGAGGTGTGCCGCCGCATCAAGCGAGATCCGCGCACATCGCGCATCCCTGTGATCTTCGTCACCGCGCTCAACGACACGAGCGACCGTGTACGAGGAATCGAAGCGGGCGGCGACGATTTCCTCACAAAGCCGCATAACCGCCTGGTGCTGGGCGCGCGCGTGCGGAGTCTGCTCAAGCTCAAAGCGGCGACCGACGCACTCGAGGACAGCCTGCGCAAGCTCCGGGAGCTCGAAAAAGTGCGTGACGATCTCATGAAAATGATCGTGCACGATCTGAAGACTCCCCTGACGTCGGTGCTTGCGACTCTCGAGATGCTCGCGGATGGCGATTTCGGATCAGTGACGACAACGCAGAAAGCCGCGGTGGCCGACGCCGAGACGAAATCGGAAGATCTTCTCGCCCTCATCGACGACATTCTCGAGGTGGCGCGCATCGAGGAGGCGAACATCTCGCTCACCCTCGCTCCAATGGCGCCCGGAGCATTGCTCGCGGAGCTGGTGCACGAGTGGACCCACCGATTCCAGCAGGAGCGGACCACGGCGTCGGTCTCAGTTGCCGATGATGCGCCCGTCTTCGCCGGAGACAAGGGTTTGATCAAGCGGGTGTTCTCGAACCTCATTCAGAACGCGGTGACGCACTCATCGCACCCGGTGCACCTCGATCTGAGCGCGCGCCGTGCCCGCACCGGGATTCTGTTCACCGTGACCGACAACGGGCCCGGCATCCCGCCGGAGTACCACGATCTAATTTTTAGAAAGTTCGGTCAGGTCGAGATGCCCCGCTCCCCAAGAACCCGCAGCTCGGGCCTCGGTCTCACCTTCTGCAAGCTCGTGGTAGAAAGACACGGGGGTCGAATCTGGGTCAAGAGCGAGGAAGGAGTGGGAAGCTCTTTTTACATCGAGCTCCCGTCCGATCCGACCAACCCGGTGACCAGCGGGTCTGCGATGGCCTCTACGTCGTCCGTATTGCGTTAGCGGGACAGCGACTGCAGTTGCTTCTCCTTTGAATCCGCTTCGACCGGTCGCAACCGCAGTTGTCCGAGATCAGATATCTACGCCTCTGACACCTCGCCACCCGTTCCCTGCACTTCCAGAGGTGCTATTTTCCGAGATGCCCTCTAGAACCGTCTACATCGAGACCTACGGATGCCAGATGAACGTTAGCGACAGCGAGCTCATGCTCGGCAAGCTGATCGCGTCTGGCTACGAGTCCGTCTCGGCGCCTGACGGGGCCGATGTAGTTCTCATCAATACCTGCGCAATCCGCGATCACGCCGAGCAGAGGGTGATGGGTCGGATCGGAGAGATGAAGAGCCGTATGAAGCGTGACAGCGTGCTCGGCGTCACTGGCTGCATGGCACAAAGGCTCGGCTCGCAGATTCTGGATCGAGCCAAGCACGTGAGTCTCGTGATTGGGCCGGACGGATATCGCGATCTTCCGACGTTGATCGAGGCCGCGCGCGGGGGCGTGCGGACGACGGCGACCGAATTCGATCTCGAGGAGCACTACGAGGATTTCACACCGCGCCGGTTCGAGGGAGTCAAGGCGTGGATTCCCGTGCAGCGTGGCTGCGACTACCGGTGCACGTACTGCATCGTGCCGACGACGCGCGGTCCAGAGCGCAGCCGGAAGCTCAACGAAGTCGTGAGGGAAACCGAGGCCGTCGTCGCTTCCGGCATTTCGGAGATCGTGCTCCTCGGGCAGACAGTGAATTCGTACAACGATGGCACTCACGACTTCGCCGATCTCATTCGCGCGATCGGCGCCGTGCCGGGAGTACGACGTCTCCGGTTCACGAGTCCACACCCGAACGATTTCACGGAGCGCGTCATCAGGTCGCTCGCCGAGACCGAGGCTGTGTGTGAGCACGTGCATCTTCCGATGCAGTCGGGCTCGTCGCGCACGCTCAAGCGGATGCTGCGCCGGTATACACGAGAGCGCTACCTGGAGTGCGTCGGCGAGCTGCGGTCCGCCATCCCAGGTCTGTCACTCACGACTGACATCATCGTGGGCTTCCCGGGCGAGACCGAGGAAGATTTCGTCGAGACTCTCAGCGCGGTCGAGCTGGTTGGCTTCGAGGACGCGTACACCTTCAAGTTCTCGCTCCGTGACGGGACGCCGGCGGCTCGTCTTCCCGCAAGCGATTCCGTTTCCGACGCTGTAGCAAGCGAGCGACTCGCGCGTTTGATCGGCACGGTGCGCGCGGGCACCCGCCAGCGCAACATGAGCCTGCTTGGCGAAAGGCGTGAAGTGCTCGTGGAAAAGCCTGCGCGCAGAGGTGGACTCTTCCAGGCTCGAACGCGTGATTTCAAGATCGTGATGATTCCGGGCGATGCATCGCTCATCGGGCAGTACCTCAACGTCGAGCTCACCGGCACTACCGGGTCGACGTTCATCGGAAAAACGGTTGGCCCCCGCGCCCCGCTCCCAATGGCCGTCTAGCACAGCCTTTCGCATTCGGCTGCGGTTCGATTGCACCGCGCCCTGAATGATTGCGGCGAGCCGATCCTGGGACTTTAGAGTCAGGCGGGCCGAAACTGGAGCGAGGCTGCCGCTCATTACCACCACCTATCTCGTTTATGCGGCCGGCCTTCTCGCGGGGTTCGGCGGGGTCGCCTGGCTCGCACTCTTGGTTTCGGGCGCCGCACTCCTGTTCGCGTTCGCGACCAGGCGGTCGGACCGAGCGGCGGTCGTACTCGTCTTTGCGGGCGCCGCGATCGTCGCCGCGGCCAGCCCGCCTCTTCCACTCTCCATTGCCGGTGCAGAGTCCTCGCGCGTGCCTGCGGACCTCCTGACGCGAATCAGAACGCGCGCCGGTCGCTCAATAGATGTCACGTTTGGCGAGGACGCACCGCTTGCCCGGGCATTGCTCATCGCCGACCAGCGGCAGATTCCGACGGAGATGCGTGATCGCTACGCATCGGCCGGGCTCATTCACATGCTTTCCATCTCCGGCCTTCACGTCGCTGTTATCGCGGCAGCGATGGAGCTCCTCTTTCAGGTAGCCAGGATGCCGCGCCGCGTGGCCTTGTTCGGCGCGTTCATCATGACGGGTGTCTACGTCGCTGTGATCGGGGCTCCGCCGCCCGCGCTCAGGTCCGGCGCGATGCTCGGCGTCACCATGATCTCTCGCCTGGCGCAGCGACCTACGTCGCCGTGGGCCGCATGGGCGATCGGAGCATTCATTCCGCTGGTCTCGTCGCGAACGGTGCTCGATGTTGGCTACCAGCTGAGCGTGCTCGGAATGTGCGCGCTGGTTGCGGCCGGCTCGCTCTGGCGAAGGCACCTGGCCAAGCGGGTCAGCGGGAGGAAGGCGGCGCTCACCAGGGAGCTGGTTACATCACTCGTTGCGTGCGGTGTCACCGCTCCACTCGTCGCCTGGGTCTTTGGGCGAATCAGCCTCATCGCCCCGCTCTCCAATCTGATCGCGTCGCCGGTCATAACGTTGGCGCAGCCGGTGCTCTTTCTGGCGCTCCTTTTCGCTCCGCTGAGTTCCGTTGCGCAATTCATCGCGCAGGCGGTGCACCCGCTTCTCTTTGTGTTTGACTGGATCGCAATGTCGGCGGCGTCAATTCCCGGTGCGGCGATCACCGTGGCGACCACTCTCCCGGCAGCGTTGCTCGCCGGTGTCGCCGCGACGGCACTCGTCGTCGCGTGCGTGAGCCGCCATCCCGCGCGCTCCGCCATCACGGCGATCGGTTCGCTCGCGGCTATGGCGGTCATGCCATCGGTCTCTCTGCCTCGGTCCAAAGGCGTCGAGCTGCACGTGCTTGACGTCGGACAGGGCGACGCCATTCTCCTGCGGACCGATGGCGGGCGCTGGGTGCTGTTCGACGCGGGGCCAGCATGGAACGGAAGTGATGCAGGCCGACGGGTGGTTCTGCCGTATCTGCTGCGGCGAGGCGGGTCTCTTGAATCGTTCGTGCTGTCGCATCCCCACAACGATCACGTTGGCGGGGCCGCAACCGTTCTCGACGCGATGCGTCCGCACAGCTACTGGGACGCCGCGTTCGCGGGCGGGGCCGAGACCTATATAGCATCGCTCGCGGCGGCGAAGAAAGATGGAATCGAGTGGCACCGCGTCCACCCTGGCGACTCACTCCAGATCGACGGAGTCACGGTGTCGTTCCTTGCGCCGGATTCGGTGTGGACGGTCGGACTGAAGGATCCGAATCTCGCCAGCACAATAGCCATGGTACGATACGGCGTGGTGCGATTTCTGCTCGTTGGGGATGCGGAGCGTGGCGAGGAAGATTGGCTTCTCGCGCGGCACATGGACGCGCTGCGCGCCGATGTGCTGAAGGTGGGCCATCACGGAAGCTCGACGAGCTCGAGCGACGACTTTCTAGCCGCCGTGCGCCCGCGTCTCGCCGTGATTTCGGTCGGCGCGCTGAACAAGTACGGACATCCCAATGGCGACGTGATTCGGGCCCTTCGCGGTGTCGGCGCCGAGGTATTGCGCACTGATGAAACGGGCACGATCGTCATTCGCACCGATGGCGTTCGCATCGAGGTCGAAGCAAAGGGAGAAAAATGGGAGCTGGCTCGCGCGTCGTCGCGGCAATAGTCGGACGCAGGATAGACCTTTCGCCCGCATTGACGGACGTCTATCCCGAGCTTGCTGATGTGACATATCGGCGGGGAGGGCTGCCGGTCCGCATCGGCGGTTGGGCGCTGGGCACGCGGAGCGCGGCCGCGATCACGCTGTGGCGCACGGTCTACATAGCACCGGATACACCGCTCAGCGCCGAGCTGCTCTTGCACGAGCTTCGCCACGTCCACCAGTTTTTGGAGCGGAGAACGTTTCCCCTTCGCTATCTTTGGCAGTCAATCCGTTACGGCTACTCGCGCAATGCATACGAAGTCGACGCGCGCCGGTACTCCGCATCGCGTCTCGCGCAGAACGCCTTCGAAAAGGATCTCTGAAGTGGTCAAGCACACAGCGACGTCTGTCGTCACCATTGAGCGATTCATCATAGAGCAGGAGAAGCTGCATCCCGAAGCAACCGGTGAGCTCTCCGGGCTGCTCTACGACCTTGCGCTGGCCGCCAAAATGATCGCGAACAAGGTGCGCAGCGCCGGACTCGCGGACATCCTTGGCGCCACCGACCTCGAAAACGTTCAGGGCGAGACGCAGCAGAAGCTTGATGTGCTGGCCAACGAGATCATCGTCAAGGCCGTGGATCACGGAGGCCGGTTGTGCGCGATGGCCTCAGAGGAAGAGCCGGGCATCATCGACATTCCGGAAAACTTCCGCTGCGGAAAGTACTGCCTGCTTTTCGATCCCCTCGACGGCTCGTCCAACATCGACGTCAACGTGCCAGTCGGAACGATCTTTTCCGTAGTCAAGAAGATTACGCGTGGCAGTCGCGGCGACATGGAGGACATGCTCCAGCCAGGTCGCCGGCAAGTGGCCGCCGGATACGTCATCTACGGTTCGAGCACGATGCTCGTCTACACCACGGGGCAGGGCGCGCACGGATTCACCCTCGATCCATCGCTTGGTGAATTCCTTCTCTCCCATCCCAACATCCGGACACCCGCCTCAGGGCGGTATCTATCGGTGAATGACTCGTACCATAGTCAATGGGAGCCGCCGGTCCAGAAGCTCATGGACTACTATCGCGGGCAGGATGGCAATCGGCAGCCGATGAACACCCGATACGTCGGGTCTCTCGTAGCAGACTTCCATCGCAATCTTCTTGGCGGTGGTCTCTTCGCCTACCCCGCCAACAGGAAAAACAAGCGCGGAAAGCTTCGCCTGCTGTACGAAGCGAGCCCGCTTGCATTCATCGTCGAGCAAGCGGGCGGGGCCGCAACCGATGGCATCCAGCGCATTCTCGACGTACAGCCCACCGAGCTGCACCAGCGGACCCCCCTCTTCATCGGCAGCAAGAACGACGTGGATGCGGCTCGCGCGATGCTGGGCGAGCAGCACAAAAGTGCGAGCGCGATAGCTCCGGTCGGATCAGTGGGCGCGTGAAGGCGACGCGAGTCTCGCCTTCCGGCATCCCCGTCAAACAGGTCTATCGCCCCGAAGACGCCGAGCTGGACTACGTGTCGGAGCTGGGCGATCCCGGTCAGTGGCCGTATACGCGAGGCGTTCAGCCGACAATGTATCGCGGCCGCCTCTGGACCATGCGGCAATACGCGGGATTCGGCAGCGCAAAGAGCACCAACGAACGATTCAAGCTGCTCCTCGACGCTGGACAGACAGGCCTCTCGGTCGCGTTCGATCTTCCGACCCAGATGGGACTCGACTCCGATTCTCCGCGCGCGCTCGGCGAAGTTGGACGCGCGGGAGTGGCGATAGACAGCGTAGAGGACATGCACGTTCTGCTCGAGGGCATTCCCCTCGATCAGGTCTCGACATCGATGACGATCAACGCCACCGCCGCGACGCTGCTCGCCATGTACATTGTCGTGGCGGAGGAGCGGGGAATCGCGCGCGAAAAGCTCAGCGGCACCATCCAGAACGACATCCTCAAGGAGTACATCGCGCGCGGCACGTACGTCTATCCCCCAGAGCCGAGCATGGCGCTGATTGCGGACGTCTTCCGCTTTTGCGCGGACCAGGTGCCGAACTGGAATCCGATTTCGATCTCCGGATATCACATCCGTGAAGCCGGCGCGACCGCGGTGCAGGAGCTGGCGTTCACTCTCGCGAACACGATCGAATACGTGAGACGCGCCATCGAGGCGGGGCTCGAGGTCGACGCATTTGCTCCACGGCTGTCGTTCTTTTTTGCGGCGCACAACGACCTGTTCGAGGAAGTCGCAAAGTTCCGCGCTGCGCGGCGGATGTACGCCCGCATTATGCGCGGGCGCTTCCACGCGTCCAAGGAAAGTGCGCGACTGCGGTTTCACACGCAGACGGGTGGCGTCACGCTGACCGCGCAGCAGCCGCTCAACAACGTCATTCGGGTCGCAGTGCAGACCCTCGCTGCCACTCTCGGTGGAACCCAGTCGCTGCACACCAATGGCTACGACGAAGCGCTCTCACTGCCGACCGCGGAAGCCGCCAAGCTCGCCCTCCGCACGCAACAGATCGTGGCGTTCGAATCAGGAATTACGAACACCGCTGATCCGCTCGCCGGAAGCTATTACGTCGAGAATCTCACGACCGAGCTGGAAAGTCAGGCGCTCGCGCTCATCACGAAGGTCGACGAGCTTGGAGGCTCCGAGAAGGCGATTGCTGCCGGCTTCTTCCAGGAGGAGATTACTCGCAGCGCTTATGAGCACCAGCTGCGCGTTGAAGCGGGAGAAACCGTGATCGTTGGCGTGAATCGCTTTGCGGATGAGGGCGAAACGGCTTCGATCCCCGCCCCAAACTACTCGGCTCTGGAGAAGACGCAGGTAAAGAGCCTGAAGATCCTTCGGAAAAAGCGGGACACACCAGCAGTGGATGGCGCTTTGGCCGCTTTACGCAGAGCGAGTGCCGACTCTCCTTCGAAATCCCCCCTGATGCCGCTCATCGTCGACGCCGTTCGCGCACGCGCAACGGTCGGGGAGATTGCGACCACTCTCGCGGAGAATTGGGGCTATTACCGCCCGTCGCTGTAATCGTCGTTCCGCTTGAGTCACCCCTCGGGGCGGGGTTAGCTTTCGGACTCGCGCCGTCTCCCCGAAAACCAACATGCCCACATACGAGTTTCGTTGCCCGACCGGCCACGAGTTCGAACAATTCTACCGATCGATCGGCTCGGCGCCGGCCGTGGTCGCTTGCCCCGTCTGCGGCAAAACGTCGGAGCGGCAGCTTTCGGCCGGCGGTGGATTGGTGTTCAAGGGGTCGGGGTTTTACATAACGGATTACGGCAAGGATGGTAAGAAGGCGCAGGCTTCCGCACCGCCTGCGAGCGACGGCGCCAAGGCGCCTGCCGGAGGCGATGCCCAGCCCAAGGGTGAATCCGGAGCGAAAACCGAATCCGCCTCCGGCGATTCGAAGTCGAGCTCCGAGACAAAGGCGCCTGCCGCTGCCAAACCAGCCGCCGAAAAGTCATCCTCCAAGCGGGCGAAAGACAAGGAATGAATGCCGCCGAGCAAATTCGCGCCGAGCTGATTCGCGCGGCGCGTGGTCTTGGCGCGCCCGAGGACATTGAGCCGCTGCTCGAGCGGCCCCGCGAGACCTCACACGGCGATTGGGCCACGAACCTGGCGATGGTGCTGGCCAAGCCACTGAGATCCAAGCCGCGTGAAATCGCGACAAAACTGCAGGCCGCGATCGATCTCGAGCGCGCGGGAGTCTCGAAGATAGATATCGCGGGTCCCGGCTTCATGAACTTCTTTATCGATGCGGGGCGCATCGCGTCTGGATTGCGCGGAATCATCGCCGCGAACGAGAGCTATGGAGGGAGCGACGTCGGTCGAGGTCGAGTAGTCAACATTGAATTCGTCTCGGCCAATCCGACCGGTCCGCTCCACGTCGGCCACGGGAGGCAGGCAGCGCTCGGTGACGCGATCGCGACGCTCCTTGAGACCACCGGTTGGCAGGTGACGCGCGAGTTCTACTACAACGACGCTGGCGCACAGATAGAAAATCTGGCCAGGAGCGTCGAGGCACGTCTGAACGAGCTCGCGGGAAGCGTGCTGCAGATTCCCGAGGGCGGCTATCACGGAGAATATGTCCGCGAGATTGCCGAACGGTACAAGGAGAATGGGGCCGGATTGTCGGTTCGCGAATTCGCCGTGCGCGAGCTTCGCAAGGAGCAGGATCTCGATCTCCAGGCGTTCGGCGTGCGCTTCGACCGCTATTTTCTGGAATCCTCGCTCTACACGGACGGGATGGTCGACGACACCGTGCGTCTACTCATTGCGTCGGGCAAGACGTATGAGCACGAAGGAGCGCTCTGGCTTCGCACCACGGATTTCGGCGACGACAAGGACCGCGTGATGCGGAAGAGCGACGGCACCTACACTTACTTTCTGCCCGACGTCGCGTATCACGTCACCAAGTGGAAGCGCGGGTTCCAGCGGGCGATCGACGTCCAGGGCGCGGATCACCACAGTACGGTCGTGCGAGTTCGTGCCGGCCTCCAGGCGCTGAACATGGGGATGACGGCGAACTATCCGGAGTACGTGCTGCACCAGATGGTCACCGTGATGAAGCACGGCGAGGAAGTGAAGATCTCGAAGCGCGCTGGTAGCTACGTGACCGTGAGGGATCTGATCACCGAAGTGGGGCGCGATGCGGTGCGCTACTTTTTCCTGATGCGGAAGAGCGATTCGCAGCTGATCTTCAACGTGGATCTCGCCGCATCGCAGTCCGAGGAAAACCCGGTCTACTACATCCAGATGGCGCACGCGCGCATGTGCGGAATCTTCCGTGTCGGCGAGATCGACCCCGAATCGGTGGCCGCGGACGAGGCGACGCTTGCCGTCCTCACCGAGCCGGAAGAACAGGAGCTGATCAAGGCGCTGGCCGATTTACCCACGCTCGTCGAGTCGGCGGCCGAAACGCTCGAGCCGCACCGCATAGCCACCTATCTGCTGGAGACCGCGCGTCTCGCACATCTCTGGTACCACAAGCACCACGTACTCGAGCAGCCGGAGGACGTGACGCGCGCCCGGCTCGCTCTCGCTCGCGGCGCTCAGATCGTTTTGCGCAACGGAATGCGAATTCTCGGAATTGCCTCTCCGGAGAGGATGTAAGTTGTTTCGATCCTCAGGGCGGCCAGGATTTGTCGCTAACCACCCAACACTCACGTAAACACCGAATGTCAGTTCTGGTCGTCGGCTCAGTCGCGCTCGATTCAGTGGAAACGCCGTTCGGCAAGGCCGACGACGTACTCGGCGGCTCCGCCACTTTCTTTGCCGCTTCCGCCAGCCACCTCACGAAGGTGAGTGTCGTCGGCGTTGTTGGGTCCGACTACCCGATCGAGAAGCTCGACCCCCTCAAGAAGCGCGGTGTGGACTTCAGCGGTCTCGAGCGCGCGGAGGGCGAATCCTTTCGCTGGCGCGGACGCTATCGCCACGACTTGAACTCGGCCGAGACACTCGAGACGCGCCTCGGTGTCTTCTCTCACTTCAGCCCGAAAATCCCGGAGAAGCTCCGCTCGTCTCCATACCTGTTTCTCGCCAACATCGACCCGCGCCTCCAGCTCGACGTCCTCAAGCAGGTGGACAAGCCAAAGCTGATCGCCTGCGACACGATGAATTTCTGGATTCAGAGCCGCCGATCGGACATCCTCGCGCTGCTGGAGCACGTCGATCTGATGACGCTCAACGACGCCGAAGCGCGCCAGCTCACGGAAAAGGCGAACCTGGTGCAGGCGGCGCAGTGGATCATGGCGCGCGGCCCGCGCCACGTGATCATCAAGAAGGGCGAGCACGGCGCGTTCATGTTCACGAAGAATTCGATCTTTTTCGCGCCCGCGTTTCCGCTCGAAAACGTGTTCGATCCGACTGGTGCCGGAGATTCGTTCGCGGGGGGCTTCATCGGTTATCTCGCCAAGACTGGCGACCTGAGCGAAGCGAACATGCGGCGCGCCGTGATCTATGGATCGGTGATGGGCTCGTTCGCCGTCGAAAAATTCTCGATCGAGCGATTGATGACGGTCACGCGCGCCGAGATCGATCAGCGGATGCGCGATATGCGCAGCCTCGTTGCGTTCGAGGAGGAGATTCCCGCGTGAGTGGCGAAGCGCTTCGTTACGGAAGCGCCGGCGTTGACATCGATGCATCGAATGCCGCAAAGGCTCGAATAAGGAAGCTGGTCGAGTCCACGTTTACATCCGGCGTGGTCGGCGCCTTCGGCGGGTTCGGCGGCATGTTTCGCATCCCGGACGGCCTCGAGAAGCCGGTACTCGTTTCAAGCGCCGATGGCGTAGGGACCAAGATCAAGGTCGCCATCGAGGCCAACCGTCACGACACGATCGGGCGCGACCTGGTCAACCACTGTGTCAACGACATCCTCGTTCAAGGCGCGATGCCCCTCTTCTTCCTCGACTACGTCGCCTTCGGCAAGCTGGATCCCGTGGTGGTCGAGGCTGTGGTCGCCGGGGTCGCGACGGGCTGCCGTGAGAACGGTTGCTCGCTAATAGGCGGGGAAACAGCTGAAATGCCAGGTCTGTACACTCCCCCGGATTACGACTTGGCAGGCTTCATCGTCGGATATGTGGAAGAAAGTCGCATACTCGGCCCCCTCAGGGTGATGCCCGATGACGTGCTGATTGGTCTTCCGAGCTCGGGGCTGCACACGAACGGCTACTCGCTAGCGCGGAAGATCGTAAAGGATCGACTTAAGCTCGGGCCGAGCGATGTGTTTCCCGGTGGTGGCGGGGCGGGAGAGACTGTCGCAGACGTTTTGCTGGCGGAGCACCGATCGTATGTGCCGGCCTTGAGGCCGGTTCTCGACCGAGTGCACGCGTTGGCGCACATAACGGGCGGCGGATTGCTCGAGAATCTGGATCGCGCGCTCCCGAAGACGCTTGACGCCGTAATCGAGGTTTCCAGCTGGAAGGTGCCTGGTGTATTCCAGGTGCTGCAGGAAGCGGGGTCGGTCGCACCCGTCGAGATGTACCGGACGTTCAATATGGGTGTAGGAATGGTTGTTATCTGCGCGCCGTCCGACGTCAAAGATGTGTTGTCGGCGGCTTCCCTGGCTGGAGTGAGCGGATGGATTCTCGGCTCGCTCAGGGAGGGCACCGGCGCAGTCATACTTTCTTGAGGAACTAATAGAATGAAAGCTCGCCTGTTCATACTGGTCGCCGCCGCAATGGCCGCGACATCCCTTGGAGCGCAGGGAATCGATACGCAGCGCTGTCCTCCGGGTACCACCAGTGGTTTGGGAGTCCCGGACCAGAAGCGTGCATCACAGGACGCCTGTCAGAAAGCGATAGATCTCTTTCAATACATGGCACCGCAGCTCGGAACGAGCATTACAGGCGGAAACGCCACGCTCGGACAGGGCGGTAATCTCGGTGGACTTGGCCATTTCTCTCTCGGCCTGAGAGTCAACGCGGTAAGGGGAAGCCTCCCGCAGATTCAAAACGTGACGCCGTCGGTGACGGGCGCAACGAGCACCAAGTTCGACACAAAGGACCAGCTCATTCCGATGCCGACGGCTGACCTCGCGATCGGAATCTTCAAGGGGATTCCTCTGGCGATAACGAATGTCGGAGGAATAGACCTTCTCCTCAGCGCTGCCTACCTCCCGGAGTTCAACAACAGCGGCATCAGCGTGAAAGTGCCGAACGGCTCGCTCAAGATCGGCTATGGCGCGCGTCTCGGCCTTCTACAGGAGTCGCTGCTTGTTCCGGGCGTGTCGGTGAGCTACCTGAAGCGCGACCTGCCAACCGTAGACATCGCGGCGAACAGCGGGAACGACTCCCTTCTGGTGAAGAATCTGAGCATGAAGACAACAGCCTGGCGCGTGACCGCCAGCAAAAGTCTGCTGCTCTTCGGACTCGCGGCCGGTTTCGGCCAGGACAAGTACGAGTCCTCGACGGACATCAGCGCCCACATTTCGGCGCGAGCGGTCCCGCCGGTAACAGCATTTAATACCGCTCCGGTTTCACTTAGCCAGAGTCTCACCCGCACCAATGTTTTCGCGGACCTGTCACTGAACCTTTTGATTTTGAAGCTGACGGGCGAAATTGGACAAGTGTCGGGTGGCACCATTAACACTTTCAATACCTTCAGTGGCAAGCAAGCAGCCGATTCCCGAATCTATGGGTCGGTCGGAGCTCGATTCGGTTTCTAATGATGCGCGCGACGCAGAACACATGCGTCGCGCGCTGGCCCTCGCCCAGCTGGGCTGGGGACAGACAGCGCCGAACCCAATGGTCGGCGCTGTTGTCGTTAGGGATGGCGTCGTCGTGGGCGAGGGCTACCACGCCCGCTACGGTGACCTCCATGCGGAGCGCGTTGCCCTGAAGGCGGCAGGCGACCGCGCCCGCGGTTCGACGATGTACGTCACGCTCGAGCCCTGCAATCACTTCGGTAAGACGTCGCCGTGCACGGAGGCGATCCTCGAAGCGCGAGTGAAGCGCGTCGTGATAGCGACAGCAGACCCGACTGCCTTGGCGGGGGGAGGGGTCAGACATCTCGCAGACTACGGAGTGGAGGTCACCTTCGGCGTGGAGGAAGCGGCCGCGCTGGAGCTCAATGCGCCGTTCTTCTTCGCGGCAGCAAACCCGGCTCGGCCATGGGTCACTCTCAAGCTCGCGCTGTCTGCTGACGGCAAAATGAACGACCCGTCCGGCGAACGACGGTGGATCAGCAACGAACGTTCACGGGAAGAAGTCCAGCGATTGCGGGCAAACGTAGACGCAATTGCAGTCGGATTGGGCACGGTGCGCGCCGACGATCCCCGACTTACCGCGAGAGGGTCGATTCGCCCGCGCGTCGCGCCGATGCGAGTCATCTTTGATAGAGGCGCCGAGACGTCGCTCCAGGCGCAAGTCGTCGTGACCGCCAGGCAGACGCCTACCGTGATCTTTGCCCACCATCCCCCCGTCGGCCGGCTGGCCGCGTTGCACAACGCCGGTGTCGACGTGTTCGAGGCCGAAGATCTTCCAGCGGCTCTCGACGCCCTGCACGGATTCGACGTTCAGCACCTCATGATCGAGGGAGGCGCGCGCGTCGCCCAGGAGTTTCTGCGGCGAGGAGTGGTGGACAGACTGATTATCTTTCAGTCGCCGATCACACTCGGCGCGGGCGCGTTGGGTCCCTTCGACGCGCTGCTCGAATCCCTGTTGAACGACATCCGGAACGCCCGCGTTGTGCGCCGGTCGGAGTTCGGGGAGGACGTGATGACGGCGTATGCGCTGCGCGAGGGTTGAATGTTCACGGGATTGATTGAGCAGGTCGGCGAAGTCGAAAGTGTTCGGCAGACGGATGCCGGGCGAGAGCTTCGCGTTCGCGCTCCATTCAACGATCTCGAGGGCGGTGAGAGCATCGCGGTGAACGGTGCCTGTCTGACCGTTCGCGAATTCGGTCCGGGGTGGTTCCGGGCCGCTGCGGTGCTCACTACCCTCGAGCGCACCACGATCGGTGACTGGCACGCGGGGACTCGCGTCAATCTTGAGCGGTCGCTGCGCGCCGCGGACCGTCTGGGCGGGCATCTCGTGCAGGGACACGTCGACGGCGTCGGAACGGTGGTCGCACGCGAGGTTGCCGGCGATGCGCTGTTGTTGGACCTGACGATACCAGCCTCGCTCGAGCCGCTTTTTGTCCTGCACGGCTCGATCGCGGTTGATGGCGTGAGTCTCACGGTCAACGAGCTCAAGCCGCGCGGCCTTCAGCTCTCGTTGATCGAGTACACGATAAACCACACCACTCTGGGAGATCTTCAGCCTGGGAATCAGGTGCACGTAGAGGCCGATATGATAGCCAAACACGTGCGTCGCCTGCTCGAGCCCTACCTGCAGGGGACAACGGCAGTAAATTCCCTGGACGATTTCACGTTGGAGCATTAGACAGTCATGGAGTTTGGAACAGTCGAGCAGGCAATAGCCGACATCAAGGCCGGCAAGCTGATCATCGTCGCGGACGATGAGGATCGCGAGAACGAAGGTGATCTCATCTGTTCCGCGGAGCTTGTCACGCCGGAGCTCATAAACTTCATGATCCGCAAAGCCGGCGGATGGATCTGCCTTGCCCTGACGGGTGGGCGCGCCGATCAACTCGAGCTCCCGCAGCAGGCGGAAGTGAACACCGAGGAATACCGGACGGCGTTCACGATGACCATCGATGCCGACGAGCGATTCGGGGTAACCACTGGCGTGAGCGCGCAGGACCGCGCGAAAACAATCCGCGTCGCGGTCGATCCCAAGACCGTACCATCGGATTTGCGCAGGCCTGGCCACGTGCCGCCGCTTCGGGCGCGCGACGGCGGCGTGCTCCAGCGCGTGGGTCACACCGAAGCCGCCGTCGATCTCGCACGCCTCGCCGGGCTCACGCCCGCGGGCGTCGTCTGCGAGATTCTGAGCGAGGACGGGTCGAGCGCCCGTCGTCCCGAGCTCGAACGCTTCGCCGCGCAGCAAGGGCTCACATTCATCAGCGTCGCGCAGCTCGTCGCCTATCGACTTCAGACCGAGCGCCTGGTCCATCGCGTTGCCGAGGCACGGCTGCCGACAGAGACCGGGGTCTGGCGCGTCATCGGGTACAGGAATGACGTCGACAATCACGAGCATATCGCGCTCGTCCTGGGCGATGTAGGCTCCGATCAAAGCGTTCTCGTCCGGATGCACTCGAAGTGTTTGACGGGCGACGTCTTCCATTCGCTGCGTTGCGATTGCGGCTGGCAGCTCGACACCGCGATGAAAATGATCGCGAAGGAAGGAAAGGGCGTGATTGTCTATCTCGACCAGGAAGGTCGCGGGATTGGACTTCTCAACAAGCTCAAGGCCTATGAGCTCCAGGATCAGGGCGTCGACACGGTAGAGGCGAACGAGCGCCTCGGATTCAAGCCCGACCTGCGCAACTACGGCATTGGTGCGCAGATCCTTCTCGACCTTGGTTTGCGCACGATCCGGCCGATCACCAACAATCCGCGCAAGCTGGTCGGCCTCGAAGGTTACGGCCTCACGATAGATGAGCGCGTGCCGATCATCTCCATCGCGCACGACGAGAACTCCAGCTACCTCGAGGCCAAGCGGGCCAAGCTCGGACACCTGTTCGCTTCGTAATGCCCGAATTCGCGGGATTGCCCAGCGGCGCGGGACGGCGGATGGTCGTCCTCGCCAGTCGCTTCAATGAGCCGATCGTAAAGAAGCTGGTCGATGGTGCCATGGAAGCGCTCGTGAAACACGGTGTCGCCTTCGAAGACATCGATGTCGTCTGGGTGCCCGGTGCCTGGGAGCTTCCGACGGCAGCGCGCTGGCTGCTCTCCAGCGAGCGGTACGACGGGCTCGTTGCGGTCGGTGCCGTCATTCGCGGAGAGACCGCACACTTCGACTACATAGCGGGCGAAGCATCGCGCGGACTCGCCAGGGTCAGCGCCGAATCGGAAACCCCCATTGGCTTCGGTGTTCTCACTTGCGACACCGACGAGCAGGCCGAGGCGCGGGCCGGCGGCGCACATGGCAACAAGGGCTGGGATGCTGCGGTCGCGACGCTCGAGATGGTCGATCTGGCCGATAGGCTCGAGCCCGAAGATGCGGATTGAATCACGCGCTCGCGCGCGGGCGCTCCAGGCGCTGTACGCGTGCGACATGCGTGGCGGCAAGAATCTCGATCGGGTGGCAAGCCAGGTCTGGGATGATCTGGCCGTCGCTCCCGAGGAACGGCAGCTCGCCGGCCTACTCGTCCGAGAAGTTGCGAGCGGCGGCGCCGAGCTCGATATGAAGCTCGCGGAGGTTACTACCAACTGGCGGCTCGAGCGCCTGGGCGCGATCGAGCGCTCGGTTCTCCGGCTAGGCGCCGCCGAACTGATGAAAGGCGACACACCGCCGCGCGTCGCGATTCAGGAGGCCGTGCGCCTTGCCGAGCGGTTCGGGACATCCGCAAGCGCGAAGTTCGTGAACGGGGTCCTGGATGCTTTTGCCCGACAGGCCGGCATGATCTAGTGCGGATACTCGTCCTCAACTGGCTGGATCACCAGAATCCGCAGGCGGGTGGAGCCGAGCTTCATCTCAGGGAAATCTTCACCCGGATCGTCGCGCGCGGCCACAGCGTCGACCTCCTTTGCAGCTCATGGCCGGGCGCACCACCGCGAGTGAATCTCGACGGAATCGACGTGCACCGTGTTGGAAACCGGAACAGCTATGGATTTCTCGCGCGGCGCTATTTCGAAAAGCACCTTCGAGGCAATGACTACAACATCGTCATCGAGGACCTCAACAAGGTTCCGCTATATACCCCACTTTGGGGAGTGCGCGGACTGGTCGCTCTCGTGCACCACCTCTTCGGCGCGACTGTGTTTCGTGAAGCGCCGATGCCGCTCGCCGCTGCGGTCTGGTTGTCCGAGCAGCCGCTGGGCTTGTTGTACCGCTCGGTACCGTTCGAGGCAGTCAGCGTGAGCACGGCCGACGATCTGGTGGCGCGTGGAATCCGCCGCCACTCGATCAGAGTCATCTACAACGGAGTCGACTCAGCGCGCCTGACGCCCGCCCCGGTCGAGAGATCGCCGAAACCGCTCTTCGTTTACCTTGGCCGACTCAAGAAATACAAGCGTGTCGACATGGTCATCAGAGCATTTGCGGAGCTCAACATCCCGAACGCGTGCCTCGAGATCGCCGGTAAGGGCGACTATCGCGCTCCACTGGAAGGACTGGTAAACTCTCTACAGCTGACGGACCGGGTGAAATTTCTGGGATTCATCGCTGAGGAAGAGAAACTCCACCTCCTAAGACGGGCATGGGCATCGACTCTGGCGTCGCCAAAGGAAGGATGGGGCATTAGCAATCTCGAGGCGGCAGCCTGCGGCACGCCCGTAATAGCGACGAACTCTCCGGGAATTCGGGAATCGGTGATCGATGGCGAAACGGGATTCCTCGTGCCGCCGGACGACGTGCAAGCGATGTCGGCGGCCATGCGGGGCATCGTCGAATCACGGGACCTCGTCGACGTCCTGGGCAACGCCGGTCGCCGTTTCGCCGAGACCTTTACGTGGGAACGCTCCGCCAACGAAACGCTGGCGCATCTTGAGGAAGTAGCCGCAAAATGAGTGAAGGAATCTCAACTGTCGCCGAGGGACGATGCCGACTCCGAAAGTAACCGTCGGAAAGCTCCTCGATCGCCTGCGCGGCTCGCTCCAGCTCGAGGAGATCGAGCCGGGCACGGGCCTCGATCGCCCCGTCGGCAATCCGGAGGTGTCTAGTCCCGGGCTCGTGCTCGCCGGATACGTCAAGCGATTCTCGGCCCAGCGGCTTCAGGTGCTCGGCGAGACCGAGATTACCTACCTCGGATCACTCGGCGTTCCGCAGCGCAAGAAAATCCTCGAGCTATTCTTCTCCTTTCCGATCCCGGCGGTATTCGTCACCAAGGGACAGCGCCTGCCGTCGGGCCTCAAGGAGATCGCGAGCGCGGCCGGTGTGCCGCTGATCCGCACAAAGCTCAAGACGGCTGAATTCTACCGGCGGATCAAGCCGGTCCTCGAAATGGAATTCGCGCCCACTGTCTCGCTCCATGGCTCGCTCGCGGATGTCTTTGGCGTCGGCCTCTTCTTCACCGGCATGAGCGGGATCGGGAAATCGGAGTGCGTGCTCGACCTGGTGGAGCGCGGCCATCGGCTGGTCGGCGACGATCTGGTGATCGCGAGCAAGCGCGGCAACGACGTGCTGATCGGACGCGGCCACGAGATGCAGCGGCACTACATGGAGATTCGCGGCGTGGGTCTCATCGACATTCCCGCTATCTTCGGCATTCGGGCGGTCCGGCAGCAGAAGCGCATCGAGGTCGTCGTCCAGCTCGAGCAGTGGAATCAGGATGCGGTCGTCGAGAGGACAGGGCTGGATATCCAGACGACCACCATACTCGAGGTCGAGCTCCCGAAGATCACGGTGTACCTCAATCCGGGAAAAAATATCACCGTCATTGCCGAGGTGATTGCACTAAACCATCTGCTCCGCTATTCGGGTATCAATCCAGCGGAAGCCTTCAACGACCGACTCATGAAGCGAATGAAGACGGCCGCCGCATCGAACATTCGCGAATACCTACAGGAAGATCATGAGTAAGGGAATGCCGGGAACCCACACGCCGAGGGGGATTGTGATCGGGCATGGCGAATTTGCCGCGGGCCTCGTTTCGGCGGTGGATCAGATCTGTGGAATGGCGGGCAAGCTGGTCAGCCTTTCGATTAGGGGACTGACACCAGAGGACATAGAGACGGCGATTCAGGAAGAGCTCGCCCGAACGGGCGCCCGCGTCATTTTTACCGACTTGCCTGCGGGGAGTGCAACACTGGCAGCCCGCAGGCTTGTGAGAAACGATCTCGGGCTCATGCTCGTGAGCGGCGTCAATCTGGCCACGCTGCTCGATTTCGTCTTCAACACCGAAGCGTCTCCGGAAGATGCCGCACGCTCCGCCGCGGAGCGCGGCAAGGCGTCGCTGATCGTGATTGAGCGGAGCTGATGGGGATTCACCTTTATCGCATTGACGACCGCCTGATTCATGGGCAGGTCGTCGTAGGATGGGGTCAGCCACTAAACGCTCGATTCCTCGTTCTCGTCGATGATCTGGTCGCTTCCAGCGACTGGGAGAAGGAGCTCTATCGAATGGCCGTCCCTCCGGAGATGGAGATATTCTTTGCCGATGTGGCGACGGCCACTCGGGACCACGCGAAGTACGCCGCCGATCCTCGCCCCGGAATTCTCATCACGGGCGATATCGACGGTATGCTCCGGCTGGCCAAGGGAGTGAAGGCGATCGGGAGCGTCAACATCGGCGGCGTTCACTATCGCGCCGGGCGCGGCGAAAAGCTGCGCTACGTCTTCCTCACGCCCGCGGAAGAGCAACTTCTGCGTGCACTGGAAGGCTCGGGAGTCGAAGTCACAGCCCAGGACGTGCCATCGGCGCGCGCCGTCCCACTTGCCGAAGTCCTCGATGGCGAATCGAAATGAGCTTTCTCGAAGCGCTTCCGATCGCGCTGCTTGGCGGCCTGCTCGGCCTCGACGTCGTAAGCTTTCCTCAAGCGATGTTAGCGAGGCCGATCGTGTCATCCACGCTCGCCGGCACCTTCATTGGCCACCCCGAGTCGGGGCTGTTGATCGGAGTCGTTCTGGAGCTGATTGCGCTCGACACGCTGCCATTCGGTGCGTCGCGATACCCGGAGTGGGGCTCGGCGGGAGTGGTTGGGGGAGCGCTGTTCGCCGCGGAAGCCAAGGGGCTGCCAGGCGCGCTCCCGGCATCGATTTTGGCCGCGCTCCTCACCGCGAGCATCAGTGGCTCGAGCATGGTTGTGCTGCGCCGGCTCATCGCGCGCCGCCTCGAGCGCAGCCGCGCCCAGATCGAAGAGGGATCGCGAGACGCGCTTCTCTCGCTCCACCTGTCGGGGATGACCTTGGACCTTCTCCGCGGAGCGATCGTCACGACGCTCGCCATGATGATTTTCTCTCCACTCGTCCGCGCCATCGTCGCGACCTGGGGGAGCGAGTCCGAGTATTCGCGCGCGGTCGTCGTTGTCGTGGCGGCGATGGTGGCCGGCGGTGCGCTCTGGAAGGTGTTTCACTCGGTTCGTCACGTCATCTGGTTCTTTCTCGGGGGCATCGTCATCTACCTGGCTACGAGGGTCATCGCGTGAAATCGGCGACTCCTTCCAGCTTCGGACTGCCATTCCGGGTCAAGCTCGCGATGTTCGTTCGAATGCTCGCCGTCCAGGGATCGTGGAATTACGAGACCCTGATTGGTACCGGAATAGGCTTCGTGATGGAGCCCGCACTCAGATTTCTTCCCGGGGGTCTGAACGGACCAGCATACCGCGGCGCGCTGGCGCGCGAGTCGCGCTATTTCAACGCTCATCCTTACCTGACCGGAATCGCGGTGGGTTCACTCACGCGTGCTGAGCTGGAAGGTGTCGATCCGGCGAGAATCGAGCGCTTTCGCAGCGCGCTCGCGAGCCCCCTCGGCAGCGTCGGCGACCGGCTCGTCTGGGCGAGCTGGCTCCCATTCTGTTCAGTGGTCGCGCTTTGCGTTTTTGGTGCGGGAGGCTCGGCACTGGCAGTTGTCGGTACATTTCTTTTGTTGTACAACGCGGGGCATTTCCTGCTCAGGGCATGGGGACTTCACGTTGGCCTCGCGCGGGGACTCAACGTTGCCTCGGCGCTCGGCAATCCCGTTCTGCGGCAGGGACCGCAATACATCGGAAGCGCGGCTGCACTCGTCGCCGGAGTCGCGCTGCCACTCGCGCTTCAGCGAGTCGTGGGGCCGGGCAGGGCTCTCGTTGGTGGTATCGTCATCGCGGCGTTGGCCGGACTGCTGATCCTCGCCCGATTGCGCGAACAGGCAGAAGGCTGGCGCATTGCCCTCGGAGTTCTCGCGGTATTCGTTCTCTACTCGATCCTAACCTGATGCCTGAGCGCGAAGTAAGAATCCTCAACAAGCTGGGCATACATGCGCGCCCGGCCGCCGAAATCGTAAAAACGGCGGGAAAGTTCAAGTGCAACATCATTATTGTCCGCGACGATCTCGAGGTGAACGCCAAGAGCATCATGGGCGTGATGATGCTCGCCGCCGAGCACGGGTCTACGATAATTCTGCGCGCTACCGGCGACGACGCCGATGCCGCGCTCGATGCTCTTGCAACAGTGATCGCGAACAAGTTCGGAGAGAGCTGATGTCGCTGGGGCTTGCCGGCATGCCGGCGTCTCCCGGGATCGTGGACGGGCCTGTCCACCTTCTCCGGTGGGAAGTCCCCGATGTTCGCCATCGCATCATACCCGACGAGGCGATCGCCGCCGAGATCAAGCGATTCCACCAGGCGCTCGCCGTGGCGTCCGAGAGGCTGCGTCACGTGAGGGCCCGCGCCGAGAAAAACGCCGGCCCGGAGGAGGCGGCCATCTTTGACGTGCAGCTGTCGATCCTTCAGGACGCCGAGCTGCTGCGTCAGGTCGAAGAACTGATTCACCAGAATCTCGGCGCCGAGAAGGCGTTCGATCTCGTGCTCTTCGAGTGGCGCCAGCAGTTCGCCGACCACGCGCGATCGCTCTTGCGCGAGCGCGTTGGGGATCTCATCGACGTGCACATTCGCGTGCTCTCGATTCTCCTCGGCCTGCCAGATCACGATCCGGTCGATTTACCCAAGGGCTCGAACAAGATTCTCGTCACCCACGATCTAACCCCGAGCCTCACCGTCCAGCTCGATCGGGAGGCGATTATCGGGATCGCCACGGACGCGGGGACCCGCACATCGCACGTCGCGATTCTCGCGCGATCTCTCGGGCTGCCGGCGGTTGTCGGATTGCGCGATGCAACTGAGCGACTGACCGGAGACGAGCACGTGATCCTCGATGGCACGACGGGGGTGCTCGTGATAAACCCGACGCCAGCCGTCCTCGCCAACTACCGCGCGCGGCGCGCGCGCGAAGCCACCGAGGCCGCCGATCTCCAGGCGATGGCGAAGGCCGACTCGGTGACGCTCGATGGCCACTGGGTGACGTTGCGCGCCAACGTGGATCTTCCCGAGGAGGCGGAGGCAGCCGCCAACAGCGGCGCCGAGGGCGTGGGCCTGATGCGCACGGAGTTTCTCGTCGTCGGAAGAGCGACGATGCCCGACGAAGAGGAGCAATACCGCGCCTATCGGCACGTGGTCGAAGCATTTGGTGGACGGCCGGTCGTGATTCGTACCTTCGATGTGGGTGGAGACAAGCTCCCGATCGGCGGTTACCCCACCGATCCGAATCCATTCCTCGGCTGGCGGGCGATCAGGATGTGCCTGGACGAGCCGGAGCTGTTCAAGACGCAGCTGCGCGCGTTGCTACGCGCCGCGATGCATGGCGACGTCAGGATAATGTTCCCGCTGATCATCACGCTGGACGAGGTGAGACAGGCCCGGCAGCTCCTGAACGAAGCCGCCGCCGAGCTGGATGCGAGAGGCGTCGAATATCGGCACGACCTGCCGCTGGGAGTGATGGTGGAGACTCCGGCGGCTGCGCTCTCGATCCACACGCTCGTCGACGACGTCTCATTCTTCAGCATCGGAACGAACGACCTGGTTCAGTACACTTTGGCAGTGGACCGCGGCAGCGCGAATCTCGCATCGCGATTTACGCCGCTTCATCCGGCGGTGCTGATGCTGATCAAGCGCATCGTCGATGTTGGAGTAGCGCACCGGCTGGAGGTGGCAGTCTGCGGTGAGATGGCTTCGCAGCCGCTGATGGCGTTCGCATTGATCGGGCTCGGTGTCCGCTCATTGAGTGTTGCCGGACGCGCCGTGCCGCTCGTCAAGCGAATCGTGCGGGGCGTGAGCGTCGCCGTCGCGGCGGAAGCGGCAAACGCCGCCCTCGAATCAAAGACCGCTCGGGAGGCGGAAGGGGAGCTGCGCCGGCGATTGTTGGCCGCGTTCGGTGACGCTCCTTTCCTGCGTGACGGGTTGCCTGGCTCCGCCGAAGGAAATATCTTCGAAGGCTAGCGGTGGACTGAAATCTTCCTCGGCGCACGAATAGTACGGCGTGCGACCGTTGCCACCGATCATCCTCATATTCCCTAGAGGAATTTCGTGCTCGATCGACATCTCTTTACATCCGAATCCGTCACCGAAGGCCATCCTGACAAGGTCGCGGACGCGATCTCGGACGCCATCCTCGATGCAATTCTGACCGACGATCCTCAGGCGCGCGTTGCCTGCGAGACACTGGTGACGACCGGTCTCGCGTGCGTTGCCGGCGAGATCACCACCAAGACCTATGTGAACGTTCCCGAGATCGTGCGGTCAACGATTGACAGGATCGGTTACAACGACGCCAGCATGGGCTTCGATTCCAAGACCTGCGCCGTCATTAGCACCATCGACAAGCAATCGCCCGATATCGCCCAGGGCGTCGATCACGGTGGCGCCGGCGACCAGGGCATGATGTTCGGCTACGCCAGCGACGAGACCGAGGAGCTGATGCCGATGCCGATCCAGCTCGCGCACCGCCTCACCGAGCGGCTCGCCGCGTTCCGCCGCTCGAAGGATGGCAGTTGGGTCCGCCCAGACGGAAAATCCCAGGTCACCGTCCTTTACGAAGATTTCCTGCCGATCGGAGTCGAGACGGTCGTCGTGTCGACGCAGCACTCCGACACCATCTCCAACAAGAAGCTGCGCGAAGCCATCATCTCCGAGGTGATCGAACCGGTGATCCCGAAGGAGCTGCGCGACAAGACGATCAAGTTCCACATCAATCCGACCGGGCGCTTCGTGATCGGAGGGCCGCAGGGCGACGCCGGACTTACCGGTCGAAAGATCATCGTGGATACTTACGGCGGGATGGGCCGGCACGGTGGCGGCGCATTCAGCGGCAAGGATCCTTCGAAGGTCGATCGCTCCGCGTGCTATGCCGCCCGCTGGGTCGCGAAGAACATCGTCGGCGCGAAGCTCGCGCGTCGCTGCGAGGTCCAGGTCGCGTACGCCATCGGCGTCGCGGAGCCCGTCTCGGTGAACATCGATACCTTCGGGACGAACACGGTACCAGAGACCGCGATCATGAAAGCCGTGAGGAAGGTCTTTGATCTCACGCCGAAGGGAATCATCAGCGCGCTCGATCTGCGCAAGCCGATTTACAGCGCGACTTCGTCGTACGGCCACTTTGGGCGCGCACCGAAGAAGAACGGGAAGGGAACACTCTTTACCTGGGAGCGCCTCGATCGCGTCGCCGACCTGAAGAAGGAGACCAGCGGCAAGTAGGCCCGGCTGCGCACTTCGGGGTATGATAAGCTGGCCGCCCCAGGTGGTCAGCTTTTCTGTCGTCCGCCCACCACGTTAATTTATTTCCATGCAGCTAGTCGAAGTCGAAGTAATGCGCCTTGGTCTCGACAGGTCGACAAACTCCTACGTTGTGATTCTTCAGGAGAAGGGCGGAGCGCGTCTTCTGCCGATCTGGATTGGACAGCCCGAAGCAGAGTCCATCGTGATCGAGATGAACAAGCTCAAGCGCGAGCGTCCGCTCACACACGACCTGTGCAAGAATCTCATCATCGGCTTGGGGGGCATGCTGCGGCGCGTCAACATCACTAAAGTCGAGAACCGGACGTTCTACGCGGAGCTCCACATTGCGCGGAGCGCCGAGGCCGTACACATCGACGCGCGCCCGTCGGACAGCATCGCGATTGCGCTGAGGTTCGAGGCGCCGATCTTCGCTCAGGAGAGCCTGCTCACCGCGCTGCTGCTTGAGGAAGGACAGACCGCTCCGGAGACTTTAGCAGAGCCCTCGGATGAGATGTCCGCCGAGCAGCTGAAGCAGTATCTGGAGAACATGCGGCCCGAAGACTTTGGGAAGTTCAATATGTAACTGGGCGGTCCTGCTCCTATTGCAGGCCGCGCTTCCTTCAGTTTCCCAGCAGGTGTCAGGACGCATTGTGCGGCCGGGCGTGCGCGACATGGTGCCAATGCGCGGTGTATGGGTCACGCTGCATCGCGTTGGGCCGGACAGCGCCGGACCGCTCGATTCGGTCAGATCCGATCCGCGTGGTCGCTACTCCTTCGACTACACTCGCACGGGTAGCAACGACGCGGTCTATTTCGTATCCGCGTCGTTCGACGGCATCGCGTACTTCACGTCTCCGCTCGCGGAAGGGAAGGTGAGCGGCGACGACGGCGAGGTGATCGTGTTCGATACCACGTCGCAGCCGGTTCCGACCAGCGTGCGCGGCCACCACGTGGTCGTGTCCACAGTCGACGCAAATGGATTGAGATCGATTGTCGAAGTGTACGATATCTCCAACGACAGCGCCCTGACGCGGATCGCCCCCAGCGATCAGCCAAAGGATGCCACGTGGTCGGCGCATCTTGTTCCGGGTGCCATGAATCTCCGCGTGAGTCAGGGCGATTTCCCCCCGGCGGCGGTCTCCTTCGCTGACGGAAAGGTGAATGTCTTTGCCCCATTCGCCCCCGGGATCAAGCAGCTTTCGTTCGCGTATTCTTTGCCGGCAAAATCATTCCCCCTGAAGCTGCCTCTGGAAAAAGAGAATCAGATCTACGAGATCCTGATCGAGGAGAAGAAGGGAACGGTGACTGGGCCGCACCTGCGCGAGGTCGATTCGGTCACTGTCGACGGGCGGGATTTCCGACGCTTCCTCGCCTCTGACATGCCTGCCAATTCCGTGACTGTCATCGATCTTCCAGCTCCGCCACCGATCCGAGCGATCGACCCGCGCTATCTGGTTGCCATTACGCTCGTGATAGGCGGCGCGATGGTCGTGGCGCTTGCGCGCGCGCTTCGTCGCGGATAGCTTCGCCACATAATCGATCGCGGACGGGAGCCACGGAAACCGGTGTGATGCCGGTGCGGCCCCGCCACTGTAACGGGCACCAACGCAGACTCGAAACACCACTGATCGCGGGAGCGATTGGGAAGGTGAGTCCGGCGGCCCGGAGCCAGGAGACGACTCTCGTCCGCGCCACTTTCGCAGAACCTCGGGGGAGGTGCTGGTGGCGGTCAGGCGTCTTCGACGCGTGCTCGTTGCGGGCATTCCTCTGGGAGGAGTGTCCGTTTTGTATTTCGCGCGCAAGCCAGCTTTCTTCGCACTCGCCGTGGCGCTCGTCGGCTGCAGCAAATCCGCCGCGCCGCCCGCCGCGGCCACCGACGACTTCGGTGATTCCGTCAGGGTGGGCCGCCCCCCCAGCCGCATTGTCTCCCTCAGCCCCGCAACTACTGAGATCCTGTTCACCCTCGGTGCTGGGCCGCGACTCGTTGGCCGCACCAAGTACGATCTCTGGCCTGATTCCGCGAAGCTGATTCCTTCGGTTGGGGACGGTATTCGTCCAAACGTCGAAGCTGTCCTCGCCGTCCATCCCGATCTGGTGGTCATCTACGCGAGCCAGGACAACCGCCCCGCCGCGACGCGCCTCCGCGCAGCCGGCGTGAATACGCTCGCCGTAAGGGGCGATCATATCGCCGAATTTCGCCGCGTCGTGCGATTGCTGGGCGCGATAATCGGCGATTCGGTTCGGGCGAAGTCGCTTGCCGACTCCGTGTACCACACGCTGGACAGCGTTCGTACGATGACTAGCCGCTTATCCAAGCCCACGGTCTTCTGGCACGTCTGGGACGCGCCGGTGATCACAATCGGGGGCGGCAGCTTCATGAACGACCTGGTCGATATCGCGGGCGGACGGAACGTCTACGCCGACATCAAGGGTCCGTCCGGCAACGTCTCACTGGAGGACGTGTCGCGACGGGATCCCGACGTGATTCTCGCGGGGCCCGTCGGAAAGCGTCAGATCGAGTCAGACCCGCGCTGGCAGATTGTGCGCGCCGTGCGCGAGGGAAGGATTTTTGTAGTCGATACCGGAGTCGTCGCTCGTCCCTCGGTTCGACTTGGCGAGGCCGCGGTGCTGATCGCGAATCTTCTGCACCCAGGAATGTTGCGTTGAGCCGCTTTCTGGGCTGGTACTGGTTCTTGCTGATCGCGGCGCTCTTCATCGTCGCGGCGATCGGCGTCTCGAATGGCGCAGTGTCAGTATCGCTCGGCGACGTGCTCGCGGCGCTACATGGCTCGGGCGATCCGACCTCGGTCGCAATCGTTCGTGACCTGAGATTTCCGCGGGTTGTACTCGGCGCGCTGGTGGGGGCTGGTCTTGGCGCTAGCGGTGCGGCACTGCAGGGATCGCTCCGCAATCCACTCGCCGAGCCATATCTCCTGGGCGTTTCTGGTGGAGCGGCGGTCGGCGCCGTCATCGTTTTTGCGCTCGGCTTTTCCAGCGACGGGGTCGTCACGATTGCCGCTTTCGTTGGCGCTGTCGGAGCCGTGATCGTCGCGCTCGCAGTCAGCCGCGCCGGTGCGCGTGGCTCCAGAGTGGATCTCCGCACGCTGTTGGTTGCTGGCGTCATCGTCGGTGCGTTTGCCAACGCCACGATCATGGTCGCATTGGCCAGCGCCGAGCCAAACACCGTGCGTGGTGCGCTGTTCTGGATGATGGGCTCGGCCGCCGACGCCACTTGGAGGAGAGTGGCTTGGCTCGCGCTCAGCATCATGGTTGCTGGTGGCGCGCTCATTTATTGGGCGCGCGAGATAGATGTCCTCGCCCTGGGCGAAGAAACCGCGGCGTCTCTCGGTATCGACGCCGAGCGTTCGGGACGTCGTATTTTCCTCATAGCCGCGCTTCTCGCCGCGGCCACCGTGGCGGCCGCGGGTCTCATCGGATTCGTCGGTCTTGTCGTCCCCCACATGGCGAGGCGGCTGGGCCTGCGCGCGCATCGCCCGCTTGTCGTCGGCGCGGCCTTGATCGGCGCCACTCTCGTGATAGCCGCGGATCTCGCCGCCAGAACCGTTGCTGCACCGACGGAGCTTCCATTGGGCGCGATCACCGCACTGCTGGGCGTTCCTTTTTTTCTCGTCCAGCTGAGACGCACCACGTGATATCCGTCACCGATCTGGTGGTGTCTTACCCCCGCGCGTCGAGAAATGCCGTTGATGGCGTGAGCTTCGACGCGATCGGGGGCAAGCTCACTGCGCTGGCCGGGCCCAACGGTTCGGGCAAGAGTTCCATCGTACGCGCGATGATTCGTCGAGCCGACATCACGAGCGGCTCAATAACCATCGGTGGCACCGATGTAAGGATTCTTCCGCCGGGAGAGTTGGCGAGACGAGTAGCTGTGGTACCCCAGCGCGAAGATGCGGCGTTTCCCATTCAGGTCCGCGACTACGTTGCCCTCGGTCGCTACCCCCATGTCGGCCTCTGGCGAGCCCCCGGCAAAGTTGATGAGGACGCAGTCGCCGACGCACTGGCACAAGCAGGCGTCGCCGATCTGAGCGCCCGCGACACCGACGCGCTATCGGGCGGCGAGTGGCAGCGCGTGCGAATCGCGCGCGCTCTCGCGCAGAAAGCCCCCACGCTGGTTCTCGACGAGCCCACGACCTTTCTCGATGTAGCCCACGAGATGGCGATCTTCGAGCTGCTGTCGTCACTCGCCCGGTCTGGATTGGCAGTGCTGCTCGTGAGCCACCAGCTGAATCTCGTCGCCCGCTTCGCCGATACGATCGTGCTGCTCACCGAGGGCAAAATCGCGACGAGTGGGCCGCCGGCCGACGTGATGCGAGCGGATAGGCTCGAAGCGATCTACGGCTGGCCCGTCGTGATTACGCGCGATCCAGCCATCGGCGCTCCGGCCCTGGTTCCCCTTCGCCGCCCCCGTAATCTCTGAACGACCAACTGAACTCATTACAACAAATACCGATGACCCGACATTCCCTGATTGCAGCACTCGCGGCCCTCGCCCTGCTCGACGTGAGCACATTGCTTGGACAGGGCAAGGACACCGCACAGTTGGAAACCCTAGTGATTTCAGCGTCCAAAGTGCCGAAAGCCGCGAGCACGCTCACACAGGCGGTAACGGTCATTGACGGCGAGGACCTGCGGGCCCGCGGGGTTTCGCGCGTGACGGACGCGCTACGCGAAGTGCCGGGCGCAATGCTCGTGCAGAGCGGATCGAGTGGTGCCGTAACCTCGCTCTTCCTGCGCGGGGGTGAGAGCAGGTACACGAAAGTTCTGATAGACGGCGTTCCCGTGAACGCATCGGGTGGCTTCTTCGATTTCAGCCACCTCACCACCGACAACATCGACCGCATAGAGATCGTGCGCGGTCCGGCGAGCGTCCTCTACGGCGCCGATGCTGTCTCTGGACTCGTACAGATATTCACACGCAAAACATCCGGCGACTCGCGTGCCTCGCTTGGCGCGCGCGCCGGAACGTATCGCTCGTTCGACGTCGATGCGGATGCCTCGGGCGGGAGTGCGGTTGGTGGCTATTCTGTCGGCGCGGCGCACCATTCCACCAGCGGCATTCTGCCGTTCAACAACGAATATCGAAATGGGACGTTGAGCAGCGCATTTACGCTCGGCCATGGCGACGCGGGCGGCGCGACGATTTCGGCTCGCTACACCACCGCCGAATTTCACTATCCCACTGATTTTACGGGGCAGCCGGTAGACAGCAACTCTTATCGCACTCAACACCGGCTCACGCTTGGCCTGGATGCCGGACGAATTCTGAGCGACTACGCGCAGGCAAAAATCGTCGCCGGGACGAACGAGGTCTCCGATCTCACGGAGGACATCGCGATTCCATTCGGCGAAACCGTCCCGGCACATTCCGCGTCCAGGTCGCGCGGCTACCGCCGGAACGCCGAGGCTAGAGTGAGCTTCTTCCTGCCAACGGCCGCTACCCTCACTGTCGGCGCAAACTACGAGAAGGAACACGAGCACAGCTCCAACGGCGTGGGCCCTGTCGGTGGCACCGAGACGCAAACCGATTCCTTCGACGCGTCCCGCCACACCATTGCCTACTACTCGGAGCTGCTGGGGAATGCGGGCGAGCGCTTCTCATACACACTGAGTGGCAGGGTAGACGACAACTCCGACTACCGTCGCTTCGATACCTACCGAGTTGGCGCCAGCGCTGGAATCCTTCCCTCGATTCGCCTTCGCGCTTCGCTCAGCACGGCGTTCAATGCTCCCGCATTCAACGAGCTTCGCCCGACACTCTTTACAATTGGAAGTCCGGAACTGCGGCCCGAGCAAATTCGCTCCGCTGAAGTGGGAATCGCGACGAGCTTCCACCCGGAGCTTATTCGCGTCAGCGCGACCTATTTCGCCCAACGCTTCTCGGATCTCATTCAGTACGTGAGCGGAGGCCCCCCGGCCTTCAAGGGAAGCTACGCCAACCTCACTGGGGCGACCTCAAACGGATACGAGGCCGAGCTCGCGGTAACGCCGTCCAGTCTGTGGCGGGGAAGCGCGAGCTACACGATCATGAGCCCGAGAGTGACCGAAATTCCGGCGGGGTATGCGGGCGATGATCGAGCGGGCGACGCGCTGCTCCGGCGTCCCACACATTCGGGAAGCCTTGTTCTCTCATATGGCCGTCCAGCAAGCGTCGGCTTGGGAGCCGCCATCAACTTCGTCGGCAAGCGCGCGGACCTCGATTTCAATCGGTTTCCGTCCCCGCGCGTCACTCTGCCATCGCACACGAAGCTGGATTTGTCGGCCGAGCTCCCGTTGGCCCTCACGAGCCGCGGACGCATCACGCTTAACGCTCGGCTCGAGAACGCGTTGAACAAGCGGTACGAGGACGTCCTCCACTTTGCGGCTCCGGGGAGAACGATCCTGATTGGCGCCCGGGCTTCAACACCCTTCTAGCCCAATGCATGACGCCCGTCGGCGCGGCTTGGGAGCCGAGCCGGGCGTTAGATTCCGCGCATGGCTCTCAGCGTTACTGAAGCGATCGTCCTCCACGCATTCGACTATCTCGAGAGCTCGCGGATCATTCGCCTCCTGACGCGGGAGTCGGGCGTCCAGTCCGTGCTGGCGAGAGGGGCGCGCAAGTCTCGCGGGCGCTACGGGTCTGCTCTCGATCTCTTCGCCGAAGGCACGGCGCAGCTCTATGTCAGGCCGAATAGAGAGCTCCAGAACCTCGCCAGTTTTGAGGTTACTCGCTCCCGCGAGGAGCTGGCGCATGACATTGGCAGATTCACCGCAGCGTCCACGGTGGCCGAGCTCGTGCTGCGATTCACCGGAGAGGAATCGAGCCACCTTCTTTACGATACCGTCGCCGACGTGCTCGATCGGATCTCGCGCTCGCCGCCTGAGCAAACGCTCGAAGATGGTCTCGCTGGATGCTGGCGAGTCGTCGCCGTGCTCGGCTTCACTCCCGAGCTCTCCAGCTGCTCGCTCTGCCACACGCCGCTGCGTGACGCGGATGAGACGACCTTCTCTCACGCGTCGGGGGGCATCGTTTGCCAGTTGTGCAGCAGGCTTGCGCCCGGTGGAAGGAAGCTACCTGCCTCCGCGCGGGCGGCAATCAGAAGCTGGCTCGAGGGCGAGCAATCACCACCGCTTCCAGAGCCGGATGCCCGCTCGCACCAACGCCTGCTCCGAGAATTCCTCGGCGCGCATCTGAACGATGACCGCCCGCTTCGTGCATTCGCGGTGTGGGAGCACGAGCGCTGGAGCGCCGCGTGATAATTGGCACCGCCGGCCACATCGATCATGGCAAAACCGCGCTCGTCCGTGCGCTGACCGGCGTCGACACGGACCGCCTGCCCGAGGAGAAGCGTCGGGGAATAACCATAGACCTCGGCTTTGCCCCTCTGGTCCTCGATGACGTTGGAACCGTCGGGATCGTCGACGTGCCCGGCCACGAAGATTTTGTGCGCAGCATGTTGGTAGGGGCAACAGGGATCGACCTGGGTCTGCTCGTCGTCGCGGCGGACGAGGGAGTCATGCCGCAGACGCGCGAACACCTGCTGATTCTCGACCTGTTGAAGATTCCTCGGGTCGTGGTCGCGCTGAGCAAATCGGACCTGGTGGACGCTGAATGGCTTTCGCTGGCGACTGGCGATGTCGAGTCCCTGTTCATTGCTTCCGGACTTCCGCTTCCGCCCGTTGTTCCGTGCTCGAGCCGAACTGGCGCGGGCATCGACGAGCTCCGCAAAATCCTCTCGCTCACACTCTCGAGCGCGCCGGGACGAACGCCGGGTGATCTCTTTCGCCTTCCCGTGGATCGAGCATTCTCGGTGAAGGGAACGGGAACGGTGGTGACTGGCACCGTCTGGAGCGGCGAGCTCCCGGCTGACGCGATCGTTCGAGTGCTACCGGCGGGAACCACCTCCAGAGCTCGGCGCATCGAGCAGCACGGTATTTCCGTCGATGCGGCGCGGGCGGGAGCACGGGCCGCAGTCGCGTTGACCGGATTGGAAGTGGCCGATGTCCCGCGTGGAAGTGTGATCGTAACCGACAGGTCGTGGCAGCCGACATCGATGTTCGAGGCCATCGTCGCGCTGGAAGCGGATGCCATAGAGCGGATTTCCGCGCGCACCGAGCTACGGCTGCATGTGGGTGCGAGCGAAGTCGGCGCGCGAATCACCTTTGCGCCCAGCAACAAGGGCACAGACGAGGCGGCAATGGCGCGAATCACGACCGAGGAGCCGGTGGTGCTTCGCGGCGGCGACCGGTTCGTGTTGCGCCTGCCGGGTCCCTTGCGGACCATTGGCGGCGGCGTCGTTGTCGACTCGCACGCGCGACGCCGGCCGTTGCTCGATCTCGGTCTCGACGAGATGACGGAGCTCTCTACAAAGACACACGCTCGCCTTCGCCATATCATCGATTTGGAATCGCTGGGAGGAATTTCAATTCGCGATATCCCAGTGCGTGTTGGTTGCGCTCCAGGAGAAGTGCCCAATCTCATCGAGAGCTCGGGCGCGCGCGCCGGAGCGCACAACCTTTTTGCCAGTGATGCTGTCGAACAGGTAATGGCAACAGTTCAACGCATTGTCGCGGAGTATGAGATTCGATCTCCTCTCAGTCCCGGTGTTCCGTCCAGAACCCTGAGGGAAGGGTTGCACGCCAATGAGGAGCTCGCCGATATCTCCATACGTGAGATGGAGAGTCAGGGCAGACTCGAGCTTCAGGGACCATTTGCCCGGCGCAAAGGGTGGGTGCCTACTCCGAGCGCAAGCGACCTCGACGCGGCGAACCGTCTGGCGCATGATATTTGCTCAGGTGGCCGGGAGCCGCCGGGCGTGAGTGAATTGGTTTCGCGCTTCGGTAGCTCGGTGCCATCGCTGCTTCATTTTTTGGAGCGGCAGGGGCGAATTGTCCAGGTTGAGGCGGATCGCTACTACGACCGAAGCGCTGTTGACGAACTGATCGCGAAATTGAGGGGAGGATTGGCCCCCGGGCGTGTGTATGCGCCCGCGCAGCTCAGAGACTTACTCGGCTTCTCCAGGAAGTATCTGATTCCGTTCCTCGAGTTTTGTGACCGGATTGGTGTAACAGAAAGGCGGGGGGAGGGTAGAACACTCAGGCAAACACCTGGAATTTTGCTTGACTCTTTCCGGACTCATCCGTAAGTTCGCGCAGGAAGGACACTTGTTCACCTTGGTAGGAGTCTGCGTCTAGAGAACCTCTTTCGTCAGTATTTGGAGACATCATGAAGCACCTGTGGCGGGCGCTGTTGCTGGTGCTCGTGCTCGGCGTGTTCATGCCAAGTCGTTCGACGGCTCAGGGGATTTCTACCCAAACCGGCGGAGGACAAGGCGCCGGGGTTCAGCTGGGGCAGAATTTCCCGAACCCGGTTACTCAGGACACAAGGATTCCGTTTGTCATCGGCGATACGCAAGGATGCTCGGAACCCGGACGTCTGCACCGTGTAGGTCTGCGGATTTACAATCTGTTGGCGCAGCTGGTCGCTGTGCCCCTTCTGCAGGGCGGTGGGAACAACGCTGGCGGCGAGCCGCTGGATGCAGTGCAATTGACTTGTAATCCCACGCCGTACGTCGGCTACTGGGACGGAAAGAATTCAGTGACTGGGGAAGACGTTGCTTCCGGTATCTACCTCTATAGACTCGAGGTTGACGGCAAGCCGCTGGTCAAGAAGCTGATTGTAAGAAAGTAGGCGGGGAACCGACTGTTCCATTGGACTGGAACTACGGTCTGACTTTTTGGAGACGCGCACTGGCAGAGCCGGTGCGCGTCTCTTGTTACCGGGGGGCAAAATGTGCCAGGATGGCGGGTTTTATGCGGCACCCCGGTTGCACCCCGCGGACCCAATCTCACTCGACCAC
>JBBQFZ010000007.1:0-61357 GCA_038322455.1 Gemmatimonadales bacterium | reverse complement strand
CGCGTCAGCCACTTGTACCCGATCCGTCGACTCACCCCATACCGCGCGCAGAGCTCACTCATCGTGAAGTGATCGCGCTGTGCATCGCGAACAAACCGCAGTCGCTCGTCCATAGGTCCACTCTCCAGCCATGGCATCGACGCCCTCGCAGAGTCGAGATTCGTCGTGCAGTTTAGAGTGTTACCCATCCTCCCGGACTATTCTGTTACCCATCAACCCGGGCCGTACCCCCAGCGGTCTAACGAACGTTGCAGCTGAACCAGGGCGCTAGCCGGACGAACTAGGCCCGTGACGAATAGGTTTTAGGCGTGCACTCGTAGTATGGATGCCGTTTCGACCCAGACACCATTGTCGTCGGCTCCCGAATTAGAGAGATCAGACGTCGTGAGACCGCGATCAATCTCCACCAAGTCCGAACATGCCCTCAATAGCGCCCATCGAATGCGACATTGTCGACTCTGCGCGTGGGGAGATACTCCGCACTGTGCGACTCTCCGTGGTGCCACGCGTTGGTGAGGAACTCGATCTCGATTTGGATCGGAAAACCGCCGGTGGCGGTGCCAGCCACTCTCATTCCTGGAGGAACCTGCTATGCGCCGTCATGTGTCAGTCCTTGTAGTCCTGCTAGCTGCATGTTCAACCCCCACGAGCGTCGATGGCGGGTTAATAGCGGTGTCAGCGAGCAGCAATACTGTTACACTCTCGAATCACGCGGCAGAACCGGTTTCGTACCTCATCGCCACTCCTGGCTACTTGGCACTCTACGATCCTGGGCCGTGCCGTCTTCCGGAAAGCTGTTACGCGAGTGTGGCTGCAAATGCAACAATCACGATTCCCTACGAGCAAATTCGGGGGTTTGAGTCCGGCCAACGGACGGCGGTCGTGGTTCATTGGCGCGGCCTCGGCGACCTCACCAACGGCAGCGCCGAGTACTTGGAGATCACGCTTCGCTAAGCAACTGATCCCGACACGTCGCCGAACGAACGTTGCAGCTGACAAGCACTTTTCGGAGGCGGCTACGCCGTGATGGTGGTAGCGTGCTTGCAGCTGGAACTAAGGCGTTAGGTGACACCCATGCCTCCGATGAAATGCAGCCGGCGCCACTAAGAATCGAACCGATCGCGGGCTATTCGCCGACGATTGGACGACTTGTCGGCATCCTGACCTACGCGAGGTCCACGACGCTCGCTGCCGTCGAGGGACTGACGCTCGCCGAGCTCGATTACCTCCACGATGCAGATAGCAACTCCATCGGTGCGCTGCTTGCCCACATGGCCGCCGTCGAGTGGTCGTATCAGGTCGTTGCGCGGGTACCCACTCGAGCATTATCTGGAGCAGTTGACGGTGGTGCGGCGGGTCACCTTGGAGACGCTAGCTGCGCGCGACGATTCGTGGCTGGAGCGCACCGTGAGCCCTGCACCGAAGATCAACGCCCACTGGGCCTGGTTTCACGTCGCGGAAGGCGAGATCAATCATCGCGGACAGATCCGCTGGAACAATCGGCTTTCCTCCATACCCTCACTCCCCGCGATGGATCTACCTCACGACGTGATCGAACGGTTGACGGGACGCGCTCTTGAGCCGATCAGCCTTGGCGAGTCCGATGCGCACGTCTGGCGATGTACTGCGGACGGGCAGTCGTCATGGTATCTCAAGGCGGCACCACTGACCGCGAAACTTCGCCTCGAGAGAGAGGCGGAGTCCATGCGCTGGATGAGGAACCGAGGGGTGCCGGTGCCGCTGGTCCACGAGTACACCCAGTTCGCTGATACCGAGTACCTCCTCATGGAGGAGGCCATTGGCGTCCCGGCGTCCGCACCCAAATGGGATGTCGACCGACGGCGGATTGCGATTGCCCTCGGCAGAGGCCTGGCGACGCTCCACGCGACCGACGCAACAGGCTGTCCGTTCGACCGTCGGATCGCCCGTCAGCTTGAAGAGGCGCGGATACGCCTGGCGGATGGCCACGTACGTGAGGACGACTTCGACGCGAGTCGACTTGGCCGCGATGCAGCAGACCTGTTTGCCGAACTCTTGGCGACGGTACCGCCCAATGAGGATCTTGTGCTCGTCCACGGTGACTTCTGCCTGCCGAACGTCCTCCTCGACCAGCAGGCATCAGACGAGTTGCGCATCACGGGACTGATCGACTGCGGTCGCGCGGGGATCGGCGATCGCCACCAGGATCTTGCGCTCGCAATCCGCAGCCTCGCGTACAACCTCGGTCCCGACGCGGTGTCGCCGTTCCTCCGCGCATACGGGCGATCCATTCCGGACCCGGCTACCATTGAGTTCTTCACGGTGCTAGACGAATTCTTCTAGCCTCGGTACACGCGCTGCCAACGATAGTCCGCGCGGATCGGGACTGGACGGCTCCGTTTATCATCCAGCTCGCTGGTGAATACGTTGCGGAGATCAGAAGCCGCGACCAGAACTAAAAAAGTCCCAGAAATAAAGTTTCCCGACGGCTTGTCGAATTCCTGTCTGGCCGTTCGTCGTTGTAGGTGAAGTCCGGGCAGAGAACGCCGGCCCGCGCATCGGTCGAGGTGCGCGAGTTCCCCGCAATCCCAACAGAATAGAAACTCCAACCGCAGAATACGGAGACGCGCATGAGAAAGCTCAAGATCATCGAACACATTTCGCTGGACGGTGTGATTCAGCACTCCGACGAAGACGGCGACTTCCCCTACAGCGACTGGACCGCGCCCTATCGGACCCCCGCTGGCCGGGACGCAATCCTCGCCGCGCAGGGTGAGCGCTTCGATCTGCTGCTTGGCCGTCGCACCTACGACATCTGGTCGACCTCCTGGGGAAAGGCGCCGAGCAGTCCGATGGCGGACGGCATCAATGCCGCGACGAAATACATCGCTACCCACCGTCCGGAAAGTCTTGAATGGGGCCCGTTCGAGGGCCTTGGACCGGACATCGTCGAGGGCATTCGCCGCATCAAGTCAGACGGCGGCCCGGACCTCATCCTCTGGGGTAGCTCCACGCTGACATCGACGCTGCTCGAACATGGGCTTGCGGATGAAGTCTGGCTGGTCGTCTATCCGGTCCTGTTGGGCACCGGGAAGCGCTTCTTTGCGGAGGGAACCCCGCCACGCTCGTTCGAGCTCGTCAGCACGAAAGCATTTCCGTCCGGCATCATCTTCAGTACTTACAAGGTCGCCGGGCCTTTGAAGACCGGATAGTTCGACGCAAGCACCAGCCGAATAGGTGTACTGCGGGTGCTGAAACCCAGCCGAATGGGCCTCGTATGGGACAACCATATAAGGCCATCCGCCACTCGCCCCCGGGACACCAGTGAAGCCCAACACACTGACCATCGCATCCCTGCTCTCAATCATGCTCCTGCCATTTCACATCGGCGGCGACGTCGTCCTCGGGTTCGACCGGGGAGGGTCTGGGCTCGTCTTCGTCGTGGTGCCAATCCTGCTCGTCGTGGCGTGCGGAACGTTGCTGCTCGCCGAGCGGAGATCGGGGTACGTCATCATGTTCCTTGGCGGGCTGGCGGCGCTGGGCATGCCCATCATCCACCGAAACAACGGGTTCACGGCGACGGTCGCCCAGTCGCCCGGGGGCCTCTTTTTCATCTGGACCCTCATGGCGCTCGGCGTCACCGGTGGCCTCGCGATGATACTCTCGGCACGCGGACTGTGGAACCTGCGTTCGCGGAAAACCTGATGATCAATCGTATGGGTGCCACGAACGCTCCTGGGCGTCGCCTTTGTCGAGGCCTGACACACGCTGATGTTGACAAGCGATCTATTGAGTTGTGCAGCTTGCGGCTGCACTCTTGTTTGAGTCGCTTGCAGTTTAATTATGGCGTTAGGCCGACAATTCCTGACGTTTGCAAGACACTCTGACCATTCACCGCGCAACGTGACTCATGTCTTCCATCATCTCTTCGCAGGCAGCAGACATTCCGGCCAACATGACAACGACCGGCTTCGACGTGGCTGGATTCCGAATCGTGGACAATCTTGGCGTGGTACGTGGAGTCGTCGTCCGATCCCGATCGGTTTTCGGGACCATCGGCGCCGGCTTGCAGACGATGCTTGGCGGCAATATCTCGCTCTTTACCGAACTCGCTGAGCGAACTCGCAAGCAGGCTTTCGACACAATGTTGGTTCAAGCGCATATTGCGGGGGCCGACGCAGTGATCGGCATCCGCTATGACGCGAACGAGCTGATGAAGGGCGTGACCGAGGTATTGTGCTACGGGACGGCTGTTCGCGTCGAGCCGTTGGAAGGCTGAGGAGAGATTCGTTGAAGCTGACGGGCGATTTATGGAAGCTCGCTACGCCCGCATTTTATTTGATTCGCCCGCAGCTTGACTGAAGGCGTTAGGCCGCACCACTGACTTCAGGAGCGTTCATGACGCGGAGGCCATCTCGGCGCTTCATAGCTACGGCGATCACAGTGGCGGCTCTGGCCGCTTGTGCCGCCGGCGGCACTCGGCCTTCCCGAGTCACGCCGACCCCAGACCGGGCGATCTTCTCGCCTCTCCGCCCGATGGGCAGCGCCGATGAGACGGTTTACGGTGACCCGGAGGTGCCGGGCGCGCTCTTCGTCCTCCGGATCCGCGAGCTGGCCGGTACCATCGTCCCGCCGCATCGCCACCCGGGCGGCGAACATATTACGGTGCTGGAAGGCACGTGGTACTTCGGCCTGGGCGACCGCTTCGATTCCGCCGCGGTGCACGAACTTCGGGCTGGCAGCTACGCGTACGTGCCGGCCGGGGCGCCGATGTTCGCTTACTCGCCGGGCCCGGTTACCGTGCAGATCCACGGGATCGGCCCGTTTCATCAGGCATTCGTCGACCCTCTGCTCGTCCTGTACGATTCCGCGAGAGTCGGAGGCGCGACCGGCGTAGCGTCGGGCCCAGGCAGCCCGTTTCAATTCCAACGCGGCGAACAGGTGGTCGCGCCTCTGGGGGCGGGCCGTATTCGCCAGGGCTACGCGGCTGGCAGCGTCATCGAGTACGAAATCCAGGCAGACGATGGGCGGCTGTTCATGGCGCAGCAGGGGCAGATGCATCGCCTGAAGGGTCCGTAGGCGATCAGCCGCGCAGTGCATGTGCGTCCGCGATACACGACCAAATCCTTCTCCCTATAGAATCCGAAGCGAGTACACATGTTGACGCGCCCGTTCACATCAATCGTTGTAATTGCCATCCTTGGGTGCGTGCCTCCCGCTGGCAAGACAAGCAGCGTGGACCAGGCAACCGTGCCGCTGCTCATCGAAGGCAACCGGCCATTCGTTCAGATAACGTTTCGCAAGCCTGACGGCAGCGTACGGACAGCCCGATTCCTGCTCGACACGGGTGGGGGCGGCTTCCTGATTACAGAGCCACTCGCTCGAGATCTTGGCCTGGAATGGGGTAAGACTGAGCGCGAGGAGGGCAGCGAGTTCGCGGTGGTAACCGTTCTCCCGAGGGCGTTCATCGGAAATTTTCCGCTCGCGCTCAATCCGCAGCGAACGCTCGTCACGATCGGCGAGAAGAACATCCTGCCGCCGGCGGCACCCGGTCAGGCAGAAGGCATGGTCCCCGGTCACTTGCTTGCCCAGTACCACGTCGTGTTTGACTATCCAAATGCGACGTTCACCATCGCAAGACCGGGCGTTCTCACGCCGACAGGAGTTGGGCTTCCGATGCCGGTAGCCAAACGGTCCGGATTTCCGCGAACGGAGATCAGCGTGAACGGGTCGACCTACGGCCTCCTGCTCGATACGGGAGCGTCGTTTACAATGGTGTCCGAGGTTCTGCTGAAAACGTGGGGCAACCAACATCCAGGTTGGCCGCGCCACGCCGGTGCTTTTGGAGAGGCGGCGACGCTGGGTGGGCAGACGCTCGAGACGATGTCAGTGCCGGGCGCGCAGTGGGGCTCCCACCAGCTGCAGGATTTCGGCGTGGTATCGCAAAGGGAAGGCACATTCGAGCGATACATGAGTGGAATGATGGCGGCTCCAATCGTCGGCTCCCTCGCGGGCAACGTTCTCAAGCGATTTCGGGTTGAACTCGACTACGCGAACCAGCGGCTCTACCTCTCCACGCGCTGAGGTGAGCGAATGGGCGCCGCGGTACAACGAACGCTTCACCAGACGGATGGCGTTGTTCTACGAGAAGCAATCAGTGTAAGCCTCATCGTCATCGAAAGGTGGTGATCGCGGCGAGCGGCTTTCGCTCGAGGCGGGGTACACGCGCATCTTTCGCCGGGTAGCCCGCTACGACGAGCATCACCGGTTTCTCGTTGGCCGGTCGCTCGAGAACATCCCTCAGAAAGCTCATGGGGCTCGGCGTGTGCGTCAGGGCCACGAGACCGGAGTGATGGAGCGCGGCGAGGAGAAACCCGGTCGCGATGCCGACTGATTCGCTCACGTAGTAGTGAGTGCGGTGAGTTTCATCCTCGTTCAGGCCGTACCGTTCCGCGAACACGGCGATTAGCCATGGGGCAGTCTCCAGGTAGGGCTTCTTCGCATCTGTCCCGAGTGGCTCGAGCGCCGCAAGCCAGTCTGCCGGCGCGCTGGCGTAGAAGTCGCGCTCGGCTTCCTCGGCTGCTTCCCTTATGCGCCTCTTCAGAGCGGGATCGGCGATTGCCACGAAATGCCATGGCTGCTGATGCGCGCCACTCGGTGCGGTCCCGGCCGAGCGGATGCAGCTCTCGATAATCGATCGCGAGACCGGGCGTTCGCTGAAATGGCGCGTCGTGCGCCGGCGGTTCATGTCGTCCGCAAATGCCGCGGCACGCGCCTCCATCTCGTCCGGCGGGTACTCGCGGTAGCTCGCGATTGGTACGAACCCGTCGCCTGTGTGGGAGTCGTTGGTCATGGACCGAAGTTACAGACGCTCAAGCCTTCCGTCAGCGGGGTGCCATCCCGCGCGCGTCGTCCCGTCCGCCGATCCAGCCGATCTTCCGGAAAAGGAACAGCATCCCACCGCCGATCAATGCCATGATTCCGAGCAGCATTGGATACGCCGAGCGCATGGCCAGCTCAGGCATGTGCTGGAAGTTCATTCCGTAGATCCGGCCAGGAACGTCAACGCACGAAGATGCTTGGTCATAATCGTGAGGACCTTCAATGCAAAGCTATCTTGGTGTCCATCGAACCGGGTGAGCTCCACTCGTTTATGGCAAGTGATCCCGGCAAGTCTTCTGCGCACGCGCCGCCGCGCTAGCTACCGAACGTTATTTTGCCAAGGCCAACGAATCGCCGATGGGGGAGAAGCTCAAGTGTCCAAGGTCACATGTGACATGGCTATGTCGGTCGACGGTTTCGTCTCGGGGTTGAATCAAACCCTCGAGAACCCGTTCGGAGCTGCCGTAGGACACCGGCTGCACCGATGGATGTTCGAGGAGCCCGATGAGAACGCCGCCGAGATGAAGGCTATCGTCGCGGCGGGCGCCTTCATCATGGGTCGGAACATGTTCGACCCCGGTCGTGGTGAATGGGACAAGGAGTGGAAGGGATGGTGGGGTGACGATCCCCCCTATCATGCGCCTGTCTTCGTTCTCACTCACTATCCGCGCGAGCCAGTCCCTATGCAGGGAGGCACGACATTCAACTTCGTGACTGACGGGATCGAGTCGGCGATGGCTAGGGCGCGAAAAGCGGCGGGCGCGTCCAACGTTGCCATCTCCGGTGGCGCTCAGACGGTGAACCAGTACCTCGCGGCGGGACTGATCGATGAGCTGCGCCTGCACGTCGTGCCCATGGTTCTCGGCGCCGGCGAGCGCCTGTTTGAGGGTATCGGCGATCGCAATCTCGAGCTGCTGAGCGTGCGCGGCAATCACCTCGTCACGCACGTTAACTATCGCGTGATTCGCCAGGAAGAAAACGGCCGAGGAAACTCCCGAGTCTAGGCACCTGTGTCGCTCAAGTCGATGCGATCGTCTCCCTTTTTCTTCTGGCCAAAGAGCCAGTTGACGCTGAACAGAAGTCCGCGCTGCAGGCGACGGCGGGCCGACACCTGGTAGAACGCAGGATCGATCGTCGTCGACCTCTCGAGAGAAGTATTGAACGGATCGATGACGCGAAGGGTCACGCTCATCTGGTCGTTCATCAGCTTCTGACGCATGGCAAAGCTCACGCGCGTGCGGCTCGCATTCCGTCCCTGCACGACATTCATCGGCGCCTGGTACGAGAGCAGCGTCTGAATATCGACGGTGCTCGAGACGCGAAACACTGCGTTCGTACGAGCTGTCCAGCCGAAAGTATTCGCCGACAGGCCCGGCAGAAGGTTTGCGGCGTCGCTAATCTGCTTGAATCCGCTGCCGCTAACGAAGCCACTCAATCTTCCGCCGCTCAGTGAGACGGTTACATCGGTCCCGTAGGCGTTGGTGGTCGAGACGTTCGCGAAGGTCCTCGTCGACACGCCCGATGTATCGAGCGTGCGCAGAGTTCTAATCGCATCGAGCGTGTGCCTGTAGAACGGCGTCACCTGAACGGTTGCATGATCGGTCGAGCGCTGGATTCCCAACTCCAGCGCGCGAATGTACTCCGGCTTCAGGTGCGGGTTACCGCGAGAGATGTTCAGCGGATCGAGAATACGCGGCGTCGGGTCCAGCTGGTCGGTGTCGTCCGGCCGGCGGATGCGCGTGGAATAACTCAGCTTGAGCTCGTGCTCATCATCGATGTGGTAGGCGATGAGTCCGCTCGGAAAGATGCTGTTGTATGGATTGTCGTACTGAGCGCCGCTCTGAGTCAGATGAAACTGGGTGGCCGCGTGTTCGACGCGAGCGCCACCCTGATACTGGAACTTCCCGCTTTCGCCACCGAGCATTCCGTAAGCGGCGTTCACGACCTGGCGGTAGGTGAAGTCATTGATGCGCGCAGGATCCGGCACGTAAGCGCCCGGCGCATTGTCGAACACCTGCGTATCGAGCGTCGAATGAAAGCGTTGCAGCGATCCCTTGTATCCGGCCTCCAAGTGTGTCCCGCTCGTCAGCGGCCGCACGTAATCCGCCTTCACCGAATATTCCGTAGGATGGTCCCATGCCGTCTGTCTCTCGAGAGCGGTTGTGTCGGTGGGCGTTCCGTCGAGAGCGAGCGTACGCGAGGCTATGCTCGTCGGGGCATCTTCGCCATCGCGCACCGCGCTCAGCTCGCCTGAGAGCTTGTGCGCTTTATCAGAGAATGTATGCTTGTACGAAAGGGCCGATTCGAAGCTCATCTCGTGATTGGTGTCGCGAGTGAGCCGGTCGCTGAGTCCGGTGAGCTGCTGCGCCGCGTTCAGATTCCGGTAGAGAATGTTGTATCTCTCCAGCTCGATTCGCGTGCTGTACACCGTCTCCCAGGAAAGCTCATCGTGTTGTCCGGGCGAGTAGCCCAGATTGCCGGTGAACGTGTGGACCAGCGGTATCTGACTTCGTCTCCCGCTCTCGTCGAGAAAGGTCTGCGGATCGAGAAACAGATTCTGTCGAAAGGTTGAATCGGTTCGCGGCCGGCTGTCGCGCCAGAATCCATAGCTGCCGTAAAACGACAGAGGTCCCTGCTCGAAGCCCACATTTCCACCCACGTCCACGTGACCGGTGGTGCCGACACCGACCGTGAGGCCGCCACTCCTCGCCGTCTCGGGCTTCTCCTTGAGCACTATGTTGATGATCCCCGCGATTCCCTCGGGGTCGTCGCGTGCCGAGGGACTGGTGACGATCTCAACTTTATCGACGATGTCGGCGGGGAGCTGGGCGAGAAAATTGCCGAGCTGCGCGGGCTTCATTGGACTGGGGCGGCCGTTGATCTGAACGGTCACGCCCGAGTTGCCGCGCAGGCTCACGACGTTGTCGATATCGACATCCACTGATGGAACGTTGCGCAGCACGTCGAGCGCGGTGCCACCGCGAGTGGTAGGCATGTCGCGGACGACGAAAGTATTGCGATCGGGCGCGAGCTGAACGTCCTGTTTCTGTCCGGTGACGCTGAGTGCCTGCAGCTGGACGGGCGCGGCGAAGAGAAACACCGTGCCCAAGTCGATGCTGGACGCCGATGACGCGATTTCAATCGTGGGAAGCGGGCGCGGAGTGTATCCAAGCGCCCGAATGCGAACCGTGTAGCGGCCCGGTGCGAGCGCTTCTATGCGGAAGGATCCGTCGGCGCCGGTTGCCCCACGCGCTACGATGGCGGCAGCGCCGGGAATCTTTAGCTCCACGTTTGCGAGGCTAAGTGGTCTGTTGCTGGTGGAGTCAACCACTCGACCGACGATTACCCCCGTGGTGGATCCCGGATTCGTCTGTGCTTCGGCATGGGTAGGGATCGCGAGCAGGGTGCAGGTCGCGATCACGATGGCGCGTCCAAGCGTCAGGAAGAATTCCTCATTGAGTCGGCATGATGCTGAAGCTTAACCGGTCCACCTTACCTATAGATGACGCAGCGAGCGGAATGCACTGGATTGCAATAGCGGATCGATTGGGGCCAAAGCACTTTTCGGATGCGGCTTCGTCGCATGGTGATAGTGTGCTTGCAGCTGAACTTGGGCGTTAGGTTGAATCCGGAGGCCACGTGAAGGCAGCCCTGATCTCCTTTGTATTGTTACCGTTGCTGTTGATAGCACTAACTACCATCACAGGTGGGTTCCGAACAGCGCGCACTCTTGCCGCATCGATCGCAGGCGAAGTGCTTGGCCTTTTTCTGTACGCCGCCTACAAGCAAGTGAAGGTGGTTTCAATCCTTTCAGGGAAAGCGTCGGGGTCAATCATGTATGTCGGTACCGCTGCACCCCGGAACCTCGTAAAGGGTCTTCTCGAGTTTGCAGCGGTGGGAATGCTGATCGGCCTCGTTGTCCTGGCCGGCCATAGAATATTGAATCGCGTGCGATCTGCTTAACGAACGTTGCAGCAGGCGTGCGCCCGCGTTAATGAACGTAGTTAGCCACAACCATCGATCTGCCGATATGATCCCCAGATTTCTCTTTCCGTTTCTTCCGTACCGCTCGTTTTTCTTTCCGTTTCTTGTCCTGAGTGCGATCGCCGTTCCATGTTGGTTGGTCTTTCGGCTGTACCGCCTTCGGACTTCCGGGCACTGTCTGTCGTTCCCCCGCGAAATCCTGCTCCTGACCTTCGTCGTCTATCTCTCCGGCCTTGCCACTGCGACGCTCATCCCCAACCATAATTCGCGCCTGGCTGCTGAAGCTGCGGTGGGAATTGACCTCCATCCCAGTCTGGCATCGCTGACGTGTTCTTCCGCGACCCTGCCCAGGGGTTCGACCGCGCAAGCGTTTTGCGTGCACAACGCACGGGGTAATGTCATGCTCTTTTTCCCGCTGGGCATCTTGATGCCTCTGGTCTGGAGGCGACTTCGGTTCTGGAGCGGGATACAAATCGCGATTGCTCTTTCATCCAGCATCGAGCTCGTTCAGTACCTTTCGAGGACATGGATCAATCGATCTGCAGACGTCAACGATGTCATTCTGAACGTTTTGGGTGCGTGTCTTGGCTTGGCACTTGTGTTTCTGTGGCGGTTGCGCCGCGGTACCTCCCGTGATTTCGCGCGCCCAACTTGATACTCTTACCTAGTGCGCCCCCTTCGGTATTCCATCAACGTCACATTGGACGGGTGCTGCGATCATCGCGCAATCATCCCTGACGAGGACTTACATCGTCACGCGGCCGAGATCCTCGACCAGGCCGATGCGCCCCTCTTTGGCCGGGTGACCTACGAAATGATGGAGGAAGGGTGGCGGCGGCCCGCGCCGGCGGGAACGAGGCCTGAGTGGATGGAACCGTTCGCCCGGACGATCGACGCGGCAAAGAAGTATGTCGTGTCGAGCACCCTGGACCGCGTCGACTGGAACGCGGAGCTCGTGCGCGGGGGATTTAGGGAAGGCCGTTCAGGAGCTCAAGCGGGAGTCGGGAAAGGGACTTCTCACGTGGGGCCTGAAGCTCCCACTGGCGTTGGCCGAGCTGGGATTGATCGATGAGTACGAGTTCATGGTGCAGCCCAGGCTAGCGGGCCATGGGCCGATGTTGTTCGCGGGTCTTTCGAAGTATGTGGACTTGAAGCTCGTGAGCCGGCTGGAGTTCGGCTCGGGGGCGGTGGCGATGCGGTATGAGCCGAGAAGGTAGCCGCCGGGACTCCTGCCTGGGCTACAACATCCATATGGAGAAGCGGCATGGTTAAGCCAGCAAAGAACACGATTTGCCTTTGGTACAAGGATGACGCCGAGGACGCGGCACGGTTCTATGCCCAGACCTTTCCTGATTCGTCCGTCGGCGCGGTGCACCGCGCACCGGGAGACTTTCCGTCGGGAAAGAAAGGGGACGTGTTAACCGTCGAGTTTACAGTGATGGGCATCCCGTGCCTCGGGCTCAACGGGGGACCTGCGTTCAAGCACAACGAAGCATTCTCTTTTCAGGTCGCAACCGCTGACCAAACCGAAACGGATCGCTATTGGAACGCGATCGTCGGCAACGGCGGCGAGGAGAGCATGTGCGGATGGTGCAAGGACAAATGGGGTTTGTCCTGGCAGATCACGCCGATCGTCCTGATGAAAGCGATCGCCGATTCCGATGCCGCTGCCGCGAAGCGCGCGTTCGATGCGATGATGCAGAGGAAAAAGATCGACGTCGCTGCAATCGAAGCGGCGCGCCGCGGTTGAGGTGCATCTTCGACGCGTGCATCTCGGAACCACAGGGCGTTGGACCGCAATCCACAATCCTCTCTTTCCGAAGTAACGCACATGAAAGAACAAATTGCGCGCGAGGCTTTGACCCCTAACCCCGGATTGGCAGCTTTCACACCGTTCATTGGGACGTGGGCAACGGTGGGGCATCATCCGATGGTTCCGGGAGTGACCTTTCACGGTCGCAGCACGTTTGATTGGCACGAGGGCGGAGCGTTCGTGGTGCTGCGCTCCGAGATCGATGAGCCGGACATTCCAAGCGGTATTGCCATCTTCGGAAATGACCCCGAGGCGGCGGTCCTCTCGATGCTCTATTTCGATGAACGCAAGGTCGCGCGTCGGTACGAGGTCACGCTGCAACCCCAGGTGCTACACTGGTGGCGCACCACGCCGGCGTTCTCCCAGCGATACACCATTACGATTGCTCGTGACGGAAGCACCATGCACGGCGTGGGAGAGATGTCGAAAAATGGCGGGTCGTGGGGTCCAGACCTGGGGCTATCCTACACACGGACAACCTGACTGGCGTCGGGCCGCAGAAAGCACACTCTTCCTCCCCCACCACTCCCGACCTCGGAGGTTCTATGAAGCGAGTCACCGGAATTGGCGGCATCTTCTTCAAAGCCAAAGACCCAAAGGCACTACAGGCTTGGTACAAGCAGCACCTCGGAGTCGATGTCCAGGAATGGGGTGGCGCGGCTTTCACCTGGGCCGACGCTGAAGGGAAGCCGGTTGCCGGAACAACTGCCTGGAATATTGCTTCGATGCAAAGCGACCAGTTTGCGCCCAGCACGGCACCTTTCATGGTCAACTACCGGGTGGAGGATCTTCACGCCCTGTTGAAAGTCTTGCGGGAAGAAGGCTGCAACGTTCTCGACAAGATCGACGATGCCGAGTACGGGAAGTTTGGCTGGGTCATCGATCCGGAAGGAAACAAGGTAGAACTTTGGCAACCGCCCGCCGGTCAATGACCAACGCTAGACGGCAAGTTGATCTCGAGTGAGCAATCCTGCAGCACCATCGACGCCCTCCGGCACCACCTCACAGCGCTTCTACCATGGCACTCGGGCGGCCCTGAAGCCCGGCGACCTGATTCAACCCGGCTATTCCTCCAATTACACGGAGCGGAGGTCCCCTTGGGTCTACTTCAGCGCGACCCTGGAGGCCGCTACATGGGGAGCGGAGCTGGCGAAGGGCGAAGGTCCAGGCCGAATCTACCTGGTGGAACCGACCGCGTCGTTTGTGGATGACCCCAATCTGACGGACAAGAAGTATCCGGGTAATCCCACGAAGTCCTATCGCTCCCGGGAACCGCTGCGGGTCGTGGGCGAATACCTGGATTGGCGGGGACACTCGCCGGAGGTAATCCAGGCAATGAAGGACGGCATCGCGGGTCTCGAACCGATCGACGATTGAGCTGCCCGACGGGTGCGGCGCCGCGGGTCGTGCGATGGCCGTCGGCGCCGAAAAAACTGACCGTCAGGTGCCCGGCAGCCGCAGTATAAACGTCGAGCTCACGCTTGGCGCGCTTTCGACGAGGATGTCGCCGCCCATTCGCCGCGCAAGATTGCGACTCGTTGCAAGACCCAACCCGACGCCCGCCCGCATGTCGGACACTCCACTCACCTGGACGAACGGCTCGAAAATCTGCTCGATATGTTCGGGCGCGATGCCGCGGCCGGTGTCACTGACCAACACCTCGGCCCACGATCCCGAGCGGCGCCCGGTCACGGTCACTCGTCCACCTGCGTCCGTGAATTTGATCGCGTTGGTCGATACGTTCACCAGGACCTGGAGCACGCGCTCGAAGTCCGCCACCGCCGTTATCACCTCGCCCTGACGCTCGGCCGCCTCGTCGAGGTCGCAGCTGAACTCGATTTGTTTTTCGGTCGCCTGCTGACCGATCAAGGACTCCAGCGCGCCGCACAGGTCCGGCAGCGCGATCGGAACCATCTCGAGCGGGATCTGGCCGCTTTCCGTCTTCGCGAACTGCAGAATATCGTCGATGAGCGTGAGGAGATGCCGTTGGGCGCGAGTGATTCGTGAGGCGGCTTCGCGTTGACTCTCGGTGACGGGGCCGTGCACACCCATCTCGATCAGCTGCGCATAGCCACCGATCGCGTTGAGCGGCGTCCGCAGGTCGTGACTCATCGCTGCCAGGAAATCGCCCTTTGCGCGATTGGCCGTGTCCGCGTCGGCGCGGGCCCGCTCCAGCCCTGACGCTTGTCTCGACAGCATGGCGGCCTGCCCCTCGAGCTCGAGCTGCGCGGCGGCACTTGCCTCGAACAGCTGCTCCGCCTCCTGGCGAAAGCGGTCGGCTTCGGCGCGCGCGGCCCGCAACGAAATCTCACTCACCGCGACGGCGGCCAGCTCTTTCAGCACTGTAATCTCGTCCTCGGCCCACGCATGCGGAGCGGTGTCGATGGCACAGAAGGCGCCGATTACCTGGCCGTTGATGACAATCGGAATGCCGACATAGGCAGCCACGCCGAGCGATCGCACCGTCGGAACCTCGCGGTAGACGGGGTCGGCTTTGGTGTCGGGAATGACGAGCGGCTCGGCGGCCTGGATGGTGAAGTGGCAGAAGGTCGGTCCCTCGATCTGCCGCGCTGACGCCAGGGGCTCACCAAAGCCGCAGACAGATTTGTAGAAGTCGAGGTGCTCGTCGACCAGCGAGACGAAGGCGGCGGGAATTCTGACAAGGCGGACTGCCAGGCGCGTGAGCCGGTCGAACGCCTCTTCGACTTCGCTGTCGAGGAGCCCGGTGGCCCGCACGGCCGCAAGGCGCCGCTCGTTGCCTACGACGCGCCTTGCGTCATCGTAGGCTCGTGGGATTGCCGACTCATCGCTCATGACATCTGAAGGAAACACATCCATTAGGGATGCTAGCGCCTTGTGCCGTCATATGCGATCCTATCATGGAATCTCCGACGACCTTCGCCGAGGTATTTGTGGACCGACGTGAATTTCTCACTGCTGGCGCCGTTGCTGCCTTGGCACCGTGGCCACGCCTCGAGGCGCTCGGGCAATCCGCCTCCCGCCAGTTCATCGAGCTGCGCCGCTATCACCTGCTTCCGGGCACAAAGCAACGCGCGTTCACCGCCTTCGTCGGTGACGCCCTGATTCCCGCGATGAATCGGGCGGGAGTCAACCGAGTTGGGGCGTTTACCGTCGTGTACGGGGAGAACGCGCCGTCGCTGCTTCTCGTCCTTGCGCACCCGACACTCGATAGTGTTGTCTCGCTGCGCGACCGTCTAGCGATCGACACGACATACGCGCGCGCGGGCGCTTCCATTCTCGACGCGCCGATGTCCGATCCGGCTTTCGTGCGCATCGAGAGCTCACTCCTCCGCGCCTTCGAGGCGATGCCGGCGCTCGAGCCTTCGTCCGGAGCAGCTGCGAGGACATCACGCATCTATGAGCTACGGACGTATGAGAGCCACAGCAATCGCGCGGCACTCAACAAGCTCAGGATGTTCAACGCCGGTGAGGTTCCGATCTTCCGCAGGGCGGGCCTGACGCCCGTCTTCTTCGGCGAAACTCTGGTCGGCGCGAACATGCCCAACCTGACCTACATGCTCACCTTCCCCGACATGGCGGCGCGCGACGCGGCGTGGGGTGTGTTCGGCAAAGATCCCGAGTGGAAGACGCTCTCCGGCGACCCGCAGTACCGCGATAACGTCTCCGCCATCTCGGACATCATCCTCCAGCCGACTTCGTATTCGCAGATCTGACGATTATGAAATCCGGGCATGCGGCTGCCGGGAAGGCACTCGGCTCAGCAGCAGGTGATTGTGGATTGGGGTGGCGTGCACCAGCTTTGGACAATGGTAGTCGAATCAACGGATTACCCTGCCATCCTATGACATTCTCTTTTAGAACGACACCCTCACTCTTCCTCGGCGTCGTCACCGTCGCGGCCTGCGCCACCGGGACTCGAGCCGTGCAACAGAGCTCGGCGCCGGTAACCGTCGCCGCCGCGACGCCGGCAATTGAGGCCGACACTTCCGTCAATGGCCAACATGCCTATACGGCGGCGGACATCAATTTCATGGGCGGAATGATCTCCCACCACGAACAGGCACTGGTGATGGCGGGATGGGCGGAGTCGCACGGAGCCAGTCCATCCGTACTGACACTCGCCGAGCGAATCACCAACGCCCAGCAGGACGAGATCGCCGCGATGCAGAGGTGGCTCCGCGATCGCCACCAGCCGGTACCCGAAGCGAACCCGCACGGCATGGTGATGAAGATGGACGGCATGGAGCACGTGATGCTGATGCCGGGCATGCTCACCGAGTCCCAGTTGAAACAACTCGACGCGGCGCGCGGTAAGGAGTTCGACCGGCTATTCCTCACCTTCATGATTCAGCACCACAGCGGAGCAGTAAGCATGGTGAAAGACCTGTTCGGCACCTACGGCGCCGCTCAGGACATCACCGTCTTCAAGATGGCGTCTGACATCAGTGCCGATCAGACGACCGAGATCGAGCGGATGCAGAAAATGCTCGGCGCGATGATTTTCGGCGCCAACACACCATAGAGAGCTGCGTTAAAACCTGTCGTTCAAACCCGGCATCATCCACGTTCAGAGGAACTCAAAATGAGCTTCAGTCACACGCCCCACCCTCGATCACCTTCCATCATTTCCTCCTTTGCGGTGGCGCTGGCCGCTATCGCTATGGCCGCGACGTGCGTGCCTTCCACTCTCCACGCGCAGAGCTCGACGAATATGTCTCTTTCAGAACCGACTCCGGATCCGCGCGTCGGACTGCGCGGCGGCGAGTACGACGCGGCGGAGGCGACCTGGAATCTCAGGGTGTTGTCGGAGACGAGACCGTCGGAGAAGTTCGCTAAGGGGATCAACTCCGATCTTGCCTTCCTGGGCAACTACGTCTTTCAGGGAAGCTTTAGCGGCTATCAGGTCTGGGATATCTCCAACCCCCGCCAGCCCGTTCTCAAGACCGCGTACTTCTGCCCGGCATCGCAGAGCGACGTCTCGGTCTACCAGAATCTGCTGTTCGTCTCCGGTGAGGATCTGACCGCCCGCGTTGACTGCGGCGCACAGGGTGTGAAGGACACAGTCAGCAAGGACAGGCTGCGCGGAATTCGCATTTTCGACATCAGCGATATCGCCAACCCGAAAAACGTCGGCAACGTTCAGACTTGCCGCGGGTCGCACACGCACAGCCTGCTCGTCGATCCCAAGGATCCCGCCAATGTTTACGTCTACATCTCCGGCTCCGGCGGTGTGAGATCGCCTAGCGAGCTTGCGGGATGCGTAAAGCTGTCTCCGGACAAGGATCCCAATTCGGCACTGTTCCGGATCGAAGTGATCAAGGTGCCACTGGCCCATCCCGAGCAGGCGGCGATCGTAACCTCGCCACGGATATTCACCGGACTCACGGCGCCCGCGCATCACGGGGAGACTGCGATTGACATCGCAGAGCACAAGCAGGAGGTGGAGGCCGCGAAAGCGCGCGGATCGTACACGGCTGTGTTCCAAGGGGAGGAGCAGGTCGCGCCCGACTTCTTTATCGCCGAACAGCTGAAGACGATCGTCGTGGCGCGCGGCGGTACCGGCGCTCCAACCGCCGCGGATAGCGCGACGTTGCGCCGCGATCTGCCGGCCATTATCGCCAAAATGTTTGGTGGGGATCCGGCGAAGTCAGGTCCCCAGCCCGGCCCGAGTCAATGCCACGACATCACGCTGTACCCGGCGATTGGCAGAGGCGGCGGTGCCTGCGGCGGTTACGGTCTGCTGCTCGACATCAGCGACCCGGCGCATCCCGTTCGCATGAACGCGGCGGCAGATTCCAACTTCTCTTACTGGCACTCCGCGACGTTCAACAACGACGGCAGCAAGGTTCTCTTCTCCGACGAGTGGGGCGGAGGGATGCAGCCGAAGTGCCGGTCGACCGATCCCCGCGAGTGGGGAGCCGACGCAATCTTCACGGTTTCAGGCAGCGCCATGCAGTTCAAGAGCTACTACAAGCTGCCGGCTCCGCAGACGAAGGCAGAGAATTGCGTCGCCCACAACGGCTCGCTCATCCCGATTCCCGGGCGCGACGTAATGTCGCAGGCGTGGTATCAGGGAGGCATCTCGGTCTTCGACTGGACCGATGCCGCGCACCCGCGCGAGATTGCGTACTTCGATCGAGGACCTGCCGACACCACGCTCAAGCTGAGTGGCTCGTGGTCGGCGTATTGGTACAACGGAGTGATCGTGAGCTCCGAGATCACGCGCGGGCTCGACATCTTCGAGCTTGCGCCGAGCGCGTTCATCTCGCAGAACGAGATCGATGCGGCGAAGACCGTGCGCTTTGCCTACTACAATACGCAGGGACAGCAGAAGTTCGTGTGGCCGCCGTCGTTCGCGCTGGCGCGAGCGTATGTCGATCAGCTCGAGCGCTCTAACGGTCTCGCGCCGAACAGGATCTCGGTTGTCAGACAGACGCTGACTACCGCCGAAGGCTCGTCGGGCCAGCGGCAGAGATCATTGGGCGCGCTGGCAGCGCGGCTGGATCGCGATGCTGCGAGCTCGAGCGATGCGGAGAAGGTGCGCGCATTGGCGTCGGCGGTAAGGAGTCTAGTGCGCTGATCTGGCGCCTGATTTGGGCTGCGATCGCCGCGTTCCCGGCGGCGGTCGCAGCGCAGGAGCCGCGTGTGTTCGACGGGGCGCCAGCGGCCAGCTGGATTGCGCCGCCGGGTGTGTCAGGGGACAGCTTCACCGTGTTCCATGCGAGACGGACATTCGACCTTTCATCTGTGCCCACGCGATTCGTGGTGCATGTGTCCGCGGACAATCGATACCGACTGTACGTCAACGGGGTGGAGGTGTCCTCCGGCCCACAGCGGTCAGATGTCCCGCACTGGCGCTACGAGACCCTAGACCTCGCGCGCCATCTGCGCCAGGGCCGCAACGTGATCGCCGCAATGGTGTGGAACTGGGGCGCGGCGCGTCCGGTGGCTCAGCATAGCTACCGCACCGGGTTCTTGATGCAGGGTGACGGCCCGATCGAGGCTGCGCTGGTGAACAGCGGGGCGGGATGGACGCTGCTGCGCGATACGGCGTACTCGCCGATCGTCATCACCACCGCAAGCCTGGGCGACTATTACGCCGCGGCCCCCGGTGATTCGATCGATGGCTCGCGTTATCCGTGGGGATGGGAGCGAGCCGACTACGTAGACGATGCCTGGAGCGGCGGCGCTTTGGTCGGACGCGCGAAACGGCGAGCGATGGCGCCCGGTGACTATGGCGAGGTGTCAGGGTGGCAGCTCGAGGCGCGGTCGATACCACCGATGGAGGAGCGCGAGCAGCGCCTCGCGCGCATCCGTCGCGCCATCGGTGTCGAGACCGACGGCGCCTTCCTGCGGGGGAGCGGTGATCTCGTGATCCCCGCGCGGGCGACGGCGGTGATCCTGCTCGACCAGTCGCACACGACGAATGCGTATCCGGTGCTCGAGACGGGCGGAGGCGCAGGCAGCGTCGTTCGCCTCACCTACGCGGAGGCGCTGATCGACTCGGCGGGACACAAAGGGAATCGAGACGAGATCGAAGGACGGACTATCAAAGGCGCACGCGATGTCTTCCTTCCCGACGGCGGCGCGCATCGGAGCTTCACGAGTTTGTACTGGCGCTCGTTTCGTTACATACAGATGGACATCACGACGGCGGACGAGCCACTGCGCGTCCACGATCTGCACGGAATCTTCACCGCGTACCCGTTCACGGAGCGTGGTCGGTTCGCGAGCGATCTTCCGTGGCTGGACGAAATGTGGCGGATGAACTGGAACGGCGCGCGAATCGGCGCGTTCGAGACGTACATGGACACGCCGTACTGGGAGCAATTGCAGTACGTCGGTGACACGCGGGTGCAGGGACTCATCTCGCTCTACGTGGCCGGCGACGATCGGCTCATGCGGCAAGCCATCGAGCATTTCGACCTCTCGCGCATTCCCGAAGGTCTCACCACAAGCCGCTATCCCTCGGCGTTGACGCAGATCATTCCCCCCTTCTCGCTCATCTACGTCGCAATGGTGCACGACTTTTTTCTTCACAGGGATGACGCCACGTTCCTGCGGGAACGCCTCGCCGGCGTGCGCGGTATCCTCGACTGGTTCGGCCGACATGTCGACGCCACCGGCATGCTTGGCCCGATGCCGTACTGGAACTACGTCGATTGGACGCCACGGTGGGACCGTGGGGTTCCGCCCGGCGCCGACGATGGGCACTCGACAACGATCAGCCTTCTGTATGTGTACGCGTTGCAGCGCGCGGCGGAGCTCGAGGAGGGAGCAGGGACGCGCGCTGTGGGCACGGGATATCGTGCGCGTGCTGAAGCGGTGCTTACTGCCGTTCGCGCGCGCGCGTGGGACTCGGCGCGCGGACTCTTTCTCGACGCGCCCGATACCAAAGCGTACAGCCAGCAGACCAACGTGCTCGCCGTTCTCGTCGATGCGCTGCCGGTCGGGGCACAGCGAGGACTTATGGAGCGCGTCCTCGCCGACACGACGCTCACGCCGGCGTCCTATTATTTCAGCTTCTACGTGATGGAAGCGCTGGAAAAGGCGGGACTCGGCGATCGCTACATCGAAAGGCTGGCGCCGTGGCAAACGATGCTACGACTCGGTCTCACATCTGCTCCAGAGAATCCGGAGCCTACGCGCTCCGACACGCATGCGTGGGCCGCGCATCCCAACTATGGCCTGCTCGCCACTGTGCTCGGCGTGCGCCCGTCGCGTCCGGGGTTTCGAACCGTGCGTATCGCGCCGGCGCTCGGCCCATTGCGCAGGGCTGAAGGGCGCATCCCGCATCCGCTCGGTGACATCGACGTCCGCCTGACCCGCGAGGGTCAGCACGGCCTGCGCGCCGAGATTACGCTTCCGCGCGGATTATCGGGCGTGTTCGAGTGGGAGGGACAACGCCGGTCGTTGCGCGAGGGCCGGCAGATCATTCGGTTGGCACAGCGAGTCGCCGGTGTTCAGCGCGTTGCGGATTGATGGGAGCAGGCGCCATTCTTCGGTTTGTCTGTCTCGAATCGTAGCGGAAGCGCTGGAAGTCCACTCGTATGCACAACCGTCCTCAGCGGACCTAACAGGGATCGGTCGATGATAATCTTTCGTTCTCCTTCCTCGCGTCACGTGAGCCTCGGGCTGGCGGTGCTTCGAATCGCCATCGGGACGATATTCATCAGACACGGGGCTCAGAAGGTGTTCAGCTTTGGTTTCGCCGGCGTCACCGGAGCATTCACACAAATGGGTGTCCCTCTTCCCGGAATCATGGGACCCTTCGTCGCGCTGTTCGAGTTCTTCGGCGGCATCGCTCTCGTGATGGGCTTGCTGACACGCTTGGTCGCCCTCGGCTTCGCGGTCGACATGCTCACTGCAATCTTTCTGGTACTCCTGAAGAACGGGTTTTCACACTTCGAGCTCGAATTCCTGCTCGCCGGGTCAAGCCTCGCTCTTTGTCTTACGGGAGCCGGCGGGTTCTCTGTAGACGCGCTGCTTGCTCGTCGCGGGATCGTGGAGACGGTCCCGCGCACCTGATTGGTCTGGAGTTATGCCTGAGACCACAATAGACGCCAGCACACAGTATCGCATACTTGGCAACACGGGAGAGCTGGTATCGCCGATCGGGCTCGGCGGTTGGCATCTCGGACTGCCAACGGTAGACGAGCAGCTCAGCCTGCGGATAGTGCGCTCCGCGATCGATCGCGGTATCAACTTCATGGACAACTCGTGGGACTACAACGAGGGTACAAGCGAGATCCGCCTGGGGAAGGCGCTGCGCGACGGGTACCGGGACGGAGTCTTTCTCATGACGAAGATCGACGGCCGCTCGAAGAAGGAGGCGAAGCGGCAGCTCGATGAGTCGCTGCGTCGTCTACAGACCGACCACATCGATCTGGTCCAGCACCACGAGGTGATCCGCTTCGAGGATCCTCACCGGATCTTCGATCCCGAAGGCGGTAACGCGGCGTTGGTCGAAGCGCAGGCGGAGGGCAAGGTCCGCTACATCGGCTTCACCGGCCACAAGGATCCGCGCATCCATCTGCACATGCTCGAGGTCGCACGCGACCACGGCTTCACCTTCAACACCGTGCAGATGCCGCTCAACGTCATGGATGCGCACTACCGCAGCTTCGAGAAGCTGGTGCTGCCGGAGCTGGTAAGGCAGAACATCGGCGTGCTCGGCATGAAGAGCATGGCAAACGGCATCATTCTCAAGTCACGCACGGTGACGCCGCTGGAGTGCCTCCATTACGCGCTGAACCTACCGACATCCGTCGTCATCACGGGCTGCGACAGCATGGAGATACTCGTGCAGGCCATCGATGCGGTTGGCACGTTCAAGCCGATGAGCGCCGCGCAGGTGGGGGCTCTCCTCGACAAAACGAAGTCGGCGGCAGCGCGGGGCGAGTTCGAGCTATTCAAGACGACTTCGATCTTCGACTCGACGGCGACGCACCCTGACTGGCTGGGCGAAGAGCCCGCGCGCGTGCGCGGAATGATGCCTGCGTGAACAACCTTAGGCGTCAGCGATCCACCATCGACATCTGCCTTTCGTTATAGCGCCGCCCCGCAACTTTTTCGGGCGACAGCGTAGCGTTGAGTGTCTCCATCTCCTCGGCTTTGAATGACAGGTCGGCCGCGCCGACGTTCTCCTCCAGATACTTCCGCCGCTTCGTACCGGGGATGGGCACGATGTCCGGACCCTGATGCAGCAACCACGCGAGCGCAATCTGTGCCGGAGTGGCGTGCTTCTGCTCAGCGATCTCACGCATTGCCGACGCGGCCTGCATGTTCGCGTCGAAGTTCTTACCCTGATATCGCGGATCGTTGCGACGGAAGTCGCCTTCCGGATACTCCTCGGCGCGCTTGACGGCGCCTGTAAGAAATCCGCGGCCGAGCGGCGCGAAGGGCACCAGTCCGATCCCGAGCTCACGCAGTAGCGGGATGATCTTCGACTCGAGATTGCGCTCCCACAGCGAGTACTCGCTCTGGAGCGCCGAGATCGGATGCACGGCGTGCGCGCGGCGGATCATCTTCTCGCCGGCCTCGGAGAGACCGAGGAAGCGAACCTTTCCCTGTTTCACGAGATCCGCCATCGCACCGATGACGTCCTCGATCGGCACGGCGGGATCGACCCGGTGCTGATAGAGGAGATCGATGTAGTCGGTCTTCAGCCTCTTCAGCGATCCTTCGACGGCCTCGCGGATGTGTGCGGGGCGGCTATCTACGCCCGCGACGCCGTTCGCGTCGAACTTGAACCCGAACTTGGTGGCGATGACGACGCGGTCACGCGAAACCTTGAGCTGTTCGAGCGCGCGAGCGAACAGTTCCTCGTTCCTGTACGGCCCGTAAGCCTCGGCCGTGTCGAAGAACGTCACGCCGAGCTCGATGGCGCGCTGGATGGTGGAGATCGACTCGCTTTCGTCCCGCTCCTCGGCGGTCCCGTAGGCCTGGCTCATTCCCATGAGGCCAAGGCCGAGGGTGGAGACTTTGAGACCCTGATTACCGAGCCTGCGTGTTGTCAGCATTTTTGCTCACCTGACCTGAGGTCGGGAAACTGGAGATGTTGAAGATAGTCGCAAAAATCCTGCGAGGCCCATGACCCGATTCTCGAGATTACGCTCGCTGGCGCCGGTACTCCCGTTGGTAATCGCTGTTTGCACAGTCGCGTTTGCGATTCGGCAACAGCAGTCGACCGACGTGCCGCCATGGCCGTTCCCCGCGAATCCGGCGGATCACCTGGTGGCCGACAGCGCGCGGCTGCATCGCGTCCCCAACAGCGGCGCACAGTTCACGCTACGTCAGGCAATCGATCGATTCTCACCTCCCGATTGGCATCCGCGCGGCCACCCGCCGATGCCGGATGTGGTTGCGCACGGTCGCAGGCCGAATCTCGCGGCGTGTGCGTACTGCCATCTGCCGAACGGGGAGGGAAGACCCGAGAACGCGACACTCGCCGGTTTGCCCGAGAGCTACATCATCGCACAGCTGGCGGATTTCCGCAGCTCTGCGCGACGGAGCGTTGTGCCCGGTTACGCTCCGGGCAACGCGATGCACACGGTTGCGATGAATGCGACGGAAGAAGACGTCGCGGCCGCCGCGCGGTACTTCTCGCCGCTGCGACCAGCGCGGCGAGTTCGAGTGATCGAAGCGGCGCGCATTCCACGCATGCGACAGGCGGCATTCGTCTACGCGCGCGTTCCGGGTGCGGGAACCGAACCGATCGGAAATCGAATAGTTGAAGGTCCGCCGGAGTTCGAGCGCCATGAGCTTCGTGACGACGCATTGGCGTACGTCGCTTACGTGCCTTCAGGGAGCATCAAGCGCGGACGCGTTATCGCGACGACCGGCACCAACGGGATCGCCACCGCGTGCGTCACGTGTCACGGCGCGAGGTTGCTCGGCACAGCGGTTATTCCGCCACTCGCTGGCCAGTACCCGACGTACATCGTTCGCCAGCTGCTCGGCTTCAAGGCAGGTGCGCGGTCCACGCCCGCTTCCCAGCCGATGCAGGCCGTGGTCGCTCAGCTGTCAACCGCGGACATGATCGCGATAGCCGCGTATGCTGGCTCGCTCGCGCCCGCGGCGCGCTCGCGATAGGCGCTATCTCGCCGCGGCGGCGACTCCGCCCAGCTCCGCCAGTACTCGCGGCGAAAGCTCGAGCTGACCGGCGGCGAGATTCTCCCGGAGGTGTGTCACCGACGATGTGCCGGGAATCAACAGGATGTTCGGCGAACGGTGGAGCAGCCACGCGAGCGCGACCTGCATCGGCGTTGATCCGACCTGGCCCGCGACATCCGACAGGGTAGACGACTGCAACGGCGTAAATCCGCCGAGCGGGAAAAATGGAACGTATGCGATACCCTGACGGGCCATGTCGTCGATCAATCCGTCGTCGTGGCGGTGGGCCAGGTTGTAGTTGTTCTGCACGCACACGCTGATCGTCCGCGCTTCGGCCACCTGAACGGCAGTGGCATTGCTCAGTCCGATGTGGCGAATCAGTCCCTCGCGCTGGAGGTCAGCAAGCACGGTCAGCTGCTCGGCGACCGATCCCTCTTCGGTTCCGTGGCCGGATCCCATCACTCGATAGTTGACGATGTCGAGCGCGTCGAGGCCGAGGTTCTGGAGGTTACTGTGGACGCCAGCGATCAGCTCCTTCGGGGTGTTTGCCGGTTGCCACGATTTGTCCGGTGGGCGGCGTCCGCCGAGCTTGGTGACGATCACCAGTCCTGCCGGGTAAGGATGCAGTGCCTTCCGGATGATCTGGTTGGTGATGTGCGGGCCGTAATAGTCGGACGTGTCGATATGGTTCACGCCCGCCGCAACCGCTTCGCGAAGGACGGCGACGGCAGCGTCTGGATCCTTCGGGGGACCGTACACGCCAGGGCCGGCGAGCTGCATCGCGCCGTAGCCGATCCGGTTAACCGTCAGTGGCGTGCCGGGGAAGTTGAACCGGCCGCCGAGCGTGTCTTCAGACATCAGAATACCAGCGTTTGAATCGAGTGCGGCAAGCTGCTGACTTCCGCGGCGTTGCCGTCCATCCAGAGATAGTAGGGAATCTTCTGATCGGTCTTGTTCATCACGACCACCGACACCTTGCCATCGGAATTCACGAAGGCGGTAGATAGCAGCGCGCTCCTGCTCGGCGCGCTGGCAATTCTCCGGGCTCCCGGGCGGACAAACTTCGAGAAGTGTCCGATGTAGTAGTACGAGTTTGTGTAGATCAGCTCGCCGGTTCGCGTATCGGCGTGCACCGGGGCGAAGCAGAAGTTGCCGACGTGGTTCGGCCCGCCCGTTTCGTCCAGCAATACGTTCCAGTCCGTCCAGCCGACGGCGCCGCTGTTGAAGTCGTTGATCATGGAGCGTCCGTATGCCTCGCCCAATCTCCAGTTGTGGAGATCTTCGGCCTTGAAGGAATCGACGCAACCTTCGGTGAAGATCAAATTCTTGGTTGGAAAGGTTTCGTGCACGAGCTTGACGTTGTCGAACATCTGGTCGCCGCCGCTCCACGGCTCGTACCAGTGATAGCCAATCCCCCACACGTACTGGGCGGCCTTGGGATCTTCCAGGATTGTGCTCGCTCTCTGGTAGATGAGATCGCGGTTGTGATCCCAGGCGATGATCTTCCTGTCGCCGAGCCCTTCGCGCTTCATCGTGGGTCCGAGGTGGTTCTTGAGAAAGTCACGCTCGTCTTCGGCGGTGTAGATGCACGACTCCCATTTCTGCGTAGCCATGGGCTCGTTCTGAACGCTGGTGCCCCAGATGGGGATTCCTTCCTTCTCGTACGCCCTGATGAACTTCACATAGTAGTTGGCCCACGCTTGCGCGAACTCCGATCTCAGCTTTCCGCCGTGCAGCATGTCATTGTTGGTCTTCATGAATGGCGGCGGACTCCATGGGCTGGCGAAGATGGTTAGCTTGCCGCCGGCGGTGGCAATTGCCTTTTTGGTGAAGGGAATGCGAAACTGCCGGTCGTGGGCGACGTTGAACGACTTGAGCTCCTTGTCGCCTTCGCTGACGTAGGTGTAGCTGCCGGACGAGAAATCACAGCTATGGATCGTGGTTCTGCCGATCGTGTAACCGATGCCTTTGTTGGGATCGAAGTACGCATCCATGATTTCCCGTTGTTTCGCTGCGGGCAGTTTGGCGTACGTCTCGGCCGATGCATCCGTGAGTGCGCCGCCGATACCCACGTGCGTTTGAGATCTCTTCGACGGGTCGACAAAGACGCAGACCTGCGTCTCCTGTGGCTGGCCCATCGGTTTGAACGTCAGGGTGTCGGTACGAGAGAGGCGGTAATCGCTCTTGTCCGCCGTCGTGTAGACCGCGATCTGTCTGCCCTGGAGCTTTCGGTCGACCTCGGGCGGCTCGGGAGTTTCGGACGATGCCTCGAATACCGCCGGCGATAATGTCGTCTTCCCCAACGCCAGTGCTGCGGACGACGCTACCAGGAAGTTGCGGCGATCGATCTTCATAGTCGGTGAGTTTGAGTTGGCGGTATCAATTTCCGGCGGCTATCGTTGGATGAATGATAAGCCTCGTTTGGCGGGCGTCCATTGTTACGGCGCTCTGCTCGTCCGTTTCCTTCGGCCAGATTCCAGGCAAAAGGGAAACGGTCGATTCCGCGAAGGTGCACGCACTCGACACCGTGGTCGTCACTCCCGAGCGCTCGGCAACAAGCATTCGAGCCTCGACGGTCGCTGTGACTGTTCTTTCTGAAAATCATCTGCGCCAGCTGCCGGTCCGCTCCGTTGCTGCATCCCTGGTGGCAGCGCCCGGAGTCGTCGTGATGGACGTGAATTCCATCGGAGGAAACCCACGGATAATCGTGCGCGGATTCTACGGCGGCGGAGAAACCGATTACCTGCCGGCATTGGTGGATGGCGTTCCGATCGTCGCTATGGGCTCGGGCCTGGTAAACTGGGACATGCTCCCTCGTACCGGATTTGGTCGCGCCGAAGTGGTGCGGGGAGGCTCTTCCTATCTTAGAGGAGACGGCGCCGTCTCGGGCACGCTCAACCTGTTGACCGGCGGGCAGCCGGATCGGTCATGGCGCGTCGCCGGCGGATCGTTCGGAATTCGAGATGCTACAGTGCTGGTGGAGGGCGCAGCGGACAATAGCCGCGCAAGCTTGTCCTTCGACCACAGCGCATCGCGCGGCTATCGGGCGCACGAGGAACGACAGGCTTCGACACTCAGCGGGAGACTCACCCGGTACGGAGCAGCCGGGACACTGACTCTGTTCGGCTCGACGCACTACCGTGCCTTCGACGATCCTGGTCCGCTGCCCTCTACGACTGCCGACACCCGCGCCAACAATCCTTTTTTCCGATTCGATCACGCCTCGGAAAGAGTGCACCGCGGCGGAGTGAGTGCTACCCGCACGGTTGGAAACGCGAAGACCTCGGGATACTTAGTCGGCGAGTATTCCACCGCCAAGGCGATCAAAACGCTTCCTCTTTCGCCCGATTTTGCCGATACAAAGCGCCGCCGCACGGAAGCTCCGCGAATTCTTGCCTCTACTCAACTGGAGCTCGGCGACGATTCGGTCAATTGGCGCGGACGGCTGGTGGCGGGACTGGATGGATCGGGCGGGAGATTCTCATCTCGCTATGCAGACGTCGTCAGTGGAGCGTTAGTCGAGTACGCCGCCGCGGACGGCGCGACCGGAACGCAGGGCCGGCCGTCACGCGCGACGCGAGCGGCTGGGGCGGCCTTTGCTTCCTGGCAGCTGCGTCCCATGAACCCGCTTCGATTCGCTCTTAGCACACGAGTCGACAAGATACGCGATGTCTTCACTCCAAACAGGACGACTGCCGAGGCCCAAGTGCGCGCGTCGCACAACGCCGTCAGCCCGAGGGCGGCCGTCAACCTGGAGCTTCCTGTACCCGCGGACAAGGCTACCAACATCTACTTCTCCATCGGGCGCGTTTTCAAAGCTCCAACACTAGATCAGCTCTTCGACGACCGCGCGATTCCGATTCCCGTTCCGCCATTTTCGGCAACGATCTCCAATCCTCTATTGAGTCCGCAGCGGGGAACGGCGGCCGAGGCAGGCTTCTACAGCGCATGGACAATTTCCAGCGCCCGGCTCGACATCTCTGGCGCCGCCTATCGCGAGCGCATGCGCGGCGAGCTCGATTTCGATCTCGCGAATTTCCGGTACGTCAACATCGGGCGGAGCTTGCATCGCGGTGTTGAGTTTGGAACGAGGTTGACCGTCCCGAACGGTGAGCTGATTTTTGTCAACCTGAGTCGGCAAAGCGTCCTTGCCGAGAGCGGACCGTTCGAGGGCCGCCAACTGAAGGCGATTCCGCGGACGATCGCGTCGGCGGGCGGCGAGCTGGGACTGTGGCGTGGCCTGACCGGCGGCCTCCTGCTGACTTCGGCGCGAGGAGCGTTCGTCGACGATGCCAACGCGACTCCGCTACCGGGTTATACCCGCGCCGACGTCAGAGTCGGAGCTCTAATTGGTCCGCTCCGCCTCACTCTCGACGCGATGAATGTCCTCGGCCGGAGATACGACGCGACTGCATTCCCAGATCCAGCCGGCTCTGCGATCACTTATCGCTATCCGGCTGCGGGTCGCGTCTTTGTGCTAGGATTGGAATCGCGTTAGAGCATTCACGAGCTCTCGATGTCCTCAAGCGACGAGTCAGGAGAAACATCGAACCCGAGCTCGCGGAACCGTTTGACATCCTTGATCCGCGGCACGTTGTTGAAGAGGACGTACGCTTCGGTCGCGACGTCCCCAGGAAGCCAGTCGTGGATCTGCTGCAATTCCTCGTCGGTGTAGTTCGCGTAGTTGTTTTTGTTGCCGTGGAGACGCCAGTACAAGAGCTCGGGTGTGAGCGATGGCCGGATGAACGGATCCACCGCGTGCAGAAGCCCAAGATCCCTGCACAGTGAGAGCACGACATCATCGGGCCACGCGCCACGCGGCTCCCAGAGGATTCGTACTCCGTCCGGACGATCGATCGCTGAAAAGAAACTGCGCATCGAGCCGACGTTCTCCTCAGTCGGCCCGAAAGCTCGGCGGACACTGGAACAGAATCGCCGTTGCCCTGAGGGTGCTGGCGCACTGGAGCGTCGTTGCCCACGCGCGCTCCACTGTTTGGTTCCAGCGAAAGCCGCCCGCCTCGGCGCGCGCTTTCTCGTCGAAGGGAGATTTGAGCCGCCGGTAAGTACGGCTCGTTCCCAAGTGGGTGATCACCTGCCACGCCTTCATCGTGAACTCGAACTCTGCAGGCGCCTCCGCGCGCCAGCGTTCGAGGGTTGCGATGCGGTGGGTCGTAGAAAGTCTGCTGTACCTCGACGACGGGAAACTTTCTATAGTATGCCGCCGCGCCAATTGTGAAGCCACACATTCCCAATTTGACGGTCATGAATGATGTGTGGTGCAAACGGCACGCCCGCGACTAACGCCCGATGCGATACTCCAGTCTCGTGGCGATCACCATGCGATCCGAAGACGAAGTCAGTCCTCGGCCTACCGATGCGGCTATCTCAAAGTTGGGGGACAGCTCTTTCCCGAAGGCGGCGAATAGCTGGTGTTTCTGCTCGGACCGGGGATCAAATCCAGCTGTTGGTCCAAGCGTGCTGTAGTACTCGAGAGACAGAGAGCCTTCATCACCGACCAGTAATCCGATTCTGCCCTTCGGCTCGAACTCCAGCTTGTGAACATTTGCGCCGCTCAAGCTTCGCTCCAACACCGGATTGAACGCCCAAGCCACCGATCCCCACGTCTTGCCAATCATCGGCGAGAGCTCGTAGGTCCATCGATTTTCGGCGAAACCGGGACGAGCATAGCCAACCTCCTGAGTCAATCCGATTTCGACGGGCAGATTCCAGGAGTCAGGCGCCGATGCGGTCAGCCGCATCCTGTTGCCGACATAGGATGCGCCCGAGCCGGGCCGGTGTGCCGCGAGAACGTAGATGCTTCCTTCGAGCCAGTTGGTAACTCCGGTGCCAAGCTCCAAGCTCGATCGGAGCATGTGACGAGTGGGAAACAGTTCAGCGTCGGGCCGCTTCGGCCCCGACGCGACAAAATTCGTGTTTAGCTCGAGCTCTGTCGTGCCGGGTTTCGTGAGATGGGTGTCGTACACCTCGAATTCGTAACCCTGTTGGGCCGTGGCCGTGGATGGAAGGATTGCGAATGCGAGCGCGAGGGCTATCGATGGAGAGAATTTCATTATCATCATGTGGTGGACGGACAGGGAACAAGACGCTGGCAAGGTAAAGGGCGCGGGCAATCCCAACAAGCTGGCGCCAGCCCCCACTGTTTACTTCGACGGCAGCCGCTCGGAGACCCAACTCGTCGCCCGCTGTGCTCCCCGGTCCATATTGGTGAGCGCGACCACCACATATCCGGTCCGGGGAAAAATCCGCAGATCTCCATTCATGCCGGGTGCGCCGCCGCTGTGGCCGAAGCTGCGGACACCACCGAGAGTGTCGTCCTCGAAGCCGTAGGCGTAGCTCTCCCCGCCCGGAGAGCCCTTGGCTGTGGTGAGCAGATCCGTGTATTGTGCGTTGAGGAGCTTGTGTTCCGTCAACGACTCGGCAAAGCGAAGCAGATCTTCGACCGTCGTGTAGCCACCGCTGAGGTCCCGCGATAGGGAAGCGTTTCAGTGTTCGGCTTCAACGCGTCGTCATCTCTCATGTACCCTTTGGAGCGATCCGAAACGGCGCCGTCCTCGGGCTCCGACCAGTGCGCGTCATTCCTGCCGGTTTGTAGATGTGATCGCGAACGTAGTCGTAATAACGTGATTTCCACCAGATACGTGGTGCGGGCACCCGAATATGTCAGCATGCGGCCAGTGGAATCGAACGTGGCCTGGCCTGGCCCGGCGAGCCAGTCGTGCTGAATTTCCGCGCGGTTATTCGATAGGAGGCGTACGACTCCATGGTGCAGGGGAAACCGGTCGAATTCGGGGTCGACGTAGAACTGCCGTAGCTGCACGGTGTCGCCCGCAACGCGTTTCAGCGCCGCGGCGCGGGCCAAGGCCGCGTCGAAGTAGAGCTCGTAGAGACTGTACATCTGTGGTACGTGGGCCATTGCAACAGCGCCAGCAGTCGCAAAATCGTGTCGCAACTTGCCCGCGCCGTCAGTCTGGAGGATGTGAACGGAGTCCGCGGTCACCTCCGCTGTCACGTGCCGCTCGCGCTGATTTGCCGGCTCGGACGGTGTATGGATGTCCATCACGAGGTGGCGGATGGTGCTTCCGGGGCCGAGCTCGATCTCGGTATGTCGCCGGCGCACGCGCGGAAAGCGATCCACGCCGTCGACGACGACCGTATTTTCGCGGCGGGTTATGCTCTCCACTGACACCGTATCGCTACCCAATCGCGCGATGAAACCATACCGCTGTTCTGGCTCGGCGGGGCGGCACGCGATTGATGCCAGCGCGGCGAGGAAAAGGAAGGACAGGGATTGAAACGGTCGTCGTTGCATAAGCGCCCGGGCTGGTTTGATTCAGATTAACAGAAAAGCGCGACCAGTGTTTCCATCCTGAAACGATTTTACACAGTATTCACACGCGGGCTGCGCCCCGGGTGCACTGCTTTGAAAGTTAAAAAAGTCTTTTCGATTTCGTCCGGGATCCATAGCGTGAGTATCGAGCGCCACTTTTCTCCCACGGAACCGACCCCGGCCTCAGTCGTCTTGCACACGTGACCGTCGCCAATTGCATTAGCGCTCTTTTGTCCGCTCTTCTTCTCGCCGCTTGCGGCGAGACCGGGGCCGAGCATGCGCAGCCAATTGCCACGACCGCGATCGTCGCCGACTCAACGACGTTTCCTGGTCGAGCAGTAATGGAATTGTCGGTCCTTCACGAAGCCGTGACAGCGGCACAGTGGTTAAGAGAACACCCGGCCGATTCGCTGATGCGGTTTGTCATCGCCGCCGGCATCAACCACGACAGCGATCAGTGGTGCGCGCGGGCCACGCGGCGCCTGCTGGCGTCGAACGGCTCGTCGATTGTTCGCTACGCGTACTTCTATCCACGGGCAGCTCCCGCGTCGCTGGAGCTGCCTGTTGACAAAGATCCAGCCGACATCCTCGCCAACGGTTGCACGCTCGGCGCTGTATGGGTCGAGAGTCCACAATCCGATTCCGCCAGCGGCAACCTTCTGGCCGATCGTACGCGGGCAGAGCTGCTGAAGGTGTACGGTCGGGTCACGGCCGGCAGCGACTCCTTTGGCGGCCGGCCGATAACCGACGCGCGGCGAAAACTTCTCATGGGTCTCCCCGGCTACGAGGCCAGGCGCCTCGGCATTTCATTCTTCGGTTCCGCTGGCTGGCAGACCCCGGGACGATGGCAACGCGGACCCGTGACGGCAGTGAGCGCCTTTGACTTAGGTCTCGACCGCCCGCGACGCCCGCGAATGCCGGCGTTTGCATACCTGCCCCAATCGGAGCTCGGAGGGAGATGGAACGCGGACACCTTGGTCATGTCCAACCCCGAAACCGACAGCGCTCTCGAGATCGCGGGAAGCGCGACGCGGCTGGACCCTGGCCTGGTTTCTCAGGTACTCTCGCTGAAAAACCGCGAGGCTCCGGACTCTGAGCGTCTGGCGCTGGTCACGGCATGGCTCGCCGCCGCGAAGAACCTGAGCCCCGATCGGCGCGCCGCGGCGCTTTTCGTCGCCGACGCCATGGTTCCTGAGGAGATGAGCCGCGAGGACAGCGCGAACCGAGCGGCGTACATCAATCTCGGAAGCGAGTACATCTATTCAGAGATCGATGGCGTCTACAACTACACGCACGGACTTCTCAAGGAGTCTCTGAGTCTCGATCCAAACGGACCGATCGGCCAGCTCACGACCATCGAGATGCTCGATCGAGGCTACAATCTCAACGGCATGTGTGACGGCGGATTCGAGGACGTAATCAAATCGGGTGAGTCGCTTCTCGAGCGATTGAAGGATCCTGTGTCCAGGGCTCATGTCATGTTCATCCTGGCTGACGCGTACGCCGATGTCGTCGCCCTCGCCGCGGGACAAGGCGGCGAATACGTCGACACCACGAAGTTCACTCCCCGCGCCGCGAGTGCGCGTCAAAAGGCCGTTGCCTATTACCAGAAAGCGCTCGCCTTGAATCCGAAATCTTCCCGCGCTCGGGGCGCTTGGCTCGAGGCGTGGCGCTTGCTCGCCGGTCTTCCGCCGGGCAGGACGCACTACTTCTGCGTGTACGACTGACGGCAGGCGCCCGGCGTCCAGCTTCGGTACCGGACCGCCCACTGAGTCCGCGAAAAGCAAGTTTAGCGAAGCGAGGGAAGACCCCACCGACGACATGAGGTCGCAGTTTATCGGCTACGCGGCAGACATCATCGAGTGCCGAATCAAAGACCTGCAGCTGTCCACCCCGGTTCAGCCCAGGCTTGCCGCGCGGATGTTGGCGGCGACGCTCATCGAATCAATGAACTGGTGGCTCGATCATGCGTCGAAATCGATGCCGCTTTTCATTTGCCGGCCCGATCGGTGGTGGCCAGCGGCAGGTAGTGAGGGTTGAACGGAGCATGATCTCGCGAGCTCACAGCATCCGCCGGCATTTAGCAGTCCCCGCAAGTAGTCAGCGACGAAGACGGAGCTCTCTGAAACTAAAAACCTAGTTATGCCGTTGTGATGGGTGGCCTCCTTTGGCCGGTTGTTCTCGCAATCCACATCGTCACGTCGTCAGGCGGACCCCCCGACCGAGCGGATTCTTCCACGACCGCCCTTCGTCAGGACATATCCGCATCTCTGGACACACTCCGTCTACGCGACCCGGAGCTCACTGTCGCGCGCACACGATCGAGCTTCGATAGCGCCGCGAGGGAGCTCTTCGCATTGCCTGCGACAACGCCGCGCCATCGACTGATTCTAAAATGGGCCGAAGTAATTGCTACGCTCCACGATGGGCACACCCAGCTCGGCCTCGCGCGCGATTCCGCAATTGGATTTCATCAGTTCCCCATTCGCACTTACTGGTTCGAAGAGGGCTTTTTCATTACGTCCGTCATTAGTGGCTACGAGCGTCTCCTCGGCGCGCAGCTGCTTTCAATTGATGGCGTGCCTGTCGCTCAGGTCGTTGCCCGCATTACGCCGATTATCCACGGCGACAACGCCAGCGCGGTGCGAAGCATACTTCCGTCCCGAACCACCTTGGGAGAAGTGCTCGAAGGAAGTGGAGTGACGAGAGAAATCAACCACGCTGTGTTTACACTGAGATTGACAGATGGAAAAACCGAGAATGTTTCACTGAGTGGCTTCCGCGTCGGCACCGATGTCAAATGGGTTCTGGCTCGGGAGCGTTTAGCGCACGCTCCATTGTATCTGTCCAACACCTCGGCGCCCTACTGGTATGCCTACATCGACTCGGCGAAAACGCTGTACGTCCAGTACAACTCGGTTGAGAACGACGCAAACAATTCGTTCGATGCATTCTGTGCGCGGCTGTTTCGCGCGGTCGATTCCCTCGGGGCAGAACGGCTGGTCCTCGACATCCGCAACAATAACGGCGGAGACAACACCCTCCTCCGCCCGCTGGAGCGCGGCCTCATCAACTCGAGACTGAATCGTCCCGGCCATCTTTACGTCGTCATTGGGCGGCTGACCTTTTCCGCTGCTGTCAACCTTGCGGCCGATCTCGAGAAGTGGACCGCCGCAACATTCGTCGGGGAACCCACTGCTGCTCCGGCAAATCACTATGGAGAGACCCAGGCGCTCAAACTTCCGCGTACCGGAAGTTTGCTGCTGTATTCGAGTCTCTTCTACCAGAGTGTCGGCAATCCCAAGGATACGCGCGAATCCATTTCTCCGGCGATGTCTATTCCTGTGCGCGCCGCGGATTATTTCGCCGGCCGTGACCCCGTCCTCGAAGCAATTCTGCGCCAGCCAGCAGTGACTAGCCATATCTCGCGCAACAGCCCGAACTCCAGGCTTTAGTGACTATTTAACGCTGCCGCGCAGACTGTAGTCGCACCCCGCTAGGATAGCGCGTCGCCCGGGCGATTTCGTTCACAGGTTGTTTAAATCCACGCGCGGGTGGCTGAGTGGCTTACCGATTGCGAAAGTCCCGGTAACTCCCGACTCACCAATTCGTAATGAGAGCCTGCGGATATACCTAGAGGTCCCGAGGTCGCGATAGCACTCGGCCGACCCGCCTCATCTATCTGCTGCCAACAGAACACGAACTGCTGGAGAATCTGTTGCATTCTTCACGCCAACAGATGGCGCGAGGATTGCCTGCTATGCGCGCGGTAGAATCCTGCCTTGGAGAAAATCGAATAGCGCACCGTCCAAATGATTTCTGGAGGAATGAAATGCAGAAGCGCCCCGTCGCAATTTCCGTGATTAGAAGGTGCAGCTCATTGATTCTGTCTGTGGCCGTATTCGCCGCGTGCTCCCAGACCGGCATGGGCTCCTTTCCCGCCAGCGGCCCCGGCTCCGATGGACCGGTCGACCAGGGACCGAGAGTCGCAAGACAGGACGGCAATGCCAGCTCGGGGCGCAGTGTTTTTCGCTTCGAGACATTCGGTAACGAGGGGTTCTGGACCGACGCCGTGCGACTGCCGCAAGGCATGGTTGCGGCGGAGGTCACGCCGCTCCAGGCGCTCAAGCTAGGTGTTCAGCTCGACGTCGACGCATTCGACGCTGCCACTCAGCGCGCGCTGGCCGAGCAGCTTCGCGCTGATCCGTCCGGCCGGTCCTCGGCAATCCTTAATGATCCGAAGATGACCGTTGCCGCTGTCAACGCCAACGCCGTGATCGGCATGCCGATCAAGGACACCAACGGTGATGGCGTGATGGACGCATCGCGGGGCGACAAGGTCGGCGCGAGCTGCGCCCTCTGCCACACCGTCACCGACGGCTCGGCGTTCAGCATTCCCGGTGGTGGCTCCATTGGACACCGGCGTGACGGACTCGCCAACCACAACCTCGACTTCGGGTCGATCGCGGCGATCGCGCTCAACTCGCGCGCGCTTTATCCGGTTCTCCAGCTTTCACTGCGGGCCAACGGAGGCAAGAGCCTGGGTCGCGCTCCGACCGGGCTTACCGAAAATTCGAGCGAAGCGGAAGTCGACGCCTACCTGAGGAACAAGAACTTCTACCCGGTCGGGATGTTCGACGACACCTTCGACGGCAACGGCGATCCGATGCACAACCCGCCGCTGTTCCGGCAGGACCTGGCCGCGCCATTCGGCAGCGACGGCACGATCGCGCGTCTCGACAACTTCAGCAACCTCGTCTACACCAGTCTGTTCGACCAGACCACGCTAACGACGCCGGGCGGGCGCGCCTTTCTGCACAAGCTGGGCGGCGCCGCTGGAGACGAGATCGCCGACAACTATGTGAAGGTGCTGGCCGCGACCGGCGTCACCAACTATCCGTTCGTGCGCGCGGCGCCGCACCCGGCACCAGGTACGGAAGACGCGCCGATCGGTGTACGTGTCGATAACCAGAAGCTGATCGACATGAACGCGTATCTCGTGTCGCTGCAGGCGCCGGCAGGCGAGAGGCGCAATGCGGGGATGGTGGCGAATGGACGCCAGATCTTCCGGGCCAACAGCTGCACGAGCTGTCACAACGTCAATCAGGGTCGCCCCGTTCCTTCGACGGTGCATCCAATGAAGGAAGTCTTCCCGGGCGACAATCCGGTGGTGTTGGCTCAGCGGATGCCGCCGCTCAATCCGGTGGAGAACACGGTGGAATCTATCTTCGACGACAAGATGGCGGTGGTCAACGCGAGCCTCCGCGGAGACAAGCGGGGGATTGCGATGCCCCTGCTGCTCGATCTGGCGCGCAAGCCGGTTTTCCTCCACGACAACTCGGTTCCGAATCTGGAAATGCTACTCAATCCACAGCGGGGAGCCACGGCGCCGCACGCCTTCTATCTGGAAAACCCGGAGCAGCGCGCAGCGGTGATCGCCTACCTGCGGAGCCTCGATACGAACAGCAGGTAGGCTACTTCCGTTGCTCCAGTCTCTGCGTCGATTTGATGCTGAAGCGACGGTGACTGCCACGTATTTCGCTCCGCCGGGTGCGGCGCTGCGTATCGATCGACCCTGGCCCGGTGGTAACTGCCCCGCGTAAACGCCGTCGCCGTCGGGGAGTTTGCGGTTCTGGCGCCTTTTCAACGACGTTTCTTGTAACAACGGCGGCCGATCCATACGATTCGGCCGCCGTTGTTTTAAGAGTAGTGCGGTCCCGCCTCACGCCGCTCGCCTGAAGCTCACGGCGGCTACAACTGCTTTCTTAGTTTTGCTTGAAACCAGCCGTTGGCAGGCCCCGTATGGCAGGCGATCACCCATACGGAGTTCCGTACGATGAGCGCCTTTGCTTCAATCGATCGCACCGCAGAGATGTCGCCGCGTACCAAAGGCAGGTTCGCTGGCGCGGTATATCTCCTTTACGTAATCGCCGGCGTCTACGCCCAAGCCTTTATCAGCGATCACCTCGTCGCATGGCACGACGCCGCGAGGACCTCCGCCAACATCCTCGCCAATCAATCCTTGTACAGGCTTGGATTCACCGTTTACCTGCTGGAAATGGCGGGGCAGATCGCAACGGCGGTGTTGTTCTACCAGCTACTGAAACCCGTGAGCAGAACGGGTGCGATGCTCGCTGCGGTATTCGAGCTGACTGGATGCGGCATCAAGATCTTCAGCCGACTGTTCTACTTCGCGCCGTTGCTGGTGCTGAGCAGCGGCGCGTCGCAATTGACCGCGTTCAACAAGGAGCAGCTCGACTCGATCGCGCTGCTTCTGCTCAGGATCAACGACAATGGTGCTGCGATAGCCCTCGCCTTCTTTGGATTCTCAACGGTATTGCAGGGCTGGCTCATTTTCAGATCCGGATTTCTGCCGCGCTGGCTTGGCGTGATCGCAACCATCTCCGGATTCGGCTGGCTGACATTTCTGTCACCACCGCTGGGAATGCGCTTGTTCAATTACGTGGCGGCGTACGCGTTGATCGGATTGCTGGCGATGATTGTGCGGTTGCTCACCGTTGGCGTCGACGAGCAGCGTTGGAGAGCGCGCGCCGCGCAGGCGGGGTCGTCGATCTGGACATAGGGCGACTATGGTGATTGCAACAACGCCTCGCACCCCTCACTCGGCTTCCGAGTTCGCGTCGGCTCTCCTGTCACGCCATATTCGACGCGCTGGAGACCATTTACCGGAGTTCGACCATGCGCGCAATCCGCGGGCTCGTTGCATCGATGCGGGAATAAGTCATGACGGATCGGGTCCCGCTTTCCAACGCCGGAGTACGTTTTCCTCCGCCATTTATTTTCGTGATCGGCTTTTTTGTCGGTTGGGCGCTCGACAGATACTGGCACGCGCTCCAGTTATATCGTTTCGCCGGCTCCGCACTCCGGCCTTTCGGCTGGAGTGCGCTCGCGCTCGGCGTCATGCTCATAGTTTGGGGAATGGTGACGTTCCGGCGGGCCAAAACCGCCATCCATCCGCACCATAGTGCGAGTCAGCTCGTAACCCACGGTCCGTACCGATTCACTCGCAATCCCATGTACACGGGACTCACGATCGCCTACCTCGGTGGCTCGGCCCTGGTCGACTCTGCCTGGCCGATCATCGTCCTTCCGATAGTTCTTCTCATCCTCGTCAAGACAGTCATCTCGCGCGAGGAGATGTACCTGACCGACGCCTTTGGCGCGGAGTACAGCGGGTACGCCGCGAGCGTCCGTCGGTGGCTTTAGCCCATTCGCCAGTACCCGATCCACCAGTCCGCGCCGCATCGCAAGCACCCGCACATAAATCCCTGAATGAAAGTCCTCGTCACTGGTGGCACCGGCGCAATTGGCAAATTCCTGCTGCCGCTGCTGCTCGAGAATAAACACGAAGTCGTCGCACTCACGCGATCCGCCATCAAGGCGGCTGAGCTCGAAGACAGCGGCGTGTCCGTGGTCATCGTCGATCCGCTTGACGCGCCGCGACTCACAGCCGCGGTTCGGCGCGCTGAGCCCGATGTGATCGTCCATCAGCTCTCGGCGCTCTCGGCCGTCGGCAACTTTCGGAAGTTCGACCAGGAATTCGCGCTGACCAACCGGTTCCGCACCGAAGTAACCGACACGCTGCTCGCGGCCGCGCGAACCATCGGCACCCGGCGATTCATCGCCCAGAGCTACTGCGGCTGGCCGTACGCAAGGAAGGGCGGCCCCGTAAAAACCGAGGAAGATCCTCTCGATCCAAAGCCGCCCGAGAGCTTTACAAAATCTCTCGCCGCAATTCGCTACGTCGAGGACAAGGCTCGCAGCACGACGTTCCTCGATGTGCTCGCGCTGCGCTACGGCTTTTTCTACGGCCCGGGCACCGCAATCGGCAAGGGCGGCGCGATCTTCAAAATGACCAGGCAGCGGCGTTTCCCGATCATAGGTGGCGGCGGGGGAGTCTGGTCCTTCATTCATGTGCTCGACGCCGCGCGGGCGGCCGTCGCGGCGATCTCGCGCGGCGCGCCGGGTGTCTATAACATCGTAGACGATGAGCCCGCGAAGGTCGCGATCTGGCTACCGGCACTTGCCAGAGCCGTGGAGGCAAAACCACCGTATAACATTCCGCACTGGCTCGGAGAGCTCATGATCGGCGAGGGCGGCGTGTCGATAATGACTCAGATCCGCGGCGGCTCGAACGCGAAGGCAAAACGCGAGCTCAACTGGGCGCCGATTTATCCGAGTTGGCGAGTTGGTTTTGTCGACGGCCTCGAATAGTTGGCGCTTGATCAGATCGCGGGCTGACAGTGCGGACAGAAATACGTCGTGCGCTGAAAGTCGCCCTGACGAATCATCTCGATCGGCGTGGCGCAGACGAAGCACGGATGCCCGCGCCGCCGGTAACCCCAATTTCGCATCCAGGGTTCGAGCTGCAAATCCGGCGGCAGGGTAACGGTCATGCCGTACTTGAACCGGCCCTCCTGCATCAATGGAATCAACTCTTCGAAAAACACATCGAGCTCGGCGGCCGCCACACTATTTGATGGGCGTCGCGGGTGAATTCCCGCCAGAAACAGCCCTTCGGATTTGTAGATGTTGCCGATGCCGGCAACTATGCGCTGGTCGAGCACGGCGTCACCGATCTCCCGTTCTCCCTGCCGCGCCAGCGCCGCGAAAATGTCTGCCGACGAGAAATTGTCGTGCAGGAGGTCGGGGCCGAGCGTCTGGAAACGCTCGTGAACGGCGAGCTCCTCGATAGAGAGAACTTCCATCACCGGACCATGATAGAAGAGGACCTCATGGCGCGGCGTTGTCAGACGCAGTCTCGCGAATTGGGCCTCCTTCCGCAGTGTCTGGCCGATGGGACCGACCTGCCACGATCCGTATTGCATGGCATGAGTGTGAACGACCCAGTCGCTGGAGAAATGCAGCACCAGGTGCTTGCCGTGGGTTTGCACGCGCGTCAGGCGGGAGCCGAGGATGTGGTCTGCCCTTTCGCGCCATCGGGACGGCACCTCGATTCCATCGACTCGCTCTCCCACCAGCTCTCGCAGCGCGTCACCCCACCGCGCAACCGCATGACCTTCCGCCACCTCAACATCTTAACTGGTTGCCGCGTATGAACAGTGACCAGGCACTATCGTTGCGCCACAGAAATCCCAAGATTGAAGTTCGTTTCGTTCCACCCTTTCATGCGAGATCCACGTGCTGAAAACCTCTCTTTCAATCCCAGCCTTCCTTGTTGCGGCCGGCCTGAGCTGGCCACATCTCACGTCCGCGCAGACCTTCAAGGTCGACCGGTACAGCATCGGTGGTGAAGGTGGGACGGACTACCTGGTTGCCGAGCCGGGCACGGGTCGAGTCTTCGTGTCGCGTGGAACCCACGTCATGGTGATCGACGGCCGCACAGGAAAGGTGATAGGGGATATTCCGGACACGCCGCGCACCCACGGCATCGCGCTGGCGCCGAAGTGGAATCACGGTTTCACCACCAACGGCGGCGATTCGACTGTCACGATGTTCGACCTGAAAACGCTGGCCCCGATCAAAAAGATCCGCGTGCCGAGCGGCGGTCTCGACGGAATCATGTACGATGATTTCTCCGACCGGGTTATTCTGACGAACCATAGCCGTCCGATTGGAACCGCGACTGCCATCGATGCCCGAACCGGAGAGATCGTGGGCGTTGCCGAGCTGGAGGACGACGCCCCGGAAGGCGCCGCGAGCGATGGCAAGGGGAGGCTCTTCGTCAACAACGAGGGCAAGAACACGATGCAGGTGCTCGATGCCAGAACGATGAAGGTGCTTTCATCATGGCCGCTCGAGCCCTGCGACCGCCCGACGGGCATTGCGTTCGATCGTTCGTCGAATCGGATTTTTTCGGGCTGCGGCAAGACGTCGGTAGTCATCGATCCGACTTCCGGTCGGGTTGTCTCCACAGTCGCGAACGGAGACGGAGTCGACGCTCTCGGGTGGGACGCGTCAGAGCGGCTGATCTACATCCCCGCGGGACGGGACGGCAACGTTACCGTTGTCCGGCAGGATTCACCGGACAAGTACACGGTCGTAGCCACGGTGCCGACCATGCGGGGCGCCAAGACGATCGCGGTCGATCCGGTGAGACACGTGGCGTATCTCTTTCAACCCGAGTATGGACCGGCGCCAGTACCAGCTCCGGGTACGCCAGCTCCGGCGCCAGGACGCTTCCCTCCGCGCGGTCCGGTGATCGGCGCATGGTTCTTTGCCATCAGCCATTGATGCGGAGATCGAGGTTGGCCAGGGCCGCTGTTACGGTCTCGTGAACAGGCGCTGAAATTCCCGCTGCCTCTGCGTAGCGGGAAACGGCGCCACTCAGAATGTCCAGCTCAGTCGGACCGCCCGACTCGAGGTCGAGCAGAAAGCTCGGCTTCGTTCCCGGCGGCAGTGCATCGATAGCGCCGACGACTTTCGCCGTCTCGTCCTCCGCCAGCGGGATTCCGCGGGCGCGCGCGACGTCCACCGCTTCCTGCACCGCGCGCTGAAGCAACCGGCGGCCGAGCGGCCGGTCGCGCACAATTCCAAGTGGAGCGCGGGCGAGACCGCACGCTCCCGCGATTGCCGCAAGGAACACGAACTTCTGCCAGAGATCGACATCGATCCGACTGGAGACGCGCGCCTCAACGCCGGCATTTCCGAACGCCGCGGCAATCCGGGTCACGCGATCGGTCGTCTGTCCATCCAGCTCGCCGATGATCACGCTCTGAACATTGCCACGCCGCTCGACGACGCCTGGCTGCACCCGCGCCACGCTGATGCGCGTCACTCCGCCGAGGATTGCGTCGCGTTGCACGCCGAGCGCGATTAATCGGTCGGTTGTTTCGACGCCGTTGAGAAAGGGAAGAATCGCCGCGCCCCTCTCGGCGGTTTGTCGTACGACCGGTGAGATGGAATCGAGCGAGTAGCTCTTGACGCCGAGGATCGCGAAATCCGCGGCGTCGAGCTCGTCGGCGCGATCGGTGGCCGCGACTGTTACTACTCTAGATCCCTCGGGCGTTCGGATCTCCAGGCCTCTGCCCCGGATCGCGGCCAGATTCTCGCCGCGCGCGTAGAGCGTGACGCCGTGTCCCGCGAGCGACAACTTTCCGCCATAGTAGGCGCCAATCGCGCCGGCGCCGAGCACTGTGACTTTCAAGGGTTGGTCTGTCGTTGAAGTTGCAATGGCCGTGGGTTAGCCGAGAGCGTCGAGCTCGCGGGTCATCGCCCGCGATGCGTTGCCGGACGGATGTTGACAAGCGCGCTCATCGAGCTTCGGCTAAGATACGCTGGCCGACATTTCCCGGTGGCGCGAAGCACGACGAGCTTCATGATGCGATTCCTCGAACCTGAGTTTGTCTGATATGGTAACAGAATTTGCGGAAAAGCTCATGGGCGCACTAACCGCGACCTGGCGCAATCTCGCCGCCACCGCCACGGTTTTTGTCGTGGCGTCGATCTCCGCGCCGCCGCTGCCCGTCCAGCCTGCTACGACAGCACCGGCTGCACGGCGTTCGCAAATACTGATGCTCGGTACGGGTACGCCGGTCATCGACGCGACTCGTTCCGGCACCAGCATCGGAATTTTGGTGCGCGGCGCTCTTTACATCTTCGATGCGGGACCGGGTGTAGAGCGTCGAATGCTCGAAGCGGTAGCAAAGGGGACGAAGATCGACACCATTCCCGCCGTGTTCATCACCCACCTGCACTCCGACCACACCCTCGGTCTTCCGGCGCTCGTGTATTATCACGGTCCGAATGCCGAGTTTCGTCGCGGCGGCCCGCTGACCGTCTATGGACCGCCCGGCATTGCCGCCATGATGGAAAACATCAGAGCCGCGTGGAGCGAAGATCGCGCGATACGAACCCAGGCGGGCGGCGCCGCGCCGTCCTGGCAGGTGAGGGGTGCGGATGTTGCCGCGGGAATTATCTACCGCGACTCGAACATCGTCGTGAAAGCATTCGAGGTGCCGCACGGCACGTGGCCGCATGCATTCGGCTACCGGGTGGAGACTCCAGATCGCACCATTGTCATCTCCGGCGACACCCGGCCCAGCGACGCGATAGCGCGCGAGTGTGCGGGATGCGACGTCCTGTTGCACGAGGTGTACGCGGTCAAGGGTTTTTCCACGCTGCCGGCGCGCACAAAGGCGTCCCACACCTCGGCTCACACTTCGTCCTACGAGCTCGCGGAAGTTGCGGCGAAGGCAAAGCCCAAACTCCTCGTGCTGTATCACCAGCTCTACTTCGGCGGAGCTACCGATGACGATCTCCTTCGCGAGCTACACAGCCGATATCAGGGACGCGTGGTTTCGGCCCGCGATCTCGACGTGTACTAGGGCGACCATTTCTCCGACGGGCGAATCGGCCTGACCCTCTCGGATCGCCCCGGAGTGGCGCCAGGCGAGCGGGGAGTTAGACTTTACTCATCACACCAGCGAAGAGCACTTCAATTCCGCCGATCCGCGTCGGCCTGATTGGCTTCGGTTTCGTATCGAAGACCTTTCACGTTCCGCTGCTGTTGGCGACAGACGGCTACGAGATCGCCGCGGTGTCGTCCAGTCGTCCCGAGGATGTGGCTGCGATCCTGGGTGCTGTCGAGGTCGTATCCGATCCGAATGAGTTGGCGGCTCATCCCGGTATCGATCTCGTCGTAGTCGCGAGCCCCAACCAAACGCACGCCCCACTCGCCGAGGTGGCGATGCGCGCGGGGCACAATGTGGTGGTGGATAAGCCGTTCACCATAACCGTTGATGAGGCGAGGCATCTCACGGTTGTCGCGCGTGATAGCGACGTCCTTCTGTCCGTGTTCCAGAACCGGCGGTGGGACAGCGATTTTCTGACCGTCGAGGATGCGATTCGCGGGGATCTCGTCGGTCGAGTGGTGCTGTTCGAATCGCGCATCGATCGGTATCGCCCGGAAGTCCGCGACCGCTGGCGCGAGACGCCCGAGCCTGGTGCGGGACTGCTCTACGACCTCGGGCCGCATCTCATCGATCAGACGCTGTTTCTGTTCGGAATCCCGGACAGCGTGCAGGCGACGGTCGCGAAACAGCGTCGAGGAGGAAAAACGGACGACTTCTTCCAGCTCGTGTTGCGCTACGGCGAAATGATCGCGACGCTCGGCGCCGGCTCGCTCGTGTCCGGCGGCAGCGCGCGCTTTGTCGTGCACGGCGATCGCGCGAGCCTGGTGAAAGCGAAACCCGATATACAGGAGGACCAGCTCCGAGCCGGCCTGCTGCCCGACGCTCCGGGTTGGGGAATGGATCCGGACGACGCGGTTTTATACAGTGGCGCCAGTGGCGATTCCCGCGCGATCAAGGCGGCGCGTGGCGATCAGCGGGAGTACTACGTCGAGCTGCGCGAAGCGTTGCTTGGCCGAGCGCCGAACCCGGTGCCACCGGAGCAAGGGGCAACGGTGATGGCAATCATCGAGGCGGCACTGCGCTCCGAGGAAGAGGGGTGCCGGGTCGTGCCAGACGTCACGAAAGAGGAGCGCGCGTCGTACCTCGTCACCGCGTGAGCGCGGTAGCGCACGCCGCATGCGGCAGGGAGTACTGCGGAAATCGCTGCGAAGCCGGCCAATCTTGGCTTCCTTACGGTTTGAAGAGTCCCGGATCGTGCAGCGCCCCGTTCCACGGACGCAGCCACACCAAGCCGTTCCACGCGTGCGCGAGATACTTGTTGACCGAATCCATCTCCGCCGGCGCGTATTGGGTGCGATGACACGCGTATTCCTCGCGTGCCGCCGCGAGGTCGCGCGCCTCGAATGGCACGCGCACGGTCAGCAGCGACTGGGCCATGCCGTTCACGGAAGGATTTGCCGCCGGTGCAGTGCGCAGACGCTCCGTCGGCAGTGACGCGTACAGCAGATCCACATTTGCGTAGCGGGCGTCGCTCTCGATTATCTGCGTCACGACGTCGCCCACCAGGCGATGGTCGGGATGTCCAGTACCGCCCTCCGGACCGAAGGTGATGATCGCCGCGGGATTGAGCGAATCGATGATCGCCGCCAGCCCCGATCGCAGCTTGCCCAGCACGGCGAATGATGCGAGTCCGCCGTCCGGAAGTCCGAGCAGGTGCAGCTTGCGAACGCCCAGCCTGTTGGCAGCGCACGTCGCCTCTTTTGTGCGCTCGGCCGCGAGCCGCCCACCGGCTGGGATATGCGCGAAATCACGAATTCCCTGAGAGCCGTCGGTGGCAATCACGAGATGCGTCTCGCGTCCTTGTCGCGCGAGCCTCGACAGGAGTGGGCCGATCACGCGTTCGTCGTCGGGGTGGGCGAAGACGGCGAGTATGGGGCGTCTGGTCTGAGCCTTTGCCGAAAGCGGGAGGATCGCGACCAAAGTCATGGCGACAAAGGAGAGTTTGTGCATAGGCATGCTATATACTGGAGTCTGAATCGCCGGCGCGCGAGACCACGACGGTGCCGGCAGCAATCATCACATTGACCGATTCTATCACCGCTTGCAGCGACGTGTACCTCGGCGCGTAGCCCAGACGCTGTCGCGCTTTCGCAATGCTGCCGTTCGGTGAATGCGCGATGTGGTCCCACGTGGCTGCCGCTTCCGCTTCCGTCACGGTGTGCCGCCATTTGTCCCAAGGAAGGAATCCGAGATTCGCTGACTGCCCGAAATGGGCAAACATGCCTTCCGCGTATGCGCGCAAGGTGAGCGGCTCCGGTGACACCACATGAAAGCCTTCTCCAATGGCATCGTCTGGACGGGTGAGCGCGAGCTCGAACGCCTGCGCGACGTCATCCGCGTGGACGTGGTGCACGGTCTCCATTCCCTCATTCGGAAGCAGCAGCAGCTCGCCATGGGCGATGCGGGTGAACACTTCAGGATTGAAATGCCCGGCGGGATTCAGCGGATTCCAGCCGGGACCTACCATGTGCCCCGGATGCAGAACGGCCGCGCGCGCGACGCCGCGGCGGGTGCTGTCCAGCAGCAGCTCTTCGATCTCGGCCTTCAGGATGCCGTACTCGCCGAACGGGTGTCGAGGTTCATCCTCGGTGGTTGGCACCGTAGTAGATCGGCCGTGTACCCACATCGTCCCGCACTGGAGCAGCAGCGTCTCGCGCGGCTGTAACGCGTGCACCAGCTGCTCCGCGCTCGCGGGAGTAAAGCAGATGAGATCGACGACCGCATCCGCGGCCAATGCGGCGATGCGTGCGCCGAAAGTGCCTGCGGCATCCTCGGCGGGCCGGTCGATCGCAATGCGTTCTACTCTTTCCCAGGCGGGATGCGATACGTACGGCCCACGCACTCCGCGGCTGGCAACGATCACCTCGTGACCCGCATTCACCAGGCGAGGCACGAGAAAAGTGCCGATGTGGCCGGTTCCTCCGACTACGACTATTCGCATTATGTTGGGGAAATTAGTGCACGGCCCTGATCCGCAGCCATCTTATGTCCAGTGAGTTATGCCCGCTGGCTCGCCGGTCGCGGGTCCAATCCTCTTTCGACATTATGCGCGATATCCGCGTGGCGACCGTTCAGTTTCAGCACGAGCCCGGCAACAAGGCGCATAACCTTGGGCGCATCGCGCACTTCGTGACCGGGGCCGCCGCGTCGGGCGTCGAGATAGTAGTATTTCCAGAGATGTGTATCACGGGTTACTGGCACGTTCGCAAGCTGACCCGCGAGGCGGTCGAGGCGCTGGCCGAGCCGGTTCCCGACGGTCCTTCGGCGCGGGAGCTGTTGCGTCTGTCTCATGAGTATGGCATGAGCATCGGGGCCGGGCTGATCGAGCGGGGTGACGACGGAAGACTCTACAACGCCTACGTCGTCGCGATGCCCGACGGGCGCTGGGCGGTCCACCGCAAGCTGCACGTGTTCGTGAGCCGGTTTCTGTCCGAGGGTGATAGGTACACCGTTTTCGACACGCCTCATGGCTGCCGAGTTGGTGTACTCATCTGCTACGACAACAACATCATCGAAAACGGGCGCGCGACGGCGTTGCTTGGCGCAGAGCTGTTGCTGGCGCCGCACCAGACGGGGGGATGCAACTCTGTGAGCCCGCACGGCATGAAGCCGATCGATCCCGCTATCTGGGCGCGGCGCGCAGAAGATCCAGCCACGTGCGAAGCGGAGATCTGCGGACCCAAAGGGCGCGGCTGGTTGATGCGCTGGTTGCCCAGCAGGGCGCACGACAACGGGATGTTTCTGCTTTTCAGCAACGGAATCGGTGTGGACGACGACGAGATCCGCACCGGTAATGCGATGGTGCTCGATCCTTACGGTGCGACTATCGCCGAGACGCGCGCGGCAGGCGACGCGATGGTCGTGGCGGATCTCGATGCTTCGCTGCTCGAGAGCTCATCGGGACAACGCTGGTTGCGGGCACGCCGGCCCGAGCTGTATGAATCGCTGACGCAGCGCACGGGTCGGGAGCAGGCGACGCACCGAGTCCGGTTCGGCGAGTGAGATTCGACATTCGACGAGTCTCTGGAGAAATCGGTGCGGGATGAGCGTCGCTGGACCGCTGCCTTGGCGGAGCACGAAACCGCCGTTAGCGAATTCATCGATGCGTGCGGGCGCGTCCCGCGCGGCGATTGGCACCGTTCACCGGCGCCGGCGAAATGGAGTCCCGCCGCCGTCGCGCTGCACGTGTGCCGCGCGTACGAGCTGGGTCGGGAGTCGGCAGCCGGTGGCGAGGGCATGCGGTTGCGTGTATCGTCGCACTTCGCTCGGCTTTTGCGCACGCTGGTGTTGCCGGTGGTCATCGCCACCAAACGCTTCCCGCGAGGAGCCGTGGCGCCCTCCGAGTTGGTCCCGGACGCTAAGGAGGCGCAGCGTCTGATGCCGGATGCGGCCGCTGCCCGCCTGCACAGTGTTGCCGATCAGGCAGCGGCAGCATTGCGACGCGCGCGTTTGGACCGTGGCTTTACGCACGCCTATTTTGGTCCCCTCTCCCCGCGTACTACGCTGCGCCTGCTCAGCGCGCACACGCGACACCACGCGCGCACGCTTAAATAGGAGTGGAAGTTGCCGTCAGCTCCGCTGACATAGACGCCGGACAGGTGTCGCCGGATTTCGGCCTTGGCGAGCAGCGCGGCACAATCCCGCGCTGCGGTCGCCCACGTTGAGCTTCTCGGGTGCCAGGCCAGCCACTGAGCCCGAGAAAAAGCGTAACTTGCTCGTAGATTGGGGGGGCAGGTGGGTCCGCTTGAAAGCCCCGCGAGCCCGACGGAAGTTCAACTGTAGCTGGAGGGCGTCCGCATGACCGTTGGGGATCAGATCAGATCTGTCCACTTTTTCAACATCACTGAAGCCCGCAAGCGGTACGGAGATCAAGCCTCTCCCGGCCACGCATGAGGGAATTTCTCTTTCTGCTCGGCGGAATCGCCAGCGCGCTTGCTGTTGCGTTCCTCTACATCACTCTTGCCGCGAACACCGAGGCGAATCACCAGGACCGGGTGATGAGCGTACCGCACATCGTGCCCGAGCTTGATGCATTTCTCCGGACCTTGCACGGCGCCGCTGGAGAAGGTGTGGTCAAGGACAACGAGGTCGAGGTATTCCAGAACGGCGACGAGATCTTTCCGCCCATGCTGGCCGCGATCCGCTCGAGCGTATCGACCATCCACTTCTCGACGTACGTCTATTGGGCTGGAGCTGTCCCTCGCGAATTCGCGCAGGCGCTCTCTGACGCCTCACAACGCGGAGTGATGGTGCGGCTCGTTCTCGACAGCGAAGGAGCCGAGCCAATGCCGCACGAGCTGGTGGACCAGATGTGCGCCGCCGGCTGCAAGGTTACCTGGTTCCGCCGCATGCGGTGGTTCAACTGGATGAATTACAACCACAGAACGCATCGCAGGCTGCTGATCGTGGACGGCAAGATCGGATTCACTGGCGGCGTCGGCATTGCCGACGAATGGACGGGACACGCGCAAAGTCCTTCCCACTGGCGGGACACACACGTCCGGCTCACGGGGCCGATCGTTGCCTCGCTTCAGGCAGCGTTCACCGACAACTGGAATCAGAGCACCGAAGAGCTGCTGCTTGACGCGCGGGATTTTCCACCGCTCCCCCCGACCGGCGACATCTCCATCTGCAGCGTGATCAGTACTCCCGCCAACGGCGCCTCGGCGGCGCAACGCGTGATGGCTGCGCTAATCGCCGGCGCCACGCGGACGCTCTACATCAGCAACGCCTACTTCGTTCCGACGCCCACCTTCATCGACGCGCTCTGTTCCGCGAGGGACCGCGGCGTAGATGTTCGCGTCCTGGTGCCTGGACCCTTCCACGACATGAAGATGGTGCAGCGCGCGAGCCGCCACACCTGGCCGAGGCTCGTCAAGCATGGTGTGGGGATCTACGAATATCAGCCGACGATGATGCACGCGAAGACAGTTGTGGCCGACGGCGAGCTATTCCTCGTGGGCTCGATCAACTTCGATCCACGCTCGTTCGCGCTGAACGCGGAATTCGGTGTGATAATCGTCAGCCGCCAGCTGGCCACCGAGAGGATGCGCTCCTTTGAGGACGACCTCGGACGCTCTACCCGTGTAACCGCTGCTACCCTCGCATCGTTTGGAATCGCCAATCGCGCGGCGGATGCGGTCTGTTATTGGGCCCGCGCGCAACTCTAGCAGCGTACCGGCACCACTTGCGAAACACTCACTTCATCTGCGCCGCTCTCGCCAGATCCTTCCACTTGACGACGATCACGTTGTGGTCGCGCAGCGCCTTCACGAACTCCGCGCTCGTCACGACGTCGTAGTCGCGCTGCCGCCACGCCGATCCGTACGGCTCGTGGTTCACGGTCACAGCCTGCAACTCGGCGTCGTCGTGCCCGAGGTGCACGATCATCTCGGTAATGCCGGGCTTGAGATTGTCGATCGCTCTCAGATACCACGCCTTCCACTGATCCCGCGGAATATTCTCACCCGCGATGACTACCGCGTCGAGTACGACATCCTGCGGCGAAACGCCTGCCTGAGCCGCGGCAAGCGGGGTGCCTTTTACCGCCAGAAACGGAAGATGATAGTCGTGCGCCACCTTCACATAGACTGCGATCAGCTCCGGCGTGGTGAACAGCGAGCCCATGTGGCTGTCGAGATGCGTCGGACGAATTCCGAGCGCCAACGCCCGCTCGACCTGCGCGCGCAGCTCGCGGTCGACTTCAGCGGGCTTGGCCGTCTTGGCGACGATCGCCTCGTCGTTCGGGAATGTGCCGACGGAATCGAGAAGGCTCGCCACCTTGTCCTTCGACTCCACGCTGCCCCAGCGATACGTCTGCCATTCGCTCGTCAGCGTGAGATGAAGGCCGAGGTCAGCGTTGGGATGTGCTCTGGCGTACGCGGCCACCTCGCCTACCCACGGCGTCGGCACCATGATGCTCGCCGACGACACCGCGCCCCGGTCAAGCGCATCGAAGCTCGCCACATCCTCGGAGTGCGCCACCCCGAGATCGTCTGCGTGGAGAATCAGCAGCTTCGACCCGGCGGGATAGCCGAGTCGCTCGGCGATGCCGCGCGTCTGGGCAGCAAGCGTTGATGCAGAGAGCGTCAACAGGGCCAGCGATAGTCGCAGCAGCCGCATGGAATTCCTCCGGGTGGGGTGGGGTAGCGGGGATGCAAGAAGCTTACACGCTCGCGGCGATCGCGAGCTCTTCCTCGTTCATCTCGGCCAGAATGTCACCGAACAGCGGGGTGCTCAGGTACCGTTCGCCTGTGTCGGGGAGCATGCAGAGAATCGTCGTGCCTTTTGGCGCATCCTTGGCGACTTTGAGCGCCGCGGCAAAGGTGGCGCCGGAAGATGTCCCGACGAAGATTCCTTCCTGTAGCGCGAGCTGTCTGCTGCACTGCATCGCCTGCGGGCCGGCCACGGTGATGACCTGATCGACGAGGTTCATGTCCACCGCGTCGCCCGTGAGCTTGGGTATGAAGTCGGGACTCCAGCCCTGGATCGGATGCGGTTTCCAAGATGGGTGGCGGGAGGCGGCGGAGCCGTCGGGGTTTCGTTCCTGCGGTGTCTCGCTGCTGAGCATCGGCGCATCGGATGGTTCGGATACGACGATCTTCACTTCCGGCCGCTCCTTCCTGAGAACGCGTGCGACGCCTTTCAGCGTTCCGCCAGTCCCGAAGCCGGTCACCCAGAAGTCGAGCTTGTCGCCCGCGAAATCGTCTATGATCTCCCTCGCCGTCGTACGCGAGTGAAAATCGGCGTTGGCTTCGTTCTCGAACTGCCGCGTGTAGAACCAGCCATTCTTATTCGCGAGCGCGATCGTTCTCTTCACCATCCCGGTCGCACCCTCCGGCGCGGGAGTCAGAATGACTTTGGCGCCGAGGAAACGCATCAAGCGGCGCCGCTCGATGCTGAACGACTCGGCCATCGTGACAACGAGGGGATATCCCTTTGCCGCACAAACCATGGCGAGCCCGATACCGGTATTGCCGCTGGTTGCTTCGATGACAGTCTGGCCAGGCTTGAGCGCGCCGGTTTTCTCGGCATCTTCGATGATGCCGAGCGCGAGGCGATCTTTTACCGAGCCAAGCGGATTGAACGCTTCGATCTTTACGTAGAGCCTGACGTTAGGTGGCGCCAGCCTGTTGATCTTTACAATGGGCGTGTGTCCAACGGTGTCGAGAATGCTGGCGAGTTTTGTCATATGGGTAGGTGTAGTTCGTACAAATGTTGGAGGTAAAGGGGGGGGCAACGGAAGACCCTCTAAGTCTGTAACGTAGCCCCGAGCCGCACGTGGCATATAGGGGGATTTCGAACAATCCTGAATTACGGAGTGCAGATGGCGCAAATCCTGGATCCCCGCTCGGTGCTGGCCGTTCGTGACCTCGACTCATCAACCCGCTATTACATGGACGTACTCGGCTTCACGCGCGATTTCGGCGACGGCTCGGACGGGTGGAGTTTTTTGTCGCGGGGCAAGTTCAAGGTGATGCTGGGCGATTGCGCGGACGCGACTCCCGCCGGCGAGCTGGGCGATCATTCGTACTTTGCGTACGTGCTCGTGGACGGAGTGGACGAGCTGTACAAGGAGTTGGCGGGCAAGAACGCCGGGATCAATTCAGCGCTCGCCACAAAGCCGTGGGGGCTGCGTGAGTTTGGTGTACAGACGCCCGACGGACACCGAATGACGTTCGGCGAGCCGACCGCTGCCCGCAAGCAGGGAGCCCACAGCTGACCCCGACCTCGCGGGGACATCTAACAAAGACTCCACCGCGCGGTGATTTTACTGCGATCCAGGAGCACCAAATGTCGAAGGTGGGAATCGGAATCGTCGGCTCGCGCTTTCAGGCCGACTGCATTGCCTCATCGGTGCGGGCGATGCCCGAAGAGATGGAGGTGGTCGCGGTCGCGTCCCCCACGAAGGGCAACGCCGAGGAATTCGCGCGCCGTCACTCCATCCCCAGCTTCTACTCCGACTACCGCGAGATGCTGCGCAATCCCGCCGTCGAGATGATCTCGATTACCGCCCCCAATCGCTTCCACGCTCAAGTCACTCTCGACGCCGCCGCGGCGGGAAAGCACGTCGTCTGCGAGAAGCCACTCTGCGTGACGCTCGAGGAGGCGGACGCGATGATCGACGCCTGCGCCAAAGCCGGCGTCCTGCTCCTCTACGCCGAGGAGCTCTTCTTCGCGCCGAAGTACCTGAAGGCGAAGCAGATGGCAGATGAAGGCGCCTTCGGCCGAATACATCTCGTGAAGCAGGGAGAAAAACACTCGGGTCCTCACGCAGATTGGTTCTGGGACGTCGAACAATCTGGTGGTGGCGCCCTCATGGACCTCGGCTGCCACGGCATCGCGTTCTGCTGGTGGTTCCTCGGCAAACAGAAAATCAAAAGCGTGTACGCGCAGCTCTCGACCCAGGTCAACGCCAAACGCACGCAGGGCGACGACGAGGCGATCACCATCATCGAGTTCGAAAACGGCGCGATCGGAATGGTGGAGAGCAGCTGGAACAAGCCCGGCGGCATGGACGACACGATCGAAGTCTTCGGCGACAAGGGACAGACTTACGCCGACATGCTCATGGGCAACGCGCTCCCGACCTACTCCGAAACGGGCTTCGGCTACGCCGTCGAGAAGGCGTCGTCCACGAAGGGATGGACGTACCCGGTTTTTGAGGAGCACTGGAACTACGGATTCCCGCAGGAGATGCGGCACTTTGCGCGGTGCGTGCGCGGGACGGAGAAGCCGATCTCCGACGGCCAGACGGGACGCGTCGTGCAGGAAGTCCTCTACGCCGCTTACGCCTCGGCCGGTCTCGGGCGGAAGATCATGCTCCCGTTCCGCCCGAAGGGAATCGCCAAGCCCATCGATCTCTGGAAGAAGCCGGAGCTCGCGCAAGCCGCACTGTGATGCGATTCGCCGGCGCCGTCGACATCGGAGGGACGGGCACCAAGATCGGCATTGTGGCCGAGAATGGCGCGGTGGTCGGGCGCACGGTGATTCCGACAAATGCGCCCGCGGGTCCGCTTGGTCTCGTGAACGCGATAGGGATTGCGTTCCGGCTGCTGCTGGACTCCACCGATGCGGCACGCGGCATAGTGGGCGTTGGGGTGTCGGTCGCCGGTTTCGTCAACCGCGAACACTCGGCGATGATCCACAATGCGAACCTGCCGCTGCTGCGCGACTTCCCGCTGCGAGCCGCGCTCCAGGATCGGTTGTCGCTCGACTGTCGTCTCGAGGTGGACTCGAACGCGGCTGCGCTGGCGGAGTACTGGCATGGGGCCGGTCATGGCGCGACGCGTCTGCTGGAAATTACGCTCGGCACTGGCGTGGGTGGCGCGGTGATCATCGGCGGAGCGCTGCTGCGGTACACCGGGGAATGCGCGGGCGATCTCGGACACATCATCGTCGATCCGAAGGGCCGGTTATGTTCGTGCGGCGCGCACGGATGTCTCGAGGCGATGGCAAATTCGGCGGCTGTCGCGGAAAGAGCGGGCGGGCGGAGTCCCCGCGATGTCATCAACAGCGCGCGTGACGGGGACGAGTCCTCGCGGAAAGTGCTGGCGGAGACCGGCCGGTGGGTGGGGCTGGGACTGGCCTCGCTCGTTCCCCTCTTTGCACCCGACAGGATCGTCGTCGGGGGAGGGATCGCGGCGGCAAGGGAGTTTCTCCTCGACCCAACGCGGGCGAGCTTTATCGAGCACGCGTCACCGCAGTATCGTGGGATCGAGTTGGTGGGTTCCTCGTTCGAGGGATGGGAAGGCATGATCGGTGCGGCGAGTCTGTTTCTGAGTCCACTCGACTAGCGATTCATGTCACGCACTCCACTGCGCGTCTTTCCGACGCCCGAGAAGATGGGCGATCATCTCGCGAACCGATTGCTCGACGAGATCGAGGGCGCACGCAAATCAGGGAAACGGTTCCTGCTCGGTTGTCCAACCGGCCGCACACCGCGACCGGTTTACGGGGCGATGGCGAGGCGGGTGTCTGCCGCGCCACGGGATATCAGTCATCTCATTCTTGTGATGATGGACGAGTATCTCGTCGCAGCGGGCAAGGGATTCCAACACGCGCCGTCAGCCCGGGAGTGGTCGTGTCACCACTTCGCTCGCGCGGAGATCGCCGATCGGTTGAACGCCGCGCTCGAGCCCGCGCAGCGGTTGCGGGAAGATTCAATCTGGTTTCCCGATCCGCGCGATCCCGAGAGCTACGACAAGCGGATTGCGGACTCCGGCGGAATCGACTTCTTCATGCTCGCCTCGGGCGCAAGCGATGGCCACGTGGCATTCAATCCGCCGGGCAGTCCGCGCGACAGCCGCACGCGCATCATCCGGCTCTCCGAGGAAACGCGTCGCGACAACCTCAACACCTTTCCTTCATTCGGCACTCTCGACGCTGTGCCCACGCACGGGATCAGCGTGGGAATCGAGACTGTCGTGTCGGCGAAAGAGTGCGCGATGCTCGCGTCGGGCGCGGGCAAGCGGCTGACCCTCGAGCGGATGACGAAGGCCGACCATTACGATCCGCAATGGCCGGCCACGGTGATTCACGAGTGCGCGGTGCGCGAGATACTGGCCGACGCCGAAGCGGCGTCAGCCCTTGATGGTCTTTGACGCGGAATCCCAGGTGACCTGGGCGTGCCGGAAGTACGACTCGTTCGCCATGTGACACGCCAGCGCTGCATTTTGGCCGAAGATTACGTCCTCCACCACCGGCTTCCGCGAGCGTACCGCGTCGAAGTAGTTCTTCAGATGCGGCGTGACGTCGTCGTATTCGCCGATGCGGTATGAGATGCTGTTCACGAGCGCCTCGCGCGCGACGCGGGCGTCGTTCTCCTCGTGCCACTTCCGCGTGTACTCTTCACGCATCGCGCGCGGAAAGCTTCCCGTATAGTAGCTCGGATAGTCGTCGTTGCCCGTCTGCGGCGTGAACGTCAGGCCGGATCCAGTGACTTCCAGGATTCCCTTCGACCCCTGAAAGCGATAGGCCTCAGGCGTATCTGTCGCCTGGTTGAGGCGCATTTGTACGGGCAGATCTCCGAAGTAATAGTTCATCGCTTGAACGTCGGGCATGTTGCGCCCGTCCTTCCAGTGGCGAAGACCGCCCACCGCCGACGCCATCTTCGGCGGCTCGTTGATTCCGAGCATGAACATCATGCCGCTTACCAGATGCACGAGGAGATCGCCCGCGAGTCCCGTTCCATATTCCTTCCAGCACCGCCAGCGCGCGAAGACGATCGGGTTGAACGGCCGCTTGGGGACGTCGCCCTGCCAGGTGTCCCAATCCAGATTGGCCGGTGACAGGTCGAAGGGCGGTGGATACTGCCACGCTCCGGTCGGACTGTTACGACCGAGCGATGCCTCGACGAGCATGAGGTCGCCGAGATTTCCCTGGGCGATGATTTCCTTCGCTTTTGCGCAGATGAGCGAGCTCACGCGCTGCGAGCCGATCTGAACGATGCGGCCGCTTTTCTGCGCCGCGGCGACCATCGCCACTCCATCGGCGGCGGTGTGCGACATCGGCTTCTCGCAGTAGATGTCCTTGCCCGCGCTCACCGTGTCCATGAGAATCTGGCGGTGCCAATGGTCGGGCACCGCTGCAACGATGCAATCGATGTCCTTGTTGTCGAGCAGCTCGCGATAGCGTCGAGTGGTCGGGAGGTCAGCCCTGACGATCTCCTTCGCGAGGACGTGGCGTCCGTCGTAGAGATCGGCCGCGGCCGCGCACTCGACACCAGGCAGCCGGATGGACGCTCCGAGAAGACCGGATCCTTGCATTCCGACACCGATGATGCCGAAGCGAACCCGGTCGCTTGGAGCGACTCGCCGGTTGGGAACCTCGACGGGCTCGGGTCTAAGCAGAATGTTCTTCGCCGCGATAGACCCGCCCATCGCGGCAGCGCTGACTCCAACAAATTCACGGCGGGAGAAATTGTTCGGTTTCATGTGCATCTCCTGGTCTGATTGGCAGAGCTGCTGATTCGGACTTGTCGAGGCGCTTGAAAGTGCGGAAGGCAAGGGCCAAGGGGAAGACTACGCACGATTCATCAGCTCGAAAGGCTGGTCCGTGATTGGATGATGCAAAGAGGGCAGCGACTTTCGTCGCTGCCCTCTTTCCTTTCGCTGCGTCAATTCGAAGCCGATTTTACGGAACAGGCTTGAGGGTCGTGCCGTATTTGCCGTTGATCACGCCGATCAGATCATTGGCGATGAGCTTGTGAGCTGCCGCCGCGGGGTGAACTCCGTCGAGTGAGAAGAGCGTGCCGAAGGTCGCGGTGGCGCTCCCGAAGTTCGGGAACGGCGGAATCTCACCGGTCGCCTTCTTCGCGGCGAATAACACGTTCGGATCGTAGTAGGCGAATCCAATCGCGTCAGCCTTGTTCTTGATGTACGTGTTGTAACCCGTGATCGCGGCACCGAGTGTTGCCTGTTCTGTCGCGTCGAGGACGAAGAGATCGCCGACGAGAGTTCCCGGAACCACGCCCGCCTCGCATGAGATGAGCGCCGGGTGCGTGCCTGCGCGAATGAGTGGAATGAGCTGCGGAACACTGACGAGTGATGCCGAGCCGGTGCAATTGGGGTGGATCGTAACCGGCTTTCCTGCCGCCGCGTTGATGCCCGCCTGAATCTGCGGGCTGCTCGCAATGAGAGCGCCCGACTGAAGCAGCGGGATTCCAGCTACCTGCACCACACCGATGAGCACTCCCTTGAGATTTGGCTCGCTATCGGTGAGCTGCTGAATCATCGCGTCGTAGCTCGTCTGGAACTGCGCCTGCGTGCTGACGATTCCCGGCGAGACGCCCGCGGTCGGAACGATGACGCCGCTTGCGCCCGCCTCGAGCACGTCGTTGTTGCCGATCCAGATCGTGACGAAGGTCGGGTTTGCGTCGAGCGCGCGCTGGACCTGACTCTTGCCGCCGAGAATGAACGTGGTCAGGGCGTTCGACGCGATGGTCGAGGCCGACGAAGGATCGAGAACGCGGGCACCCGGCACGGCGACGTTGTTCAGAATGTCTGTTACCGAGCTGCCGATGCGCAGAGCGCACGGCGGCGCGGTCGCGCCACCGACACGCGCGCCGGTCTGCGTGTTCGCAAGCGGAGGCGGGCATCCCGGAAGCGACAGCGCTGCATAGTGGTATTGTGTTCCCATCTGTCCGGCGAGCAAGCGCGCGAAACTCTGCCGCTGCGTGGAGTCGTTGATTCCGCTGCTCTGGTAGCCGGCGGTGATGCTGTTGCCGAGGGCAACGTAGCTCTTGAAGATTTCACCACCCGCGGGCGTCTCGGTTCCGAGAAGCTCGCGATTTTCGCTGCAAGCCAACAACGCCGCTGCGGCGCCAAGGATTGCCACGCGGGTGATAGGAGTCAGTCGCAACATCTTGATTTCTCCTGGCGTGGGTTAGAAGGAAGTCTTGAGGCTGAGCGAAAAGATATTCGCGCTCAATGAATAGAATCCGCTGTTCAGGGCGAGTGCCTGGGCGTCGGTGCTGCCTTTCGCTCTCTCATCGATGCGGCCGCGGCGGCCGTGTGTGAAGATGTGCGCGTACGAACCGTCGACACTGAAACGTCCCATCAGCGGAACTCCGACGCCGAGCATTCCGTAACCGCGGTCCATCTCGGGAAGAAGCGGCGTCACTGTCTGGTCTGGTGCCGCGGACGTCGCAGCGGCGAATCCGGCGCGGAGCGCCAGGCCACTCGTCGTCTTGCGCTCGGCTCCGATGCGAATGGCGGACGTATTGTTGTAACCCTCGACGATCACCTTGGACGGCGCGCCGCCCGCGAAGTTGACAGGAAGCTGATTGAACGCTTTCCATCCCACATAGGCGTAATCGAAGCTGAGGGTCGTTCCCTCGAAGCCGGTGTACGCGAAGCCCGCCTGGATCTGCGCCGGGTGGCGGATCACGGTACTGGCCTTCTGCGCCGTGAGTGCGCCGGTGCCGGTGAACTGGCTTGCCACGAGGGCGTCTACGGGAGTGCCGGCCGGGACGCCGAACGGATTGCCTGCTGCGAGCACGAGCCCGGTTGGACGCGGCTCGAAGGTGGCGTCGGCGTTGTCGTACTTGAAGGAGAGCTGTGACAGAAAGCGCAGGCCCATTTCCCACGTCGGCGTGAGCTTGCCGTGAACGCCGAGCGTGAATCCCCAGGCGCTGGCCGATCCCTTGATGCGCGCGCGCGCGAACTCGGTGCGCGCAGGAATACCGAGCTGGCCGAAAGTTGGGCCGGCGGGCGTCTGGACTCCGGCGAGGTCAACAGCCTGGATCAGCTCCACGCTCGAGTGCCCATAGATCGGGCCGCCACCGACAGACCAGCTGTCGGTCAGCTGGTACGCGATGTTCGGCTGCACGTAGATCGTCTGCAGCGATGCTTTCTTGGCGGAGAAACGGCCCGGGAAATCGTCGGCCCACTGCGACGTCAATCCATAGGGAACGTACGCGCCGATACCCAACGCCAGCTTTCCAGCACCGCGATAGTTGAGAAAGATGTGCGGCACAATGGCCGTGGGAACTTCGCTCTTGTATGTGGTGAAGCTGGTGTCCCGGGTGAAGTCGCCGTCGATCTTGATGATCGCGGCGCCACCGTAGAATGACACCCCCTGAGCCTTGGGCAGCGCTCCGGGGTTCCAGAAGATGCTCGAGGCATCGTCGCACGGCGCCGATGTGTTGGCGAAGCCGCGGGCGAGCGCGCAGGATCCAATTTCGTTCAGCCCGAACGCCTGGGCTCCGGCGGCAGCCGGAAGCGCGAGAAGAGCGAGCGCGAGTGTAAATCGTGAGGCGCGGTGAAGCGTCATTTCCATCCTCCTGTGAAGTCCGGGGGGAAGGGCCGGACGTACGGGCGTCGGTCGGTCGATAAAGTTCATTATGCGAATCGATGGGGGAGAAAGACCGGTGGGGAACAGCCGCTAATATAGGATATGCGGCGGCTCATGTCGCTACCCAAACCATCTGCATTCGGCGACGATCAGGAAGCGTCGCCTGGATCGCGTTGTGGCGTCGCCGGTCATGATCTCTGCCTATACTCGCAGCCCACCCCAGGGCGGAGCTAACTTCGCGGTCAACATTCTCTCGATCGGCCCGCATGAAAGCCTATCTGATCACCACCGGCACTGTCTTCGCCTTGCTCGCCCTCGCGCACGTCTGGCGCGTGATCGCGGAGTCGAACCTTCTCGGCACAGACCCGTGGTTCGTCCTCATAACGGTGATCTCGGCCGCGATGTTGGTGGCTCCTCCGGACATCTACGCGAGGGCAGTGATTTCCCGCATCGGCTAAGGCCAGACGGCTCCGTAACCCTGGCGCACACGAAGCTACCCGATAAAGAAACCGCGATCCGACTCAAGCAGTCTTGGGCTGAGCAGCTGGCGGCACTGGGTGAGGT